>JAVVFH010000148.1:0-8857 GCA_032250585.1 Lysobacterales bacterium
GTCGGCATCGTGTCGTTTATCGGTTACACGCCGGATATTTTCTTCGCGCCGGTCGCGGGCCGCATTCTCGACGCTGCCCCGGGTGCCCAGGGACACCAGAACTATTTCCTGTTTCTGGCTTGCTGCGCCCTGTTGGGTGGACTGGTTGTGGCGTGGTTGGCGCGGCTGGGGAAAAAGCCGGCCAGCAAGAGCGTCCCCGCCCCTGATCCGAATGCGTGAAACACCATTGGCCGGCTTTCACATAAACGGGGCGGCGCGCTCGAGCAGTGCGTCCAGGCCGGGTTCATCCGGGTTGCGTGGCTTGCCGGGGTGGATGATGGCCACCTGGCAGGTTTCAGCGGCCTCGACCAGTTCGCGGTAGGTGCCGGCATCGGCATCGGCTATGTAGGCGCGCTTGTCGGCGTCGTAGGCGAACATGCGGTCGTTGAGCTGCGTGCATTCGTTGCAGGTGGTGCAGCGCACGGTTTCGATCCATGGATCGTCGGAGGCCGGGGCCGCGGCGGGTTCTGCGGCGGCGACCGGAGCTGGCATGGTGGCTGCGGCCGGGTCGGTAACCTGCTTGTCCGGCTCGCCAACCGGTGTGCCGGCCGGCTCTGCGGCGGCGTTCGCCAGCAGGGCCTCTTTTTCATGCTGCCATTTAGCGCTGGCGTCCACCAGAGCCTGGCGGGCGTGTGAATTGTCGATGCCGCCGAGTTCCTGGAGCCGGCGCCATGCCTGCTGGCAGCGGCGCGTGGCATCCACCAGGCGATGATCGATCGCAGCCCGGTACAAACGGTTTTTCTCGTCGACCAGCCAGACGAAAGGTACTTTGCGCGCGGCGGCTTTTTCATCCAGCTTCAAAAACTCATCTACGCTGACGAGTTCTTCGTGTGGGCCGTCGTCCGCCACGCAGGCGAAGCGGTCGGTGAAGCGCGGGTCGGCGGCGACGAAGTCGGCCAGCGTCCAGGCGGTCTCCAGCGAGTGCCGGTCGTGTTGCGATCCTTCGTATTCCAGGTTGTGGCGAGTCCACTCAAGCTGTGGTTCAGGGTTGCCGTCGAGACGATAACGCGCGGCGAGATCGGAGCCGGCCGCGGGGTCGTGGACGAAGCAGGGGAAGGTTCGTGATTCCGCTGCCGCTGCGGCCAGCAGGTAAGGCGCGGCCGCCGGCTGGGGTCCGTCGCCGGAGGCCGTTCCGGAATAGACGCTGAAGAGGGCGGGATGTTCGTGGGTCATTCCGTCGAGCAGGGCGTCGCGCAGGCGGTACAGCGAAGAGCCTGGCGCCTGCATCACGAAGACCGGACCGAGGGCCGCGGCCATGGCCGCCAGTTGCTGGCCGCGCGTGCCGAAGCTCAATTGCCCGCTCGCGATGCCCGGGTCGCCGAGCGGGTCTGCACTGCGCGCGAGGATTTTGAACGGCAGGCCCGCCTGCAGGATGGACAGGAGTTCCTGGCGGCTGGCGACGTCATCGGCCGTTTTTTCCATGACCACCAGGTAGGAAGGAAACAGGGCCAGGTCGTCCGGCCCGAGCATCTCGGGATTGAATCGGGCGAACCAGGGGTCGTGGGTTTCTTCCGCGTAGCGGTTCTCGATTTCCAGTTCCGAAATGCTGATGGCCTTGACCAGTTCCGCCATCGCCGGCAGGCGTTCGCGGAAGGCGGCGAGGGCCGCCTCGCAATCGCTGTATTCGAAGTCGTAAGTACCGGAGGTGGCGGTCGATGTGGCGCTTCGGCTAACGGTTTCAGCGCCGAAGCGTTGGCCGCACAGTACGTCGATGGCGCGCTCGATGCGCTGGCGCCGTGCAGCGGGCAGGGCGGGCGCTGGGGGCGCCGAATTGAGGATTTGCGCCATGGCCGCGAAATCGAAGACCTTGCCGTCCGCTGCGCCGATCGAAGCGGCCAGTTGGCCCGGTGCGCGCGCCGCGGACGAATTCATGTAGTCCACGCGCAGGATGTCCCCGAGCTTACGCGCCAGGCGTTCGATGCGCGCTTGCAGGCTGCGGGCCTTGAGGCGCTGGCTTTCCCGCCAGGCATGGGTCAGCAGGCGTGCCGGCATCGCACCATCGTAATCGAGGATATCGCCATCGCGCCGCAAGTGCGCGCGCGCATGCTCAAGGTTCGACGCCAGGCGCGCCCGGTGTCGCTCGGAGCTGCGTGCGAGCAGCGTGTCCTGCGCGGCCTGCCATAGCGACGACAGCGAGCCCCTACGGCCCTGGCTGGCGAGCCCGCGTATTTCCTGTTCCAGGCTGAGCACCTGGCGGCGCAGTTCGTCGCCGGCACCGCCTTCGGGCGCGATCTCGCGTAACAGTTCGTCACTCAGATCCGTCAGTGAGGTCACCCAGCTGTGCTCGTCCGATGTCAGCACCAGAGGGAAGTCATAGCGCAGTCGGCTCAGGTCAGAATAGCCTGCGAACAGCGCCGGGTGAAGTCCTCGCGGCGCGGTGCCGGGCACCTCGACGCCCGAGCGTTCGCCGATGCGGTGAAAGGCACTCAGGGAGCGGGCGGTAACGCTCATGCGCGGGTCTCCGCGGGATCAATGGTGAACTTGTCGAATTCGGTTTGCAGGTAGCGGATCATTCCTTCGGCTGTGCCGGCCACTTCGGGCACCTGCTGGTCTTCGTAGCAGGGAATGCCCGGATTGCGGTACAGCACGCCGACCGGCAGCGGATCGTTGACCGCAGCGATCTCGCGGGCGCGGCCGCGGTCGGCCGGATCGTGTTGTTCCTGGTTGCGGTAGATGCGCGCCAGGTCCGGCGAAATCTGCAGGCCGTTCTCGTGTTGAAGGATCAGCATGCGCGACGGATCCTGGACCCATTCGTCGTAGCGGTGGCCGAGGAATTCGGGGCAGCGCTGCAGCACCCGAATGAAGGCGAAACCCTTGTGGTGGAAGCCCTGCTGGATAATGTCGTGCGTCAGGTCAGGCATCCAGTCGGCGGCCTGTGCGATGAAGGAGGCATTGCCGACGCCGAGAGAGACGCTGATAGGGTTCAGCGGATCGAGATGGGAACCCCGGGGCGTGGTGTTGGTGACCATGCCCAGTGGGGAAGTCGGCGAGGCCTGGTTCTTGGTCAGGCCGTAGATGCCGTTGTCGAGTACGATGACGGTCATGTCCATGTTGTAACGCAGTGCGTGGATCCAGTGCGCGGTGCCGATGCTGCAGCAGTCGCCATCGCCCATGATGACGAACACGTTCAGGTCGGGCCGCTTGATCTTGATGCCCTGGGCCACCGGCAGCGCGCGCCCGTGCAGGCCGTGGAAGCCGTAGGTGCTCATGTAGTGAGGAAACCGGCTGGAGCAGCCGATGCCGGAAACGAACACGGTCTTTTCCGGCTGCAGTTTTTCGTCGCGGCACAGGCGCTGCACCGCGCTCAGCACGCCGTGGTCGCCGCAGCCCACGCACCAGCGCGGCACCGCGCTTTGATAATCTTCCAGCGTGTAGTCGTCATCGACCAGGTCCATTACGCACTGGGCTACTGCATCATTCATGGCTGCGTCTCCGTTGCATTCAGTTTCTCGAGAATCACGCGCTCCACCGTGCCGGGCTTCAGCGGCTGCCCGAGCACTTCCGACCAGCAGTCGATATCCACCAGGAATCGTGCACGCAGTAGCGTCGCCAGTTCGGTATAGCGGCGGTTGTCCTCGTCGATCAGTTCGTTTTCCAGGCGGTCGGACCAGTTGTTTTCGATGGTCATCACCTGTTTGAAACGCGCCAGGATTTCGCGGATGCCGGACGGCATTGGCTGTATGAATTTGAGGTGCATCGACCCGACGCTGTGGCCTTCCCGGCGCAGCCGGTCGACGGCTTCCTCGATTGCACCTCGGGTGCTGCCCCAGCCGATCACCAGCAAGTCGCCTTCCTCGGCGCCGTGAACCGTCGGCGCTTGCAAAGTTTTCTGCAAGGCGGCCAGTTTCAGGCTGCGGTGCAGCACGCCTTCCTGGTGCGACGCGCTGTCGTAGGCCACGCAGCTCTTGCGGTTGTGAGCCAGGCCGGTGAGGGTGTGCTCGCCGCCCGGCTGGCCCGGGATGAAGCGCCGGGAAAGCCCGGTGCGGGCGTCCCAGTCGTAGGGCAGGGCGCCTTCGGGGACAGGACTTTGATCGATCGGTGGGGCATACCAGTCGGCCTGCAGTTCCGGGCGCGGAAAAGGCTGCTGAGCGGAGGCGAGGTTGGCGTCGGTCAGCACCACCACCACCGTATTGAAAGTCTCCGCGATCTTGCGTGCCGTGATCATGGAGTAGAAGCAGTCCTCGATGTCCGAGGTGGCCATCACCACCTTCGGCGCGTCGCCGTGGCCGCCGAAGCAGGCGAACAGCAGGTCGCTCTGCTCGGTCTTGGTGGGCAGGCCGGTGCTCGGACCGCCACGCATCACATCGACCAGCACCAGGGGGATTTCCGCCATCACGGCCAGGCCGAGCGTTTCCTGTTTCAGCGCCAGGCCTGGACCGGAAGTAATGGTGACTGCGCACTTGCCGGCGTAGGAGGCCCCGATCGCAAAGGCGCAGGCGGCGATCTCATCTTCGGCCTGGTGCACCAGGCCGCCCACCTTGTCGAAAATTTCACTGAGGTAATGCGAAGCCGAGGTGGCCGGCGTAATCGGGTACATGGCGCACACCTCCATGCCGGAGGCCACCACGCCCATGCCGATCGCGACGTTGCCGTTGACTACCATCTGTCGCTTGCCGGCAGGCGCGGGCGGCACCTTGAAATGCAGGTCCAGGTGCTGCTCCGCCCAGTCGTAGCCGGCTTCCAGCAGTTCGATGTTGGCGTTCACTATCGCGTCGGATTTCTTGTGGAAGATGAAGTGGATCTGCTCGCGAGCGATTTCCATGTCCAGCGAATAGACGTGGCAGAGCATGCCCAGCACGAACATGTTCTTGCCGCGCCGCGGGTCGTCCACCAACTTGAGGCATTCTTCTTCCATCGGGATCTCGCGGACATCGAAACCGCCGCGGACCATCTCGTCCACGGCTGCCGCGTACAGTTCGGCGATCACCGGATCCTTGTGGGCCTTCCACTTATTTTCCAGCAACACGGTGCAGCCGGGCTTGAGTTCGCCCTCGCGCGAGCGGCGCAGCATCACCTGGTCGTTGAAGGCCACCATCAGGTCGGCTTCGTCGCCGCCGTTGGTGACGCGCCGCGACGCGAGCCGGATACGGTTGCCGCTGGCGCCTTCGATGCTGCGCGCGGGTGGCTGGATTTCCGCCGGTATGATCTCGACCGTCCAGACGCCGATGCCCATGCGGGCGGCGATCGAACCGAGCGACTGGCCTGCCTTCTGGGCGCCCTCACCCGAGTCGCTGACGATTTCCACCGTGTGCTCGTCCACCACCAGCGCAGGTCGACTGTGCCGTCCGGAGGATTTCGGGCGTAGCCGCACGGCCAGTTGGTCATTCGACGCCACAGTTGTACTCATCAGATCAATTCCCCTGTAGGAGCGAGCAAAGCTCGCGAACACTACGCATAAAAATCATACCTTCCATCCCTCATCGCTCCGCTGTTGCAAAGTATGCCGGACCCACCCATCAAGCCGTTCGAATTCGTGCGAAGTTACGCTCATTCCGATCTATACCGAATAATGTATTGCCAAGATTTATACTTTGTTCGCGATAAATCGTTTCGCTATCGCGGATGCCCAGATAGGCTTTCATCGACTGCGCGGCCCTGCGGCCCGCGCCCATGGCCAGGATCACCGTTGCGCCGCCGGTCACGATGTCGCCGCCGGCATACACGCCGGCCATCGAGGTGGCCATGTTCTCGTCGGTTTCGATGAAGCCCCAGCGGTTGAGCTTGATGTCGGATGTTTGGCCAATGATCGGGTTGGCGCTGGTGCCGATGGCGTAGACCGCCGTATCCGCTTCGAACTCAAAGTCACTGCCTTCGACCGGCACCGGGCGGCGACGGCCGGATTCATCCGGTTCACCCAGTTCCATGCGAATGCAGCGCAAGCCGCGTACGTTGCCATCGCCGTCATCGAGAATCTCGACCGGATTGGTCAGCCAGTGGAATTCGACGCCTTCTTCGTCAGCGTGCTCGATTTCCTCCTTGCGCGCCGGACTTTCTTCGAAGCTGCGGCGATATATGCAGTGCACTTTTTCAGCGCCCAGGCGCAGCGACACGCGCATCGCGTCCATTGCTGTATTGCCGGAGCCGATGACGGCGACCTTTTTCCCCAGCCCCAGGGGCGTGTCGTGATTCGGGAAGTCGCCCGCCCCCATCAGATTGCATCGGGTCAGCAGTTCATTGGCCGACAGCACACCGTTGAGGTACTCGCCCGGAATGTCCATGAAGCGCGGTGTGCCGGCGCCGGTACCGATGAACACGGCGTCGAAGCCCATTTCATCGATCATCTGCTCGATGGTGAACAGGCGGCCGACCAGCGTGTTGCATTCGATTTTCACGCCCAGGGTGCTCAACTTGCCGATTTCGGCTGCGATCACCTCATCGGGGAGGCGGAATTCGGGAATGCCGTAGCGCAGCACCCCGCCGGGCTTGTGGAAGGCCTCGTAGACGACGACTTCACAGCCGGCTTTCGCCATGTCTGCGGCGCAGGCGACGCCGGCCGGGCCAGAACCGACGATACCGATACGGAAGCCGTTGGGTTCGATCCACGGCACGCTGGCCCAGCCCTCGCGGATCGCCAGGTCGCCGACCCAGCGCTCGAGCCGGCCGATGGCCACCGGTTCCAGCGTCTCGCCAACCGGGCACACACCCTCGCACTGGTCTTCCTGCGGGCAGACGCGACCGCAAATGGCCCCCAGCAGATTGGCGTCGCTGATCACGTCGAAGGCGCCGTGGTAATCCCGGTCGATGATTTTCTGAATGAAGCCGGGGATGTCGATGTGCACCGGGCAGCCGGCCACGCAGGCCGGTTGCGGGCACATCAGGCAGCGCTCGGATTCGAGCAACGCATTTTCCTCGCTGTAGCCAAGCGCGACCTCCTCGAAGTTGTTGACCCGTTGGGCCGGTTCCTGTACCGGGATGGCCGTGCGTTCCTGCGGGATCGTACGGATTGTTTTTCGCGCCATGCTCAGAGCCTCGCCTTGCAGGTGGCGGTCCACTTCTCCACAGCCAGCTTTTCTTCCGTGGAGAAACGGTGCAGCCGGTTCATCAGATCATCGAAGTCTACGTTGTGGCCGTCGAAATCCGGCCCGTCCACGCAGGCGAACTTCATGCCGTCGTGCAGCTTGACGCGGCAGCCGCCGCACATGCCGGTGCCGTCGACCATCACCGGATTCAGGCTTACGACGGTCTTGATGCCGTGCGGTCGGGTAAATTCGGCGCAGGCTTTCATCATGATCGGCGGGCCGATGGCGACCACCTCCTGCACGTCCGGGTGTTTTTTCAGCGCGAGATCGATGCCGTCGGTGACCAGGCCCTTGATGCCCGCGGACCCGTCGTCGGTACAGATGATGAACTCGTTGCAGACGTCCCGAAACTTTTCGTCCCAGAACACCAGGCTCCGGTCGCGGAAACCGACCACGCCGATCACGTAGGCGCCGGCTTCCTTGTAGGCGCGGGCTTGCGGAAACACCGGCGCCACGCCGAGGCCGCCGCCCACGCACACCACCTTGCCGACGTTGCTGATCCGGCTGGGCTCCCCCATCGGCCCGGTGACGCTGATCAGGCGCGTGCCGACCTGGCAGTCGAGCTGCATTTCACGGGTGGTTTTACCCACCGCCTGAATCACCAGCGTGATGGTCCCCCGGTCGCGGTCGAAGTCGGCGATCGTGAGCGGGATTCGTTCACCTTCCTCGCGCGACATTACGATCACGAACTGCCCCGGGCGAGCCGCACGGGCCATCATCGGATGATTGATTTCGAGCAGGTAAGTCAGGTCGGAAAAATCTTCGCGTCGCACGATCTCGACGCCGGACCCCTGGAAACTCGAGCCGTCCGGCGGGGTGATGCGGTGCAGCGCTTGCTGGGTGATGTCGGGCATGTCTGCCAAGCTCCGGTTGTCGCGCGTGCCTGCAGTCATCACGACCTGCAGCAATCATGAATGGTAGGACATCAATTGCAGCGTCCACTTGATGCTGATCAATATATAAGAAAGAAGGAATATACAGTCCTGCATTGGCATGTCGATTCGCTGTTGGGGTCACCGGCTATTGAATACCGGCAAAAATGCTGCCATTTTGAGTCTCAAGCCACCCTGTGACCTCACATGCAACGCATTGAATCCGGCGCCGCCGGCCCATACCCGGAACCCATCGATGCGATCGTGCTGGCGGGTACCGATGACAATCCGAAGCGGTTGATCCAGGACAGCAACAAGGCGTTCCTCGAAATCGGTGGGCAGGTGCTGGTGCGCCGCGTGGTCGGAGCGCTGCTGGATGCGACGTTCATCGCGCAGATTTTCGTGGTCGGTCCCTCCGGGCGGCTACGCGGCATATTTCAGGGCCTGCCGGAAGTTCTTGGCCGCCAGGTGACCGTGGTGCAGCAAAGCGGCAAGATGCTGGCCAATGCCTGGAAGGCCATCCACGCTTCGGAGGCGCGTTACCGCGAACGTCATGGAACCGACGACCCGCAGCGCCCGTTGTTGTTTATCTCCAGCGACCTGCCGCTGATCTCGGCCGCCGCAGTGGACGATTTCGTCCGCCGTTGTGCGCGCGAGGACCGCTTGGCGGCGAGCGGTCATTCGATGCTGGCCGGCGTCGCCGAGGAAGCCTCGCTGCGTCGTTTTTATCCGGAGCATGGCAAGCCCGGCATCGAACGCCCTTTCGTGCACCTTGATGGCTGCCGCTTGCGCCTGGCGAACATCTACGTGGGACGCCCGCGAACTTTGTCCGAGCAGCAGTTCCTGCAGACGGGCTTCGATCATCGCAAGGCCGAAAAATGGAAAAACGTGCTGGCGTTGGCCTGGAAGTTCCTTGCCCAGCCGGGC
>JAVVFH010000149.1:0-8667 GCA_032250585.1 Lysobacterales bacterium
GATCGATCTGGCGCGGCGTCAGATCGCGGCCTTTGACGCGGCGGTGGCGCAGGGCGAGGGAGTTGCGGTGGTGGATGGCAGGATCATTGAAAACCTGCATATTGTCACCGCGAAACGGCTGCTGGCCAAGGCCCGCGCCAGCCAGCCATTCGAAAGACAGGCGCTGTGGACCGCCGCACAGATCGCTATGCAGGTCGGACAACTCCGGCTGGCCGAGACGCAACTCCGGCAGTGGCTGGTGCAATACCCGCGCGATACCGAACAGGCGCTGTTCATCGCCCGGCGCTGGATCGACGACCCCGGTGAACTGATCGACCGCGTCCTGCCGCCCGGCCCGTTGTTTCTGCAGCAGGCCATGGCAGTTGCGCGCGCGCGGCGGGACCGCCAATTGGCCGAGTCGGTGTGGCAGCGACTGGACCCGAAACCGGGCCTGGACGAGGACGCGTTTCTCGATTACGTGCAGTTGCTGCTCGACGCCGGCGACGCCAAAGGCGCCTTCGAGCTTTGGACCCGGCGCGAGCCACAGCTGCACTCGGGCGTGGTCAACGGCAGTTTCTCGCGTGAACTGGGCCGCGACACCGCCCTGAACTGGCGCAGCCGCGCCCCGGCGGGTGTGCGCATCGAACGCGATTTCGAGGAATCGGAATCAGCTCCGGCCAGTCTGAAAATCGAGTTCAATGGCAAGGAAAACATTCATCTAGCCGCGCCGTGGATTCTGCTGCCGGCCGATGCCGGGGTCCGTTACCGGCTCGCCGGCGCCTGGCGCGCCGAGCGATTGAGTACCCGGTCGCTGCCTTACCTGCTGGTGACGGCGGCGGGTGGTTTGCGCGAAACGCTGAAGGTGCCGTCGCCGGACTTCGACTGGCAACCGTTCCAGCTGGAATTACGCGTGCCTGAGGACGCCGACCTGCTGCGCTTGGAACTGCGGCGCGACCGCACGCAGGCCTTTGACCGCAATATTGACGGCCGGCTGTGGCTGGACAGCATCTCGCTGTCGCCAATCGACGGGCCACGACCCGAACCGCCCATTACCCCGGCGCTAACGGCAGGGCAACGATGAGCGCCCTGCATGACTTGCTCGAACAACTGCGGGCCGGCGCCAACCCTGCGCTCGGTCCGACGGACCTGGACCTGTTGCTGGCCTGGCTGACCGGCTCGTTCGGGCGTGACGGCAATGGGGGGCATGGCGAGGGGGGTGACGGTGGTGGGCGTGGTAAAGAAGAAAGGCACGGCGCTCTGCCGCGGCCCGAGGACGACCCGGTTTTGTTGCGCATGGCGCTGTTCCGGCTCGACGAGACGCTTTTCGACAACGGCAGACTCGACTTGCAGGCCGCCGGCTTCGACCCGGAGCAGCCGGCGAGCACGCGGCGCAGCCGCTTCCGGCGCCTGGCCAGCGCCTTTCATCCCGACCGCTTTCCGGACCTGGCGGATTGGCTGACCCAGCGATCGCAGGCGATACACCAGGCCTACGGGCTATTCAAGCAGGACCCCGAGGGCAGCGCTTTTGCAACGCCGCAACCGGGTCGGGCGCAAAGCACCGACACGCGCACGGTTTTCCGCAAGCCCCGCGCCGGGGCCCGGAACCGGCCCCTGGAGCGCTTCGCCGTCCGCCTGCGCCGCCGCTTCGGGCAGGACCGCTTCCTCGCCCACAAGATCATTGCCGCCCTGGCCATACTGGCCCTGCTGCCGATCATCAACCTGTGGCTCGTGCCGGACCGGGATTTCAGCACGCCCGATCCGACGGGCGGCGAAGCCGCCCGGAGCGCGCAAGACCTGAACGATGATGCCCGCGCCGCGGGGGCTGCGCCTGTCGATCGGGACGAAGCGGCGCGCCTAGCCTTGGCGAGCCATGAATCGATGGCCGGGCGCGGGGGGCGGCAGGAGGATGTGCCGGCAGATGCTCGAACTGGCGCTGAGGCAGGTGCTCAGTCTGGCGTGCGGGCGGGTGCGCAGGCGGATGCCCGGACAGGCGCCGAAGCCGGCGAACGAGGCGACCGGCAAAGTGACGACGAGGCCTCAGCGCTGTTGATCGCGGCGCGCCGGGCGATGAACCCGCGATCCGATGGCCTCAGCGAGCCCACCCCACTGCCCACCGTGGACGAGCAACTCCGCTCCATGGGCCTGCGGACCGACACCGAGCGCCTCTACGGCCAGGCGGCTTCCGGGGAGACGCAAGAAGCGCAAGAAGTGAGCGCAAGAAGTGGACACCCACATCTCGGCGCAAGAAGTGGACACCCACGTCTCGGACACCCACGTCTCGCAAGAGGGCAGTGAAGCAACGCCCGAGACGAGAATCCGACCCGATAGGGAAGCGCGCAACGTCGCGAGCCGAAACCCGGACCGCTCGGCCCTGCCGTCATCAACGGTTGGCGAACCTGCTCCCGGACCTGCTTCCGAGCCTGAGCCTGAGCCGCTGCCGGGCGGCAAGCTGCAACTGGGTTTCTTCGCCCAGCACCCGGCCGGCCGGCTGCTGGCGGCCTTTCACACCGACCTCGAAAGCGGCAATCTGCCCGGGCTCGTTTCGCGGTTCGCGCCCGATGCGCACTACGATCGCTTGCGCGGCAATCGGCAACTCGCGCGACATTTCCGCGAGCTGTTCGAGCGGGGGCCGGAGCGCCAGGTCAACCTGCTTGTCCAGCGGCTCGAGCGCGACGGCGAGCAATGGCGCGTGGAAGCCGACCTGGAAATCGTCATCCGCGGCAGCGACACCATCGAGACATTGCGCAGCGGCCGCGCCGTACTGTGGCTCGGCGAGCAGAACGGCGTTCTGACCATCCAACGCATCGGCAGTTAGCGGACTGATGCCTCATCAAAGCTCATCATCGAACCGAAGCCTGATACTGTTGGTGCTGATGAGCGCCCTGCTGCTGACGCTGCCACTGTTGATGGGTCAACGCACACCGGCCACGCTGACGGCCAGCGGCCTGGTGCTGCTCAGCGGCGCCTTGCTGATCGCGCTGGTCGCTTTCGCCATTCGCCCCCCCACCCCCATTCAGCCGCCGCCCCGAAGTTGGTGGATTTTCAGCGCGATACTGAGTGTCACTGTGCTGCTGCAGGTACTGCCCTTCGAGCCCCTGGCGCGCAGCTTCGGGCCTTATCCCGATGCCCTGTGGCAAGGCGAAAACGTCCCCGGCCAGTGGTCGCCGAACCCCGCGGCCACGCTGCGCGGCTGGGCCACTTTCGCCGCGCTGATGATCATCGCCTGGGCCGCCTGCGCGATCGAGCCCCGCCACCGCAATATCCTGTGGCTGGTGATTGTGGCCTCGGCGTTGTTCCAGGCGCTGTACGGGCTGGTTTCGCACGCGACCGGCTCGGAAACGATTTTCGGCATCTGGCCGCGACATAACATCGATTTCGTGCACGGCAGCTTCAGCAACCGCAACCTGTTTGCCGGCTATATGGCATTGACCTGGCCGCTGGTGATCTCGATCTGGTGGCGCCATTCGATGCCGGGCATGAGGAAACTGCCCTTCGAGATGCGCGTGGCCGGCAGCGTCATCAGCGGCGCGATCATCGGCGCCGCCCTGCTCGCCTCGGCCTCGCGGCTGGGCAGCGCGGCCGGCGTCGGCGGCATGCTGGTCGGCCTGGTGCTGTGGACGCGCTTTCGCGCCCGCTTGCGGCCGGCTGCGATTTGGCCGCTGTACCTGACCGCATTTGGCGCGCTGATCGCCGCGACCTGGTACGGCCTGACCCCGCTGGCCGAGCGGCTGGCGGTAACCTCCATCGAGGAAGGCCGCCTGGAAGTCTACGCCCTGATGATCCAGGATCTGCCCGCACAATGGTGGGGGACCGGCGTGGGCCTGGGCGGTTTCGAAGCGGTGTTCAAACAGGTCCAGCCCGGCGACATGGGCGGCTGGTACGACTACGCGCACAACGACCTGCTGCAATGGCTGCTGGAAATGGGCCTCGTCGGCGCCGGACTGCTGCTGGCCGTGCTGACCGGCCTGTGGCGCAACGCCCACCTGAACCGCGAAACCATTCCGCTTTACGCCGGCTTGACGGCCCTGGTACTGGTCGGGCTGGGCGATTTCAGCTGGCACATCCCGACCACCCAGGTGGTGCTGGCACTGTTCCTCGGCACTTTGCTGCAGCCACGTCTACGCCACCTGGAGAGTCCGCCAGCGCCAGCAAGCCTCAGAGCGGTCTGACCGAAAGTCCGTTGCAAGAGAGCGGGCGTCCCTGGGGGTTTTCGTGAACGCTGCTGCCGGGCGCTTCACTCGGGCAGGCTGGCCTTGCCGAGCTTGTTTGTGTCGGTGCCGAACCAGATCGCGTTGCGTTCCTCGTCAAACACCATGTGGCGCACAGCGCCGGCCCCGCTGGGGATGGGCGTGATGCTGAAAAAGCGCTCCGATTCCGGGTCGAAGCCCACGAAGCGGTTGGGGTCCGAGTGGGTTTCGACGAACCATAGACGTCCCTGGTCATCGTCGGCCAACGCGTACGGTCCGGCCCGGTGCGTCAGGTCGCTTTGCCACTCATCGAATTCACCGCTCTCCGGCTCGTAGACACCCAAATAGCCGCGTGCGTAGTCGACGTACCAAATGCCCCTGTCGGTGATCGCGATGCGCCTCGGCCGTCGTTGGCCACGGACGGGTCACGCGGCCGGGTGTTCGGCCACTCGACGGCGAATTCCTCAATCTCGATCGGCTGGGTCCCGGCCCAGGCTGGCAGCGCCAGATAACCGGTGGTGGCCGATTCCGCTTCGAAGTAGTTCACATCGCGCCCCGCAGGCGCCGCGGCGTTGCCGCTAATCGCACGCAGCATCGCGTCGCTCTCGGCATCCTGCGCGACTGCCGGTAGCACAAAAAAGTTTGTCATAATCAGTACTGCAACTCGTCGAATTGAATTCATTGTTGCTACTCCAGTATCGCACCCGTCTTATTCGCTCAGAAGATGGATGTCCGGTTAATGCCTCACAAGGTGGATGTCCGATTCGCGTACCTGAAGCCACTCGTTCGGTCGCGACAGGAAAAGCCTGCCACGCAGGGGGGTCTTGAGTGTCAGAGCAATCAGTCCAGATAGCCCCCGAACAGCAGCGTGAAGTAGGTCAGAGTGAAGGTGACGAAGGCACAGATCCCCACGACACTCCAGATCCACATGCCTCGGCCGGGCTGAACTTCCTTCGCCACCGCTTCGCCGAACACCGCCCGGTGGTTCAGCACCGCGATCACCGGTGCGACCAGGAACGCCACTGTCGTGCCGAAATCGAGAAAGGTGCGGAACGAAGCGGTCATGAAGAAAATGGCGGCGATCGCACCGCCCGCCAGCAGCATCACGTAGACACGGTAAGCTGGCGTGCCGTCCAGTTGGATTTCGGTGATCGTGCCCGGCGGGTCGCCCCGAAGCACGCGGGTAATGGCCACCAACACCCGCGGTAGCGCGTCGAGCCCCGCCAGCGTCGTGGTCAGCATGACCGAGATCACCGAAGCGCCGATCAGCGGTGCCGCCCAGGCACCCAGCGCGGCCTCGTACATGCCGATCAGTTGCGCGGCAAAAGGCACGGCCTCAGGCGCCGGCGCCACGCCCTCCTGGTGCATGAGCGCCGCCCCCATTACCAGGAAACAGATGGCGAAAAACGCCGAGCCCCAGTAGCCGATATTGAAATCCATCAGGACGGGCCTCAGCCGGGGGCGGACCCCGGCGTCCTTCGCCTTGGCCAGCGTCCAGACCGACTGCCAGGCCGAACTGTCCGTGGAGACCGGCATGAAACCGCCCAGTGCCGCGATGAACAGCAGGAGCTTGATGTCCATCTGCGCCGGGTCCAGTGTCAGCATGGACCACTGCAAACGCGGCACCGACAGCACGGCCGCCGCGAAAGTCGACACCGCCAGTACCGAAACCAGCACCTTGTTGACCAAATCCAGCCAGTGATAGCGGCCGACCAGCAGGAACACCACCCCCGCGAGCAGGATGCCCGCACCAAAGATCCGCGTATCGGCTTCAAAACCCAACACACTCTGGATCAGCGCGGCCGACAACATGCCCACCGCACCCACCGCGAAAAACATGTACGACAGCATCGTACCCAGGAGCAGCCACACGGCGAAAACACCCTGGCGCCGGTAGCCTTCGATCAGCGACTCCCCGGCGGTTACGGTGTAATAGGCACCGAAGCGGAACAGTGGGTACTTCAGGACATGGATCAGCAAAATGACGGCGCCGATGATCAGGCCATAGACGGCCCCGGCGCGGGTCGACTGGACCAGGTGGGACAAGCCGATCGCGGTCCCGGCAAACAGCAGGCCCGGACCGAATGCACTGCGGAAACCGCCCTTAGCCGGCACCGGCGGCGCCCGCCTGAGCGCCGGCCAGCGACGGCCAGCCCCGCACCGAAACGCGGTGCATGATGCGCCGCTGATCCGGGTCGGCGGCCCGCTGCAGACGATCGGCGCAGTGCAGGAGTTGCGCGTTGTCCCAGATGACGACGTCGTGCAGGCGGTAAGCATGGTGATAAACAAAGCGCGGTTGCGTGGCGTGATCGGCGAATTCGTCCAGTAACGCGCGCGCCTCCGTTGCCACCATCCCGACAATGCCGACCCCGGTATCCGCCGCCCCGTAAAGCGCTTTGCGCCCGGTGACCGGGTGGCGACGCACCAGCGGATATTCAAATTCAGGCATGGAGCCGTCCGTGCGGCCCTCGTAGCAATGCACCACCGTGATCGATTCGGCCAGCGCCCGGCGCTCCGCGGGCAGTGCCTCGAAGGCCTCGACCTGGTTAGCGAACATCGTGCCGCCGCCGCTGCGCGGCACGGCCACCGCGTTGAGCATGGTGAAACTGGCCGGCTCGTCGCTATGCACCAGGTCGGTATGCCAGTGCGCGCCGCCGTTGAGTTGCCGGTCGCCGCGGTTGTCAGCGTTGGACAGCGACATCACGCCGGGCAGGTTGTCGAGACGCAGGTTTTCCTCGTTGTGATGTATTGGCTGCCCCATGCTTTCACCGAAGCGTGCGAACTCCGCCGGTGTCAACTCCTGGTCCCGAATACACAGCACGGCATGCTCGTAAAGCAAAGCGGCAAGTGCCGTGGTCAGTTCAGCACCACAATCGCGGCGCAAGTCCAGGCCCTGGATCTCCAGGCCCAGCGAGTCCGAAAGGGAACGGGTATCGAGTTTCATTCAGTGACTCCGTAGCTGCAATGCGCGGCACAGTGTACTGAATTCCGCACTGATGACAAAGCCGCCGACAACGACCTGTCGAGCTTGATGGCATAAGCGACCTAAACCCGTGGCGACACTCCGAGGACGCTGCGCTGCGCGCCGTCAGTTCGGGCGAACGAAGACAGCCCGGCGCAGCATGGCGTGATGGGTATTGTGCCCGAACGGCGGAAACTGCCTGCCTTCGGCTTTAAGCTGCTCGAGGACTTCAGAGGCCAACGCGCGGTTCAGGCTGTCCAGGTCGCCGAATACCACTTCGTTACCAAAAAATGCGCTGGAAGTCGACATCCCGGCGGGCAGTTCCAGGCCGGTCGGAAGGTAGCACAGGACATTGCGGATGCCCGGCAGCCGGGCCAGCAGCAACGGGTGGTTCTGAGTGTAAAACGCGACGAACGCGGCCTCGTCCGCGACCGGCCGGTGGTAACGCACAACGAACGACAACGGCGCCTTGCGCGGTGGCGGCCGCGCGTGGCCGGGTAGCGGAAAATTCACGCTGTGGAAAACGTCTACCGTAGCCTGCTCACCGCCGCCCTGGCTCAGTGCGGCACGCAGTTCCTGCGTGTCAAGCAGGTCGCGGGCCTCCTCCGGCGTGTCGAAATTGAGTTCCGCCAGCAGCGCCGGGGCCGCATCTTCCGCGAAGGCGGGAACCTCACCCGGGGCCGGCCGGAAGGTTTCGATGAAACGCAGACCGGGCGCGGCGGAAAGCCCCGGCAGCGCCTGTTCCCGGAACGCCGCTTCAAGGCCGGCGGCCTGGCCGGCCGGCCCGGGGTAGGTGACAAATACGGACACGGTCATGGCAACGGCCTCTTCGCGATTTTTCGTGACCTTAGCAGAGGTGGCGAGCAAACACGAGCGCCTGCAGGCCGCTCGGATCACCGTACTACCCGCAGTGTTTTTGCGGACATCCACTTTTGTGTCGTTCCGTGCGCCTTTCTTTCGCGGACACCCACCCTTTTGCCCACCTTGCTATCGCCCCATGCGGTGTCGCGCCGGTCCCTAAACGCTAAAACCCGACACTGAACCGGGCGATTTTGCCATTGGAACGGCAATTAATACGGGGCTAACGTCAACAAACCGGACTCAACACAACTGACAATGCCGCGGCCACGACCGCCGTCGCTCGATCATGACCCCGAGGAACATTGCAATGCGCACGACACGATTTAGCTTCACGGCCCGTTTGAGCGTTCTGCTGCTGGGACTGCTCGTACTGCAGCCTGCGGCTGCGCAGGAGGCCCTGTTCGAGTTCGTCGGCGTGCCGGAAACCACTTCGTTGCCGGAACACGTGAGCGCCGCGCAGCCGGTTCGCATCAACCAGCGGGCCTTCCGCTCGCCTACTATCGAGATCGACCTGTTCGGCAATACCGTGCGCGCCGTGCGCAGCCGCGTCGCGCAGCTGCGGGCCGGTGAGTTCGTCTGGATCGGCCATCTCGAAGGGAGCAGCGGCGACAGGGTCGTCCTCAGCCGCAGGGCCCGGCAATTTTCCGGACTGATACAGAGTGACGGTGCCCTCTACCG
>JAVVFH010000014.1:0-30322 GCA_032250585.1 Lysobacterales bacterium
GTGGCGTCGGTTATTGACGACAGGCGAGGCAGCAATGACATCCAATCCGCAGCCGGAACCCGGCCTCAAACGGGAAATCGGCCAACTGGGTTTTGGCTCGATCGCCCTGAACGGAACCATTGGCGCCGGTATTTTCGCCTTGCCGGCCATCGCCGTCGAGCGCGCCGGCCTTTTCAGCCCCTGGGTATTTGTCGCCTGCGGACTGCTGATCATGTTGATCGTGCTCTCGTTCGCGCGCGCCGCCAGCTATTTCGAAGACACCGGCGGTCCGGTACGCTATGTCACAACGGCCTTTGGCGCGTTTGCAGGCTTCCAGGTGGGCTGGCTGCTCACCTTGTCGCGGGCCGCGGCTTTCGCTGCGAACGCGCACCTGATGGTGACCTATGCGAGCTGGTTCTGGTCGCCGCTGACGGGCGATTTATTGCATATGTCCGCGGTGCTGGCGGTCTGCGTGGTACTCGGTGCGGTCAACGTGATCGGTGTCCGCCAGGGCATGCTGGCCCTGTTCGCGCTGACCCTGCTGAAGCTGTTGCCGCTGCTGCTGCTGGTTTTCCTGGGCATCAGCCAAACCAACCCGGAAATTTTCACCGGTGCGACGATTCCCGCGCTGGACTCGCTCGGCGAGACGGCTCTGATCCTGTTTTACGCCTTTGTCGGCTTCGAAAGTGCCGTGATTCCGGCCGGCGAGGCGCGCAACCCCCAGCGGGACATTCCGCTGGCGCTGGTGCGCACGATTCTCGCCATCACGGTTTTCTATTTTCTGATCCAGGTGGTGACCCTGTCCGTCGCACCGGATATTGCGGGCAGCGGAACGCCGCTGGCCGATGTGGCGCTGATCCTGATGGGCTCGGCCGGTGCCGCGCTGCTGACGCTGGGTGCGGTGTTTTCGATCGGCGGCAACCTGACCGCGAGTATGCTTTCCGCCCCCAGGATGGTGTATGCGATGGCCTCGGACGGCAGTCTGCCGAGCTGGCTGTCGCTGGTGCACGCCCGCTTTCACACGCCGGCCAATGCGATCGCGTCTTATGCGATCTTTTCCGCCTTGCTGGCACTCAGTGGGGGTTTTGTGTGGCTCGCGGTGATAAGCACCGCGGTGCGTTTGCTGGTCTACGTGCTGTGCATCCTGACGCTGCCGGCGCTGCACCGCAAATTAGGCGAACGCGAGCGGCAGTTCAGGCTGCCCGGCGGATTGACGATTCCGGTGTTGGCGCTGCTGCTGAGCTTGTGGCTGATGAGCCACGCTTCGCTGCAGTCATGGCTTGCGACGGCAGCGTTCATGCTGTGCGGCGGGTTGCTTTATGCCCTGGGATTGCGCCGGAAGTCGGTGGTGGTGCAAACCTGAACTCCGACGACTGCAATGTTCGGGTTAAAGCGACAAAACAATCTTCTGGTAGAGTCCGCCGAAATAAAACCGGGAATCGACCTGCTCAGGCCGGATGTCTGCCGGCATGAAATCCGGCAGTTCCTGGCGCCACAGATCCATCGCGAATGGTTCCAGCCAGGAAAGGATGGGTTTCATTACGTAGCGCATCGGGTTGCTGCGTTTCGGACCATGGTAATCGACGAATATCACTTTTCCACCGGGCCGGGTCACGCGGATGGCTTCGGCGATCGTTTCGCGGCGCGCGTCTTCGGGTTGCTCGTGCAGCAGAAAAAAAATGACGGACTGGTCGAAGCTGTCGTCGGGAAATCCCAGCGAGGTCGAATCCTGATGGTGGAAGCCGACGTTTTCATGGCCTGCGAGTTTTTTCCGGACGTTGCCGAGTTGAATGGCCGCGACGTCTACCAGTTCGAGGCGTGAATTTGTCCTGTTCAGATGCGCCGCCAGGCGGTTGGAGAAATCGCCGTAAACACAGGCGACCTGCAGGGCGCGGCTGTTCTCGTCGAGCTGCATGTCCGCCAGCACGGCCTGAGTCAACTTCTTCATGTTGCCCCAGAGAATCAGGTTCACTACCCACTCACGCTCGAAAAAATAAAAGGACTTCGGGTGCAGGTAAGCCCACCAGTAGGTGTCTTGCAGGTAATCCGGAATAGGGGGCGGCGCCTGTATGGCCGTCGGCGGATTTTTCGTTGCGGCGTAGCTGCTCACGCTGTAGTCATAGGTGTCGGATAATGCATGTGAGTCGTCATTCATAAGATGATTTTCTTGCGGCTGGGAAGCCGGCCCCCTGCATTGTCGTGTCAGTTAATCTGGAACAAATAAAAAGCCGTCATCATGGTGCCGATCGTGGCTGCCAGGTAGACGGCATAGGCTGCTGCCTTGTCATTGCGCACTCCGAAGTCGTGAAACACGACGCGAAGCCGATGAGCAGCATGCCATAAGGAGAGAAAGATTACGACGAACAGGACAAACTTGCCAAGCCAACTCGCTGCAAAAGCGTGAAGCTCGGTGTATTGCATGCCACCGGGCACCATGCCTGCAGATATCAGCAGGAAGAGGAAGATGATGGCCGGAAAAACGAATGAACTTAACGTGCCGCCGGCTGCGAACAGGCCCCAAATGACGGATTTCTTCGCGATGGTCATGATCAGAGCACCCCGGCCAGCCAGAAAATGAAAGCCGAAAGCACAATCCAGGCGACATAATGGCCTGCGACCACGATTCCGCCGGGCAAGCGTTTTTCACCGATCTGCAACGGCATGGCTTTTGGTGCCAATTTGAACCAGGCAAAGGTTTGGTAGAACAAAAAATACGCCAGGGCTACGGCGTGGACCAACACCAGCAGCGGGTTTTTCTGCGCCGCCACGAAGGCCTGCCAGTCGGCGGGGGACCCGGTCGCCAGGACCGACAGGGCGTAAATCATCAAACCGCTGTAGCCGGCAACAAGCAGACAGCTGATTTCTCGCAGGATGTACACGCGATAGCGCTTGTTGCGCATGTACCAGGTACTTTTGGGCATCGGCCGGACATACGGTTGGCGGCTCATGACTTGTCTCCACCGGGTGACAGCTTCTGCAGCCACCACTCCTTGGCACCTTCGATCTTCATCTGCTGAATGGCCGCCGCCGGGTCCACGTGCTTGGGGCAGACTTCGGAGCAGGCGCCCACGAAGGAGCAGTCCCAGACGCCGTCATGATCGGCGAGGATGTCGAGCCGCTCCGACTTGCCCTGGTCGCGCGAATCGAGGTTATAGCGGTGGGCCAGAGCCAGCGCAGCCGGCCCGATGAACGACGGGTTCAGGCCGTACTGCGGGCAGGCTGCGTAACAGGCCATGCAGTTGATGCACATGGTGTATTGCTTGAACTTGTGCAAGGCGGCCCGGGACTGCACGTATTCGGTGTCCTCGTCGGGCGGGTCGTCCTTGCGAATGATGAAAGGTTTCGCGCGCTGCAGTTTTTCCATGACGTCATCGAGGACGACCACGAGGTCGCGCTCGATGGGGAAGTTTTCCAGCGGCTCGACGCGCACGCGGTCCGGCAGATCGCGGATGAAGGTCTTGCAGGTCAGGCTGGGCTCGCCATTGACCATCATGGCGCAGCTTCCGCAGACCATCATGTGGCAGGACCAGCGGTAGGAAAGCGTCGTGTCGATGTTTTCCTTGACGTAATTCAGTGCGTCGAGAATGGCCCAGTCTTCTTCGCAGGGAACGGTGTATTGCTGAAAGCGGGGTGCCTCGTCCTGCTCGGGATCGTAGCGCATCACGTCCAGTTCGAGTTGACGCAGGCTCATTCGCTTTTCCCTCCCGAGTAATCACGAACGCCGGGCTGCGAACGCGTGATGGTCACATCCAGCCAGTCGATCTGCGGTCGGGCGCCCTGCCGGAAAAGGGCCTGTGAATGCTTCAGGAAGTCTGTGTCGTTGCGCTCCGTGAAATCGAGCCGCTGGTGCGCGCCCCGTGATTCCTTGCGGGCCAGCGAGGCTTCTGCCACCGTCTCGGCGACATGCAGCATGTTGCGCAATTCCAGTGCTGACTGCAGATCGGTGTTGAATACATTGCTTTTATCGTGCACCTCAATGCCGGCGAACCGCGTTTGCAGTTCGGCCAGTTTCGCGCAGGCCGTCATCGCCCCTTCCGCGTCACGGTAAATACCGGCGCCGTCTTCGAGGCTGGTCATCATCTCGCGGCGCAGGCCGGCGATGCTTTCGTCGCCGCCGCTGCGCTGCAGCAGTTCACGCACGCCCGTCACGATGGACTCGGCCTGCTGATCGGCTGAAGTCGCTTCGCGCCCGGCGCGGGATGCATACTCGACCGCCCGTTGGGCGGCGCGCTTGCCGAACACCAACAGTTCGGTCAGTGAGTTCGAACCCAGCCGGTTGGCGCCGTTGAGGCTGGCGCAGGCCGTTTCGCCAATGGCGTAAAGGCCTTGCATGGCGGTTTCGCCATCGATGTTCGTGTCGATGCCGCCCATCATGTAGTGGACGACCGGGCGCACCGGCACCGGGTCCGTGACGGGATCGACGCCGACGTAGGATGAGGCGAGTTCGCGCACCAGCGGCAGGCGCTCGTTGATCCTCTTCTCGCCGAGGTGGCGCATGTCCAGCAGCACGCATTCGCCCCAGCTGGTTTCGACGGTGTTGCCTTTTTTCTGCTCATGCCAGAAGGCCTGGCTGAGCCGGTCGCGCGGGCCGAGTTCCATGGTTTTGAATACCGGCTCGCCGACCGGCGTTTCCGGCCCCATGCCGTAGTCCTGCAGGTAGCGGTAGCCCTTGCTGTTGACCAGGATGCCGCCTTCGCCGCGGCAGCCCTCGGTCAGCAGGATGCCGGTGCCGGGCAGCCCGGTGGGGTGATACTGGACGAACTCCATGTCTTTCAGCGGCACGCCGGCCCGGTAGGCCATGGCCATGCCGTCGCCGGTCTTGATCGCGCCGTTGGTGGTAAAGGGGAAAATACGTCCGGCGCCGCCCGTTGCCATGATGACCGCGGAGGCATTGAACTGGAAGAAGCGGCCACTGCGCATTTCAAGCGCGACCACGCCACGGACGCGGTTGTCCTCGTGGAGCAAATCCAGCGCAAAGAATTCGTCGTAGCGCGTGATCGAGGGGAACTGCAGCGAAGTTTGAAACAGCGTGTGCAGGATGTGGAAGCCGCTCTTGTCGGCCGCGTACCAGGTGCGCTCTTTTTTCATGCCGCCGAAAGGTCGGACCGCGACCGATCCGTCGTCGTCCCGGCTCCATGGGCAGCCCCAGTGCTCGAGCTGCACCAGTTCCCGTGGCGCCTGCTCAACGAAATACTCGACCACATCCTGGTCACAAAGCCAGTCGCCCCCGCTGACGGTGTCGTTGAAATGGGTTTCGAGCGAGTCGTCCGGGCGCTTGACGCCGGCCGCTCCGCCCTCGGCAGCACAGGTGTGGCTGCGCATTGGGTAGACCTTGGAGACCAGCGCGACCTGCAGGTCGGGATTGGTCTCGGCAATCGCGATGGCCGCGCGGAGGCCCGCGCCGCCGGCTCCGACGATTACGACGTCAGCGTGAATGGATTCCATCGTTTCGTTTCAGAATTGGTAGCGCCAGGAGGCGGAAATCAGCCACAAATCGTAATTGGCTGAACTTTGGCCCAACAGCAAAACATTGGCCAGTGTGTCTGGTTGAACGCCGTCCAGCGCCCAGTCGCGGCTGGTCAGTTCGGCGCTTTCCGCCGCCAGCCGGATGCTGGAATTCGAGCTCAGCCGCGCTCTGCCCCACACAGTGAAACTTGTCAGTTCGGCCTTCAGCGTCGGCAGCGGCGCAGTGACCGTAGTGGGTGAGGTCACCGCGATGTCGCTGCGGGTATCGGAGTAGGTGTAATCAAATCCCAAATCGATGCCGTTCCAGCCGCGGCCGGCACCGATGTCGCTGAAGGTCAGCGCGACGTTCCAGGTGTCCACCCGGTCTTCGGCGTCCGCAAACCAGTCGTGGCCGGCAAACGACGGGCTGGCCGGGTTGAAGAAACTGTTGCCCGCCTGCGAGGCGTCGTATTCTTCCCGGGTATAGAAGCCGGTCAGCGAGACACGCTCCTGCGGGTACCAACCCGCGTCGACGGTAACGCTGATGACCTCGGCCCGGGTCAGGCCCAGTTCGCTTTCGCTGTAGTCGTCCTCGGCGTAGCTGCCGGCGAGACCGAGATTGATTTCGGGGCTGGGCACGAGGTCGGCGCGAAACCGCAGCTCGTCGCGGTCCCGGTCGGCGAGGAAATACTTGCGCAGCAGCGGGTTGTTCACGTGCTCGTCGTCGTCGATGGCGCCGGGCAGGTGCGAGGCGATCAGTGGCGCATTGCCGTTGTATTCCTTCACGTCGCGTCTCGATTGACGAACGTCTGCGGTAAGGGAACCGTGGGTCCAGCCACGCAGGGCGATGCCGGCCAGCCAGGTGAATTCATCGGAGTCGCTGACTTCCTGGAAGTCACGGCTGTAGTCGGAGTATTCGACGCCCGCCTTGAACCGCGCGGCGCGCGCGAAGCGGTAAGTGGCGGTGGCGTCCGCCCGGTGTTTCGTGTAGCTGTAGGGCAGATTGATCCGCCCCAGTTCGAAACGGGGCTGGTCCTGCGCATCACCGCCGATGAAGGGGAAGACATCGCGTGGCGTGTCGTTGTCGCGATCGTCATAGTGATAATTGACGGCCAGTCCCAGGCGCCGCGCCAACCGGCTGGTCAGGCGCAGGTTCAGCATCGTCGTGTTGACCTCCGCATCCACCGAATTACGCGGTAGCGGGGTATGAACGTTGAGTTCGGGATTCACGCTGTAGGGCAGCAAATCTTCGTTCTGGTCCATCTTGCCGACGGAGAAATCGGCGGTCAGGCGGGTGGATCGCGTTACATTGACGCCGCCGTACATCTTGAGCTGGAGGTAACTGTTATCGGGTTCCAGTGCCATGCGGCCGAAGGAGTCCGGAAATTCTACGCCGGGCGCCCAGCCGTTCCGGAAGCCATATGCGTTCTGGAAGGTGAAGGTTTCTTCGTCGTTACTGAAGAACGAGGCATAGGCGCCGATACCGAACTGCAGGCGCGGCGTTGCGTACTCGATCATGGCTTCGACGATGTCAGTGGTCCAGTCGACCGGGGCGGCCAGGATCGCGCCGCGGGCGTTGGCGATGGTAAAGCCAAAAATACCGCCGACCGTGCGAGTGCCTTCCTTCGTTTCGTGCTTCCAGTCGACGTTCAGGCGCCAGGCGGCGCTCAACTTGCGATGGTAAGACAGGTCCAGCCGTTGCCGCTCGGTATCGACCTTCAGATCGATCAGGCTGTCCTGCAGATTCGTGAACCCGAGGATGTTGCTGCTGCCGGGGGAGACTTCCCAGCCTGGTGCGAGCTGCCACAGCCCGGGTTCTTCCGCGCGATAAGGGGTCTGCCCGTCGCTGAAACGGTTGTTGGGTATTTCGCGGTAGTCGACGCGAAACTTCTGCTTGCCCTGATCGTTGTAGGCGAACTCCAGCCGACGTGAATCGAGACCCAGGCGCCAGCCCTGCAGCCGCCACCGAACGGTGTCGCTGCTGGCCGCGTCCGGGCGCTTTTCAACTCGAAAATCGAGCTGGAGTTCCGCGCCCTCGTCGGTCAATCCGCTGAATTTGCCGAAACGATCGGAATCCTCGCCGGAATAATAAGCCCCGACGTTCACTTCGCTCACGATGGTCGAAGGCTCATCTTTTTTCTTGTCGGCCTGATTGTCGTCCGAATCCTCTTCCTGTGCCCAGGAGCCTGTGGGCACGGTGAGAAAAGCGAGCGCCAGGCCACTCAGGGCCCATGTGAATCTCGGCTTGGAACTGAGTTTCATTACTTAACTCCTCAATCGGTCCGCACCGCTCATCGGGTCTGGCGGAGTCCGCCGGGATGGTTGGAACCGTGAACCTGGGTGTGGCAGTTCATGCACTGCTTGCCCAGCAGCCTGGAGTCCTGCCCTTCCGGCGGCAAACCGAAACCACTGTAAATGCCCCCGGGGTGAAAATTCGCGATGTGGCACTGTTGGCACAGATAGGGCTGCCGGGCGACCAGCAGGTTTTCGTAGTTCGAACCGTGCGGGCTGTGGCAGTTGCTGCAATCCTCCTGCACCGGCGCGTGCTCCCACAGGAACGGTCCGCGTTTTTCAGCGTGGCAGTCGTAGCACTGTTCATTGACCGTATTGCGGATCAGGTTTGCGGGCCCGGGTCCGCCGTGCGGTTGGTGGCAATCGGTGCAGCCCATCAGGCCGACATGGGACAGCGAGGCCGTTGCACCCTGAACAGGGTGCCGAGACTGGCGCAGAAACTGGGCGCGCTGCTCCTGGTGACATTCGTAGCAGACTTGCGGCTGGGTTTCGATGGCCAGTACCGGGTCGTCCGCCACGCGCAGTTCATGACAATCGACACAGGCGCTGGCTTCCAGGTCATGCGTGCTGCCTTGCCAATGAAACATGTGCGAGTCAGTCTGGTGACAGTCGAGACAGACGGCGTTTTGCTCCTCGGCCGTGTTGCGCTGGTCGAACACGATGGGCGGCGGCAAGCGGCTGCCGTCCGGTTGGCGGCGGATATGGCGGGCACTGGGGCCGTGACAGGATTCGCAGCCGTGATTGCCTTCGCCGAACGGCGAGTCGGGGTCGCCGGCGATCCCCATCGTCGTCATGTAAATTTCATGGGCCGGCCGGTCGCTTCCTTCCTTGTGGCAGGCCATACACATGCGGCTGCCGCGGCTGTATTCCAGTTCTTCGGATTTTTCCTCTTCCGCGGCCAGAACGGTCGCCGGTAGCAACAGGGAAAATGCACAGGCCAGCAGCGCCAGGGTATGAGCGTTCCAGAAATTGAATTTCGTGGTCATCGTGTCGCGCACTCTGTGTGAAGTCATCCTGTTTCTCTCCAACGACAGCAGCCGTCCTGCGCCCTCAGATCGACCCAGTCTCGTCGGGACAGCAAAAATCCGGGAACAACCGCGCGCCGATTGTTGTTAACGCGAGGTTAACAAGCCGCAGGCTGATTAGCATGGCGAATATGGGCAAAGGTTGATTCATGTCAAGTTGCGCATCTTTTTGGGGAAGGCCCTGCGCGATGTAGAAAAAGCCGTCGCCGGGGCACCGGAGTTGGCCTTCAAAGTGTCGGAAAATCAATTGTTTTCCGCGCCCTGTTCGATCCACTTCCTGATCGTCTGGATGTCCTCGCGGGGAACGGGGTCGAGGTTGCCGTGCGGCATGCTGATCGATGGATCGGCGCGGCCTTCCATCAGCACGACCATGTTGCTTCCCTCGGGGTCCTCCGGAATAATCATGGGTCCGTATTTCGTGCCTTTCATCAGCGCGTCATAGGAGGTCATGCTGAATTCGCTCGCCTCGTAACCCGCGCCGCCGGGTTGGTGGCAGTCAATGCAGTGTCGTTCCAGGGTGGGCTGCACATGCCGGGCGAAGCTTACGGTCTCTTCGCGCTGACAGGCAGAAAGCATGAACGAAAACAAAAGCACCGCAATACCCCAATTCGAAGTTTTTATCGTCATCGTTTTTCTCCCTCCCGGGCCCTCGGCAGAGCCCGCGCAAGCGGCTCGCAAAACACGGTCGAAATCGTCATTGCTTGCCTCGCATTCCGGGTTTCAGCTTAGCAAAACCCTGATTCGGACTCAAAGCTACGCCGGAGCCTTCTTCGCAGGCATGATACATGTCAATTAACCGGCAGTATTGAAACGCCGTGCGGGTAAAAAAGGTTAAATTCAGCATCATTATGAACGGGCAGGTTCAATTATGCTCATGTCGCGTGGAATTTTAAGTTGAAAGTCGTCATCGTCGGCGCCGGCATCTCTGGTCTGGCCACCGCGAAGGCGATTCGTTTACGTGATCCGGATGCGGAGATCGTCATGTTGGAAGCCGGTGAGCGCCCGGGCGGCAAAGTATGGACAGAGATGAGCCCGGAAGGTTATCTCTGCGAGTGGGGTGTCAACGGATTTCTGGACAAGAGCGAGCAGACACGCCAACTCTGCGAGGCGGCAGGCGTAAAGCCGCTGCCTTCGGACGATTCCGCGAAGCGCCGTTACGTTTACAGCGAAGGACGCTTGCACAAGCTGCCGGAGAAACCGCCGGAATTTCTTGCTTCGAAGTTGCTTTCCACGCGCGGCAAGCTGCGGGTGCTCGCTGAAATCTTCGCCGGCGGCAGCGACGTGGATGACGAGACGCTGGCGGCTTTCGGAACGCGCCGCCTCGGGCGCGAAGCCTTCGAGAAGCTGATCGACCCGATGGCGTCGGGCGTTTTCGCCGGTGACGCCGCCACGATGAGCCTGAAAAGCTGCTTTCCGCGAATCCGCGAGATCGAGGAGCAATACGGCAGCCTGATCCGGGGACTGATCAGGCTGCAGTTCGCGGCCCGGCGTGCCGGCAGCAAAAACACGCCCGGCCCCGGGCCCGGCGGTACGCTGACTTCTTTCGCGGACGGCATGAGCGTGCTGACCGACGCACTGGTGAACCAACTGGGCCCGCGTGTCCGGCTGAACTCGGCAGTCAGCGGAATTTCCCGGGAAGGACCACGCTACACCGTGTACCTGGAAGACGGCCGGCAGGAAGAGGCCGATGCCCTGGTGGTCGCCGCACCGGCCTGGGCGCAAACGCAGATGCTCGCCGACCTGTCGCCGGCACTCGCCGGGCGCATCGCCGAGATTCCCTATCCGCCGGTCACCGTGGTGTGTCTCGGTTACAACGAGGAGCGTATCGGTGGCGCCCCGGATGGTTTCGGTTTCCTGGTGCCGTCTCGCGAACGCCGGGCGATCCTCGGAACGGTCGTCGATTCCAACGTGTTCCCCGGGCGGGCGCCGGACGGTTTCGCGCTGCTGCGGACACTGGTCGGCGGTGCCCGCACGCCGAAATTCGCGGAGCTGCCCAAAGAGCAACTGCTCGATCGCGTGCTGCAGGATCTGGGCGATATCCTCGATCTGCGGGTCGAGCCCGATTTTGTGGGCGTGTTTCGCCACGAACGGGCTATTCCGCAGTATCGGGTCGGTCACGCCAGGCGATTGCGGGACATCGAAGAAAAACTCACGAAATTTCCCGGGCTGGTGCTCAGCGGCAATGCATATCGGGGCGTCAGTCTCAACGACTGTGTCGCGAATGCCTTCGCCACGGCGCACACGATGATTCCGAAATCCCGGTCCGTCCCGCAAGGTGGCGGAATGCGATGAACAGACTCAAGGTCAAGATCGCGGTATACCTGGTCACCGCCCTTGGCATCGCCGTGTTGCTGTTTACCTGGATGGTTGTTCGCAACAACCACGAACAGCTTATGAGGCAAGCCGAGCGACACGCCGCTGAGCTTTCCGAGGTGGTGATCAAGAGTACGCGCTTTGCCATGCTGCAAAACCGGCCTTCCCACGTGGATAAAATCATTGGCGACGTCGGCGCACTGCAGAATATCGACCGGGTGCGAATCCTCAGCAAGAGCGGCGCCGTTATCCATTCCTCGGAAGCCGCTGAAATCGGCACGATCGTCGACCAGGAGGCCGAATCCTGCCTTGCCTGTCATGTCAGTGAAAAGAACGAGAACGCGAGCTCCATGGTGGGCCGGCCGCGGTTTTTTCATGACCCGGACGGACGGCGGATGCTCGGCAGCACGGCGGTGATCCGCAACGAACCGACCTGTGCGGCCAGTGGCTGCCACGCGGACGCCGGCAAGCAGGCCGTGCTCGGTGTGCTGGACATTGTCTCCCCGCTCGACTCGATCGACCGGACGCTGCGGGCCAACACGGCCACCATCGTCGGCCTGTCGCTGGGTTTCGTGCTGCTGGCGTCCGTGCTGGTGAGTTTTCTCGTGCACCGCATGGTTTATGTTCCCCTGCGCGACCTGAAGGAGGGCGCCGGACGGCTCGGCCGGGGTGACTTGCAGCATCCCATCCCGGTGCGCAGCGGTGACGAGTTCGGCGAGCTGGCTGCTTCCTTCAACAGCATGACCGCGGCCTTGCGCAAGTCGCGGCGTCAACTGGAGGAATACGGACACACGCTGGAGGAGAAAGTCGCCGAGGCGATCCACGAACTGCACATTGCGCAGGCGGAAGCGGCACGCGGCGAGAAGCTCGCTTCCGTTGGCTTGCTGGCAGCCGGCATCGCTCACGAACTGAACAATCCGCTTACCGGCGTACTCACTTTCGCCAGCCTGGTGCGTAAACAGCTGCCCGCAGGCAGTCCGGAAGCGGAGGATCTGGACCTGGTGATCCAGGAGACCAAGCGTTGCGCATCGATCATTCGCCGCTTGCTCGATTTTGCACGTGAGAAGACGCCCGAGCAGAAATACGTGGACCTGAACCGCCTGATCGAGCATACGGTCCACCTGATCGAGCAAGCCGCGCATCTCAAGGGCATTGATATCATAATGGACCTCGGTCAGAGCCTGCCGTCGGTATTTATCGACCAGAGCCTCATCGAGCAGGTGATTATGAACATGCTGGTAAACGCCCAGCATGCCATTGGCGAGAACGGTCGGATTACCGTCGCCACGCGGTATCGCCCTGATTACAAGCGTCCGGGAGCAACGGGGAAAAAGGAATCCATGTTGGAAATCCGCATTAGTGATACGGGCTGTGGCATACCCGAAGAGAATCTGCCGCGAATATTCGACCCGTTTTTCACCACCAAGGGCGTGGGCAAAGGGACCGGGCTCGGCCTGTCGGTCAGTCACGGCACGATCGAGGCGCACGGTGGCCTGATCGAGGTAGACAGCGTTGTGGGTGAAGGTACGGAGTTCCGGGTTTACCTGCCGGTCGATCCTGGAGTGGCCGCAGACCCGGAGGCCGAGGTATGAGCAAACGCATTTTGATCGTCGACGATGAGGAAATCGTCATACGCAGCTGCCGCCGCATCCTGGCCGGTGCCGATTTCGAAATCGACGAGGCACGTGACGGCCTGGAAGGGCTGGAGAAGGTCAGCAAGCACGAGTACGACATGCTGATCCTGGACATCAAAATGCCGAAAATGAACGGCATCGAGCTGTTGCGGCGGGTCAAGGAGAGTCGCCCCGACCTGGATGTGATCATGATCACCGGTCTGCAGGAAATCGAAACCGCCGTGGAGGCGATGAAGCTGGGCGCCTTCGACTACCTGCCCAAGCCTTTCGAGCCGGACGAGTTGGAACGGGTCGTGAGCCGGGCATTCGAGCGTCGGCACCTGCTGCAGGAAAACCTGAACCTCAAGACCGAAGTGGCCGCGCAATATCGTTTCGAGAACATCATCGGTACCAGCCCGGCGATGCAGAATGTATATCGCCTGATCGCTCGCTGCGCGCCGACCAACAGCACGGTGCTGATTCGTGGTGAAAGCGGCACCGGCAAGGAGTTGATCGCGCGCGCAATCCATTACAACAGTCTACGCAAGGACAGGCCCTTCGTGACGGTGGACTGCACCTCGCTGAGTGAAAACCTGCTGGAAAGCGAACTGTTCGGTCACGTCAAGGGTTCGTTTACCGGGGCTGTGTCGAACAAAAAAGGCCTTTTTGAAGAGGCTGACGGCGGCACGCTGTTTCTGGACGAGATCGGTAATGTTTCCTTATCAACGCAAGCCAAGCTCCTGCGGTTCATAGAGGAGCGAGAGTTCAAGGCGGTCGGCGATACGCGTGTGCAGAACGTCGATATCCGGCTGATCAGCGCGACGAATAAAGACCTGGAAGCGATGATCGCCGACGGCCGGTTTCGCGATGACCTCTATTACCGGATCAATATTTTCCCCATCGAGTTGCCCCCGCTGCGCGAACGACGGGACGACATTCCGTCTCTCGCCATGCACTTCCTGAAGCGATTCAGCGAGGAAACCGGCCGGGAAGTCACCGAGTTTTCGTCCGGTGCGATGAATCTGCTGATGAACCATGATTGGCCCGGCAACGTCCGGGAACTGGAGAACGTCGTGCACCGTGCCGTGATCCTGTCCAGCGGCGGCGTCATCCGCCAGGGCCATCTGGTCAACATCATTGATATGCTGCCCGGCATCGATCTGGACGTGCCGCGCAGTAGTGAGGAACTGAAGCGTATCAAGAAAATCGCTCGCGAGAAGTCGGTCGAAAGCGTCGAGAAGCAGTTCGTTCTTGGCGCCCTCAAGCGCAACGGCTGGAACGTGACCCGGGCCGCCGAAGACACGGGAATGCAGCGCAGCAATTTCCAGGCGATGATGGCCAAGTACGACATTCGCATTCGTGGCCTGGAGCCTGAATAGGCAAACGCAAGAGGCTCCCGCGAACCGGAGCCTCCTGGTCTTCCCCTCGCGATGGAACTACGGCTTGGGCGATTCCGCGTGTTCTTCCTCGTAACCGGTGAACATTTCCTTGAAGTGTGAGGACGGCTTCTGTCCCAGGGAACCCATGTAAGCGTGTACGATGATGAAGCCGGTGAACACGATGAACAGCAATACGTGGATGGTGTTGACCACGCGGATGCCGCCCAGTAATTCGATCGAGCCGGCAAACATCGAGACGTCCCACATCATCAGCCCCGTGACGAAAATGATGGGGCAGGCGATGAACATCACGACTTGGTAGGTCAGCTTCTGCATCGGATTGAACTTGTCATAGGGCTGAACCTGGTGCGGTTTTTCCTCGCCTTTGAACATCCCGTAGCTGTAATACTCGATTTGGTGGATGAAACGTTCGAAAAAACTGCGGGCGTTCAGGTCGGGATGGTAGTTCGTGATCCGATCTGAAAAAAGGTAGGAAAACAACCAGAGAAACCAGGCGGCTATGACCACGAAGCCGGTCCAGTTGTGCAGATTCACCGCCGCCTCGAAAGACATGACATTGAACACGTCCAGGTAGCGGATCTGCAGGCCGGTCAGGATTAACAGGACAAAGCAGATGGCGTTTATCCAGTGCCACACGCGTACCGGTAGTGTGTGGAGATAGGGGCTCTCTTTTGTATTGCTCGTTGCAGTCGTTCTCATCTCATTTCTCCAGCTTGTTCGATGGGCGTACTTCGTCGGCCCGGGCTTTTTTGCGCAGGTATCTTCCGAGCGCGAAGTGGCCGATGGGGATCGCCGCGGCGCCGATGACGGTCACGATCAACAGCCAATCCAGCAGCCGGATCCGGGTGCCGCCCGGGGCGTAGAAATCACGGAGGGTATCGATGGACGCCACGGAACTGAGGACCTTGCTGTCCGCCGCGAAGCGTTCCCGCTGACCGCTGGCGCGGTTGATCGAAACGGTTACGTTTTCGAAGGAGGTGGAGCCGCCCTGGTGGCAGCTTTCACAATCGCGAGTAGCGGAAGCCTTGAGTGTGAGTCGGTGGGCTTCCACGCCCGAAGTGACTTCCATGCGCCCGCGCAGGATGATTTCCGTGACACCGCCCTCCTGGCTGGTTTGGCGGACCAGATTCCAGAGTTCGACCGGGTCCAGTCCCTCGCCGGTGGCTTCGCCTGCCCGGATTTGCTGCCGCAAGGCCAATTCGTTTTCTCCGCCGTCAGCGATCGGAATTTTGGTCAGCTTGTCGAAAATCTGCAAATCGATACGGCGCTCCGCTGTCGGCGAATGACAGGCAGCGCAGGAAATGGTGTTGAGGTGCATCTTTGCATTGGGCAGCCAGTCGGCGTGTGCCTGTGCGGCGCCGTCATGGCAGGACAGGCAGGTGGCCTGCAGGCCCTCGGTGGCTGAAACGGTGCTCACTTCGTGCGCCTCGTGGCAGTCCGCGCAAATCGGTGCCTGGATGTGGGCGGCCCGGATTACGTTGCCATCCGCTCTGGCCATGCCGTGCACGCTCTGGGAATAGGCATCGTAAATCTCTTCATGGCAGTCCTTGCAGGGCTGGCCTGTGACCGGGTCGTACAGCGCAACCGCTTCCACGGTGTGGGCGCTGTGGCAGTCGCTGCACAAAGGCGCATCCGGGTGTCCCTCGGCGACCAGCGTGGCGTGAATGCTGCCGGAATACTGCTTGAACAACTTCATGTGGCATTTACGGCAAACCTGATTCTGCTCGATGGCGTATGTGCGTTTGCTGTCGATCGGTTCCCGGGACGGGTGCTTGCCCGTCGTGACGTCGCGGTGGCAGCCCGTGCAGCCTATCTTGCTGTGCACCGAGTCTGCGAAAGCCTCCCCCGGGATATGCAGCGACAGGGTTGAGCCGTCCTCGAGCGATTTCTTCAGATTGCGGGAATGGCATTTCAGGCACTTGGCGTCTTCCTCGGCACTGGCGCCTACGGCAGTGGCCACCGGCACGGTAAGCAGTGCAGTGGCCACCAGTACCTGGGAGGCGATCAGCGTAACGAGGCCGGTGATCGTCCTGCGGCAGCGCCTCTCGCCTCCCTTGCTTATCATCATCATCGTGTCTACTCCTGCCTGTTGTCACTCGGCGTGGCTTACGGAACATCCTTCAGCGGTGTGCGCGCCTTTTCTGGAACGCTTCGTGGGCCAACTTGACGAACATGTAGAAGCCGACGAAGGGCAGCGCGACGATGTAAGCCAGTGCAATGAACGGAGCAGCGAAGAACAGGGCGATGTTCTTGGCGACCCGCCCGGTTTTCCACAGCATCCCGCGCGGTGCTTCCGGAACTTCTGTGGCCGCAACCACCGGTTCATTGGCGGCTTCCGCCGTTTCCGCGATTTCCTGCAGCGCCTGGCGCGTCACGCTCTCGATGGTCTCGGGCGTGAGCGGTTTGCGGACGAATCCGTTGACGCCCAGCGCAGAGGCTTTGGTCTCATTCTCCAGCGTGCCGTAACCGGTTATCACGACCACGGGTGTCTCAGGATAGCGAGCCTTGATGCGTTCGGCTACTTCGAGGCCGTCCATGCCCGGCATCCTGATGTCCGTGAATACGATGTCGTACTCGCGTTCGTCGATGTCTTTCAGGCCTTCCTCTCCCGTCAGGGCCGTATCTACCCGATAACCCTTATCGGTGAGAACCCGATCGAAGCTGCGTCCGACCACTGCGTCATCATCAATGACTAATACGTTTTTGGCGTTGGTGTTCATATCTGTCTCCTGAACTGTTTTCAATGGATAACTGCTTGCTTGGGGTCTTGATTCGATGCGGATTGTTTCGCTGCCCGGTCTTCAGGGTCGCTGCGAATCGTCCAGCGTTTGTGCATCACTGCATCGTTGGCAGCGCGGATCACGTCGTCCGGTCCGACCGGCTTGGCGAGGTAGTTCTGGGCTCCCAGGCGCACGGCTTCCTTGGCGGAGTCGAGCGTCGGGTAGCCGGTGATGATAACGACTTCGCTTTCCGGCCAGCGCGCCTTGATGGTCTTGAGTACTTCCATCCCATCCAGGCCCGGCATCCGCAGATCCAGCAGAACGACGTCGAAGGGGTGCTGCTCCATGACACGAAGTGCTTCGGTACCGTCTCCGGCGGCTTCCGCACGGCAGCCCGTGCCGGCCAGGCTCCGCAGATGGCTGCGTCGCACCACTTCTTCATCGTCTACGATGAGGATGCTGGCTCTGTTGTTCATGTGGTCACCTCGCTTTGTTTTCTCACCCTATGTAATGCACTTCTCGTGCCAGCTGCTCAACAGCGGCTAACTGATTTATTAAGAGCTTTGAAAACAACAGGATAGAATTTAGCTCGAGTGGCCGAACGAGGCAGCCTCAGGGGGTTGTAGTCGGTTGAAGTATAGAAAGCGTATGCGTCTGTTCATCCTCTCGAAGAGGAGTGCTTTAAAAATCAGTCAGTTAAGTGGATTTATGAGATGTATACGTTTTGTATACACGGGCGTGGATGGCGTCCAGGGCGGCTGCCAGGGGAAAAGCCGCAGGATTCATCGCAGGGTCTTTTGGATATCCACAACGATCGGCGATCGTAGGGGATATCATTTGTTTGATCGTGGTATCGCAAGGGGGCAGTGGCTGAGTTCCGTGGCCGGCGGATGAGGAAAAACTGACAGACTGCACAAAAAACCCCGGAGCGCCGCCAAGGCGTTCCGGGGTGTCTTTTGTATTGCTGCCAGGGGTTGCCGCGCGTCAGACGCGGCGCCCGGGGTCATTCCATGGTGGGCGTGGATTCGTGGCAGTTCTCGCAGTTGACTTTGGCACCGATCGCGTCGTCGGGATGCGGGATCTCGGTGATGGCTTCGTGGCAATCGATGCAGGACCACATTTCGTGTGGCTCGACAATAAAACCGCCATCGTCGGTGTGAATACGGGGCTTGTCGCTATCTTCGGGCGCGCTCCGCTCCATGTCGGCGTGGCAATCCATGCAGACCGCGTTGTCACTCAGGTCCTCGGCGGAAAGTGATGCCGTGAAGCTGATGCCCGCCGCCAGTAAAAAGGCGGTTGCCAAGGTGGTAATGGGTACGAAGATTTTCATGTAATGCCCTCTTTCAGAAGAACTTCCGAAGATACGTTATCAAATAATCCACGCCAGGACGAGTGGCTGCCATGACTCAGGTCAGCTTCCTCCGGGCCGACGTTTGCGAAATTGGTTGTCATTCTTGCATCAATTCTGACATGGATCATGTCGGGCGCAGTTTCCACTCTTTATATTCAGGTTTGACAAACAGGCCTTTCCATTCAGAATATCGAAAGTTGATTCCGCTCCGTATTCCACCAGACTCCCGCATGATTGCCGGGCATAAGAACAAAGGACTTTTGACATGACGCTGGCAATCCAGTTTTCGATCTCGCCGCATTTCACCCGTTCCCTTTTCAGACTGGCTGCACCGTTGCGAGCGACGCTTGTCGTGATGATGCTGGCCACCGCGCAGCTCGCTTGGTGCGAATCCGCGTCGGCCCAGCCATCCGACCCCAAGCTGGCCACCGACCGATGCCTGCGCTGTCACGGTCGGGAGAATTTCACCCGCGAGGGTCCGGGCGGTGAAGAGCGGAATTTGTCTGTGAGGACAGATGAATTCCACCAGAGCGTGCACGGCATTCAGGATTGCGTGAATTGCCACAGGGACATCATCAAAGTCCCGCACCGCAAGGGCATCGACCGCAAAGTCGGTTGCGTGCAGTGCCACACGGAACTCTGGTACGAGGCGCAGGCCACCGGCACGACCGAAGAGAACGCCCGTCTCGGTGAGGTCGTCGATCAAATCGAGAGCTATATGAACTCGATCCATGCCCGGCCCAGCATCGAGGATCAGTCGCGGACCAACGCGACCTGTTACGACTGTCACGAGGCGCATTACATCGAGCCCATCACCGGCGAGCTCGACAGCCAGAATCGGCTTGAAATTCCAAACATCTGTGGTCGCTGTCACGTTGAAGAGCGAGAGGCTTATTTCACGTCCGTGCACGGCCAGGAGGTGCTGGCCGGCAACACCAGCGTCGCCGTCTGCAGTGACTGCCACAGCGCGCATGACATCGGCAGGCCGCAGGCAGCCGAAGGGCGGTTGGCGATCACCGAGCAGTGCGGTAACTGCCACGAGGACAGCCTGGAAAGCTACATGGGCACCTATCACGGCAAGGTGACCCGCCTGGGTTATGCCGAGACGGCCAAATGCTATGACTGCCACGGCGGCCACGAAGCCCAGCGTGTCGAAAACCCGGCCTCGACGGTGCACGCCGACAACCGGCTGGAGACCTGTCGTAACTGTCACGAGAACGCGACAGAGGGCTATGTCACCTATCAGCCGCACGGCACGGCGCACGATTTCGAGGAATATCCACAAATGTGGCTTGCCGAGAAGTTCATGATCGGCTTGCTATTGGGCACCTTCTCGTTTTTCTGGCTGCATTCCGCGCTGTGGTTTTACCGCGAATACCGGGACCGCAAGGAAGGCAAGAACCGGCCGCACGTGCTCACAGAAGCCTTACCCGAAGGCAAGACACACGTGCGGCGCTTTGGCAAGTGGTGGCGACTGGCCCACCTGATCGGAGCGCTTTCCATCATGACGCTGACATTAACCGGCATCACGGTGCTGTTTGCCGGCAGCTCCTGGGCGCCCGGATTGATGAGGCTGTTGGGCGGGCCGGAAACGGCTGGCTTGATACACCGTACCGCGGCTATCGGCTTCATAAGCGTGTTCTTCGTGCATCTGTTCTATTTCGCGGTCCGGATAGGCCGCAATTGGCGTGATTTCGAATGGTTCGGCCCGAACTCGTTGATCCCGAACTGGAATGATCTCAATGACGCCATCGCCATGTTCCGCTGGTTCTTCGGACTCGGCCCGCGCCCGGTTTTCGACCGCTTCACCTACTGGGAGAAGTTTGACTACTGGGCACCGTTCTGGGGCATGACAATCATCGGCGTCAGTGGCCTGATGATGTGGTTCCCGGGCTTCACGGCGCAGTTCCTGCCCGGCTGGGTCTTCAACGTGGCGGCGATCGTGCATGGTGAGGAAGCCTTCCTTGCAGCGGTATTCCTGTTCACCGTGCACTTCTTCAATAACCATTTCCGCCCGGACAAGTTCCCGCAGGACATCACGATGTTTACCGGTCGCGTGCCACTGGAAATCTGGAAGCACGAGCACCGCAGGGAATATGACCGCCTGGTGGCCGAAGGCAAACTGGACACGGTTCTCGTCGACGCCCCGTCGGTGCCGATGAGGCGCGGCTCCAAGGTGCTCGGCGCGACGCTGATCACCATCGGGCTGACGCTGCTGACACTCGTGCTGCTCGGATTCCTCGGAATATGAGGACTGGAACGCAGGCAGATGTATAATCGGGGGGCGGGACTCGAAGCGTCTATGGACATAATGAGCCCGATGTGGTTCCCGCGGCCGGGCTCGGGGTGGGTAGAGATATGAAAAGATATGCACTCGGTTTCGTCTCGCTGATACTTCTGGCCGCCTGCGCGGAGGAGAAGGAGCCCGCCCCGCCAACGGCCGACATTGCAGCCGGCCGGGCTATTGCCGAGGCGAACTGCTCGGGCTGCCATGGCCTGGACGGTCAGGGCGCCACCTCGGAGATTCCGAACCTTGCGGCACAGCCCGCCGAATACCTGGAAAGCGCGATGCGCGCCTACAAAGACGGCACCCGTCATCACGCGGCCCTGCAGGACATGGTTTCTGAAATGACCGGGCAAAACATCCGCGACATCGCCGCCTACTACGCCAGCCAACCACCGGTCTCGGCGCGTGCACAGGAACCGGCGTCCCCGGTCGCTGAGTCTTCGTACGCGGAAGGCGAAGACATCGGGATGATCTGCGCGGAATGTCACGGCAGCGGCGGCTACAGCACCACTCCGGGTGTCCCCAGCCTGGCCGGGCAGCAGCCCGCTTACCTGATCGCCTCGACACAGGAATATGTCCGTGGCAACCGCGGTCATCAGGAAAAAGAGGAGATGCTGCAGGGGCTCGATCGGGTCGATATCGAAAAAATGGCCATGTACTTTGCTTCGCAAACCCCGCACGTGCGTGAAGCGCCGCCTTTCGGGGATCCGCAGCGCGGCGAACCTCTGAGCGCTTCGTGCGGAGAATGTCACGGTGCGCGGGGTATCAGTCATGATCCGCTGGTGCCCACGCTCGCGGGCCAGGAACCTTTCTACCTGGTCAATGCGATCAATGCCTACCTGAGCGGCGAGCGCGAGCACGAGGACATGAACCTCGATGCGACAGAGGAAGAGATCAAGGACATCGCGGCTTTTTACGCTGTTCAGCACGCTGAAGCGGCTGCCGACCCGGCGGCCCCGGTCCGCGAATTGGCTGCCAAGTGTGACCGCTGCCACGGTTCCTCGGTCGGCGAATCGACGATGATCGTCCCCACGCTGAACGGCCAGAGCAGGGAATACCTGGTTCGTGTCATGAAAGCGTATCGGGATGACGATCGCGGCAGTTCGATGATGCACAAGATGAGCGCGAACTACAGCGACGAAATGATCGAGGCGATCGCGACCTACTACGCCAGCCGTCCCGCTGAATGAAACGGTGAGGGGCTCAGGCCCGCATGAGCGGGCCTGACCGCGAGTTCAATTCTCGCTCGTTGCTGCCGCCGGGGCCAAGACCTGATAGCAGGCGTTAACGGGTTAATCAACCCGGTCGCTGTCGACTTCATGGCGGCTCCGCACGTGCTCCGGTAACTTGTAGATCCACATCTGGTACATCGAGATGATCCACATCACCGCAAAGGAGAGCGCGTTGACCGCGCCTGCGAGCATCACGATCCAGGCGAACGGTGTGAACACCTTGGTGATGTACCAGCCGATGACGTCTACCATCACACCTGCAAATGGAAAGGCCACGATCGTCGCTTTCAGCCACACGGGCCTGACGTAGGCGTGACTGAAAATAAAGCCGACGATGAAAAAGATGAACGTCAGCCCGAACAGGTGGATGTGCGACACGCGCACCAGCGTAAAGAGGTCAGCACCCGTATCCTGCGCGACGACCTCCTGGATATTCTCGTAACCGTCGAGATTCGACAGATGCGGGTTACTGCCGTCGTGACAGCTCAGGCAGTTGTCTTCGATGATGGTTTCGATTTCAGACTCGAAAGCCCGCTTGTCGGCGCCCTCGCGAATCCATTTCAGCATCACCGCCAGGTCGCGTTGCGGCAGCATGCCGGACATCGGGCCCCGCAAGGCCGATTCGAGCTGTGTGGTTTCCGTGCTGCCGCTGTAAGTGATCTTTATGTCGTCAACGGAAAGGCCGGAGCGCGTATCCGCTCCCGAATGCGCCGCAAACACGTACAAAGCAGCGAAAAGGTAGCCCAGGCCCAGCACCAGCAGGGCGCTTGTAAAAAGCACCCGCATGCTGATCGGGAGTTCCTGGAAATGGCGGTACAGACGATGGGTGGCGCGTTCGGTCATGATGTCGTGTTCCTTTGAAAAAAACCAGGGTCAGAGAACCTTTTTCGCTTTATTCCCGAACGGACGCGAAGCCGGTTGAAAAAGGTTCTCTGACCCCGTTTTCTTAATTAATCCAGCGTGGCGTAATAGGCTGCCAGATCTTTCATGTCCTGTTCGCTGAGCGCTTCGGTATACAACTGCATCATGCCGTCTTCGTCGCTCAGTTCTCCGCTCTTGTATTTCTTGAGCAGATCGACGTGCTTGGCTGGATCCAGGCCGGCAATAGCGGGAACATCGCTGTCGCCCTGGCCGTCTTCGCCATGGCAGTCGGCGCAGTCGATCGCCAGTTCCGCGCCGCGTGCGGCGTCGCCGCCGGCCTGAGCGGCGCCGGTGGCCATCAAAAGGGCAAGTATGAGAGCTGTGGTCATGGTCTTGTTTTGCATCGGAATCTCCTTCAGTTTTCCGTTTCTTCGCAGGGCAGTTGCATGTATACAACCGCTTTTGGTTCTCTTGTCGAGTAGTACGATACTATGCGCTCGATGTCCCGCCCGCTCAAGGGCCTGGACATGGCGTGCATGGTGGTGCTCGGGCGCTTGTCATCGATGTAGGCCTTCAGCGCCTGCTCCAGGTAGGTTTTGTTCTGCCCCGCGAGCATCGGGAAGCGCGGGTCGGTGCTGTTGCCTTCGATGCCGTGGCAGCGTTCGCAGCGTGCCAGCCATTCGGCCGGTGTAAAAGGGGCGCGCACGTCCCGGCGCTGCGGTTCCTGCATGGCATAGTAGGCCGCCAGGTTTACCAGGTCGGAATCGCTGAGCCCTTCAGCGGCATTGACCATGCCTTCGTGCTCGCGCTCGCCCTTGCGGTAGGCTTCCATGGCCTTGACGAAATAACGCGGATCCTGGCCGGCGACGGAGGGCATGTCGCCCCCGCTGGCATTGCCGCTGGCCCCATGACAGTTGGCACAGTCGACGGTCAACTCTGCGCCCTTCCCGGCATCACCCTCCGCTTCGGTGCTGGTCGCCGTGGGCGTCTGTACCGCGTAGAAAATACCCATCTGCTCGAGGGTCGACTCGTCGATACCTGATGCCAGGCGCTCCATGATGCGGTGCGCACGTTCGCCCGAAGCGTACGCTTCCATCGCGGCAATGAAGTATTCGGGCGATTGCGCAGTCAGGCTGGGCATGCCCGACGCCGAACTGTTGCCGTCTTCGCCGTGGCAGCGGCTGCATTTCCTGAGGTCGTCGCGTATGGCGGTGAAGGGGTCGTCTTCCTGGATTGCACTCATCACCTCGGCATCCGCCGTTTCGGAATCGACACTCGCCGGCGTCTGGTGGGCGTAATAGGCGGCTACCGCCAGCAGGGCCTCGTCGTTGAGAAAACTGATGGAATGGCCCATATCCGTTGCGCCGCGCAGGCCTGCCTGGTAAGCCTGCAGCGCCCGGTAAAGATACACGGAGCGCTGGCCCGCCAGGTGCGGCTTGGCCTCGCTTTCGGCGATTCCGTTCAGCCCATGGCAGTCCGCGCAAGCCGTCGCCGCGACACCGCGCCCCTGTTCGATCAGTTGGCGGGACGGAAAGAGAATCCGGCGTTCTTTTGCAGTGATAGGATCGGTCGCCGCCGGCGGTTCTGCAAGCGCTGCCGAGGCGAACAGTAGCGTGGCACACATCGAGAGCGCTTGGATGGCTCTTTGCATTCGATGAACCTCCCCGGTTGAGTGGTGGGCCGATCGGCTTGTGCGCACCTGTGGCGCGGTTGGCAATGCCGGGATCGGCGGCGTAAACAGGCACCAGTATAGCCAGACGATTCGCAGTTGCCTAATCCGCGAACTCCTGAAATCCGTTGGATCCGTCATATCGTGATTTAAGTCAGGTGGATGGTGCAGGGCGGCGCGCAACATAAGAAAGTAAGACTGCAAAAACTTAATGAGGTTTAATCATAATGCGGAAAACGAAATCAAAAATCATGATGGTCATCACAAGCATGCCCATCCTTATGCTGTGCGCGGGTACCCTGTCCGCGCAGGAAGAGCCAAGTGCCTGTGTGGAACTCGGCGGGCTGGCCTACGATAACTGGACAAAGGTGGATTCGGGTGGCAGCGAGGCGTTGCCCGACGGTGTGGTGAACCAGGATTATATTCGTTGCAAGGCCTGCCATGGCTGGGACCACATGGGGACCGACGGAGGCTATGTCCGGCGTTCCCGCAAAGAGACCCGTCCGAATGCCGGCGCCGGTGACGGCGATTCGACCAGCCGCAACATCAGCCTGGCCGCGCGCGAAGGCGCCCCGGTAAGCGCCGACACAATCTGGCACCAGGGAACCGGGCGGGCCTACAGCGACGGAACGGGCAGTTGGGTCGCGCTCGATGAGACGCACTCGGCGGCCAATAAAGCCGCGCACCAGAACGGCTACAGCCTGGGTAACCAACATCCCGATTTCTCGACAGGCGGGATGACACAGGAACAGGCCGATTGCCTGGCGGAATTTCTCAATTTCGAGGATGCTGCCCCCAGTGCTTATTTTGCCAACATTGACCCGAGTCAGAATCCGGTGCTCTACACGATCGTCGACACCGCTGACGCGGCCGCCGGCGAGGCCTTTTTCAACGACACTTGCGTGGGCTGCCACAACCTGCAGTTTGCGCTCGATTACCTTGAAGGTGATGGCAAGTTCAGCGAACTCTCCCAGAAAGCACGCTGGGGCATACCCGATACCGCTATGACCCGCGCCAATATGGGTAATCCGACGTCGCAGAACGTTGCGGATATGCTGTTGTATCTGCAGCAGACCGGCGGCACCGGCTTCGCGGTCAATCCCGGACTGACCGGAACCTGGTGGAACGGTCCCGATCGCGACGGTGAAGGCTTTCCGCTACAGGTAGGCTATGCCGGTGGTGTGCTCACGCTGTTCGGCTTTTTTTACACCTACGACAGCGCGGGCAACCAGGCCTGGCTCACAGCCGTGGGCAAGCCCGTCGGCGACACCGTGGAGGCCGACCTGTTCATCACCGAGGGCAGGGTATGGGGCGATGGCTTTAATCCCGCGGATGGCTCGACCACGCCCTGGGGCAAAGGAATCTTCACTTTTGATTCCTGCACCACGGGAACGATGGCTCTGTCGCCGAACGATGACATGCAGCTTGTGGGCTATACGGATCTTGCCTATGACCTGATCCGCTTTGACGACTTCGTCGTTTCGGGAATTGCCTGCCCGACACCGGCAAATTAGTTCGGGATCAGAAAAAAGCGCCGTCTTCGCAGGCGGCGCTTTTTTTATTTCTGGCCGGGGCGGCAACGATCGCCCTGGCTTCAGGTCGATTCCGCGGCGCGTGGCAGGTAGCGGACCAGCAGGGCATATTCGTCGATGGCGGCCGGGTTCAGGTCCTCGGGTAGCGGAATTTTGACGACGTGACCCGAGCCGGGGGCGTCGTCACGCTCTTTGCCGTCGCGGCCCGTGATGTTTGGCAGCTCGAAGGAATGGTTGCCGAAAGGTGTGACCAGTTCCATCTGGTCGCCCGTCTCGAAGCGGTTTTTCACGTCCACCGTCAGCCAGCCATCGTTGCTGTCGATCACGTCGCCGACGAACTGCTGCAGATCGCTGCGCGAGGCGCCGCGTTCGTAATTCTGGTATTCCCCGGGCGGATGGCGCCGGTAGAAGCCTTCGGTGTAGCCGCGGTTCGCCAGGCCTTCCAGTTCTTCCATCATGGCCATGTCGAAGGGTCGTCCGGCGGCGGCGTCTTCAATGGCGCGGCGGTAAACCTGCGTGGTTCGCGCGGTGTAATAAAACGACTTGGTGCGCCCTTCGATTTTTAGCGAATCGATGCCCATTTCGGCCAGCGTGTGCACGTGCTGCACGGCGCGCAGGTCTTTCGAGTTCATGATGTAGGTGCCGTGCTCGTCTTCGTAGGCCGGCATCAACTCGCCGGGGCGCGTCTCCTCTTCCAGTAAAACGACCGGCAGTTCCTCCGGGGGTGTGATGGGCGCCATCCTATTGACGGTTTTGATCGGCACAATATCGCCTGTGGCCGTCTCTTTTGCCTCCATGGCGTTGTATTTCCAACGGCAGGTATTGGTGCAGGCGCCCTGGTTGGAATCGCGGTGTGACATGTAGCCGGAAAGCAGGCAGCGCCCGGAGTAGGCGATACACAGCGCGCCGTGAACGAACACTTCCAATTCCATATCGGGGCATTCTGCACGAATTTCCGCCACTTCTTTGATGCCCAGTTCCCGCGACAGGATAATCCGCTTCAGCCCGACGCCCTGCCAGAATTTGACTGCCGCGTAATTGACCACATTCGATTGTACGGACAGGTGTATCGGCAGGTCCGGCCAGCGCTCCCGGACCATCATGATCAAGCCGGGATCGGACATGATCAGTGCGTCCGGGCCCATCTCGACAATCGGCTCCAGGTCGGCCAGATAGGTCTTCAGCTTGTTGTTGTGGGGAGCGATGTTGCTGGCCAGAAAAAACAGCTTGCCTTGTGCGTGTGCCTCCTCGATACCCTGGCCCAGAACCGCTTCTTTGCTAAACTCGTTGTTGCGCACGCGCAGGCTGTAGCGGGGTTGTCCCGCGTAGACCGCATCGGCGCCGTAGGCGAAAGCATAGCGCATGTTTTTCAGCGTTCCGGCGGGCGATAGAAGTTCGGGCTTTTTCATGGTTGAATTCAGAACTGCGTGAGTGGGGTATTGTATCGGCAGATCAAGCCGGGCGGCGCTTTTTTCGGCCGAGTTGACCAAGGTCACAAAAAGTTCAGAAAAAGGAATGAATATGATTCATGGATCGGCAACTGCCGCTATAGTAGCAAGGCGGGAATAGAACCCGCACGTTTGATTTTCGCATCAGAATTCGAGGAATACGTGATGAACACGATGTCGACCTTCATGCCGAAATCCCGCGGCACTGGCGCCTGGATCGCCCTGCTTGCCGGGTTTCTGTTTCTGGCGGGTTCCGGGTCTTTGCTGGCTCAGCAGGATTACGTCGGCGCCGCATTTTGCGCCAATTGCCACCCCCTGGACCCGAGCGAGGCAGACAATTACGACGACTGGCGGACCTCCGGGCATCGTTTCATCCTGCAGGACGCCGTCGAAGCCCAGCACCGCGATTTGCCGCTGCCGGACGGCTTTAGCTGGGATGACATCAGTTACGTTGTCGGCGGTCACTCGACCCGTGCGGTTTATCTCGACGAAACCGGCAAGATCATCACCAGCGTCGTCGATCGCGAAGGTTTTCCTGTCGATGGCATGAACCAGTTCAATATCCTCACGGGTGAGTGGTCGGACTTTCTGCCGGGCGAGGACAAGTCCTACGACTGCGGCGCCTGCCACACCACGGGCTTCAATCCACGTGGCAGCATGCCGGGCCTGCCCGGTATCGAGGGTTCGTTCCAGTTCCCCGGTGTCCAGTGCGAAGTCTGTCACGGCCCCGGCAACACGATGGTGGTCAATCAGTCTGCCGAGGAGTGCGGCACCTGCCACAAGCACCCCGACACGGACGGGATCGAAGCAGTCGATGGCTTTATCCGCTCGGAAGGACAATTCAGCGAATTCAAGGCCGGCCCGCACTCTGAACTGGCCTGCGTCAGCTGCCACAACCCGCACAAAAAAGCCGAGTTCGGCATCAAGAAGGAATGCGCGGATTGCCACAGCGAATTGGCAGAAAAGTATGCGACGACCTTCAAGGGCGAAGCCGGTATCGAATGCGAGGATTGCCATATGCCCTACGCCACGCTTTCCGGTCAACCGCTGGGGCCGCACATGGGCGACAAGCGCACCCACATCTTCAATATCGACACGCGTCGCGGCGTCAGCATGTTCACGGAGGACGGCAGCGAGGTCAGGCTGACCGACGGCAAGGCCGCCGTCACGCTGGACTTTACCTGCCAGCGTTGCCACCAGGGTACGTCCGTGGAAGTGCTGTCCAACTTCGCGAGGGATTTCCACGATCGCTTCTAACCAGGCAACCGCGATACGAATCGACGCCGCCCAGCCGGGCGGCGTTTTATTTCAATCGCGGCGTGGGTCGGGATGGAAATCCGCGGCGTTGCGTGTTGCCATTTCCTCGTAAGTCGCCCAGCGCTGGTAAACAACTTCCTGGGCGATGTTCATCAGGCGTTCGGCTTCTTCCGGATGTTCGCGCGCCAGTGACAGGAAGCGGTCTTCATGACGGCGATAGTCGACCAACGGGATGCGCGGGCGCAGGCTGTCCAGCGTGAACGGGATGCCCCCGGCTTCGCGAATATACGGGTTGTAGCGGATCAACGGCCAGTGTCCGCAATCCACGGCGCGCTTCTGTTGCTGCATGCCGGCTTCCATGTCGATGCCGTGGGCGATGCAGTGCGAGTAGGCGATGATCAGGGACGGCCCCGGATAGGCTTCCGCTTCGCGCAGCGCCTGCAGGGTCTGTTGCGGGTTGGCGCCCATGGCGATGCGGGCCACGTAAATGTTGCCGTAGGCGATGGCCTGCTGGGCAACGTCCTTCTTGCCGATGGTTTTGCCGCCGGCCGCGAACTTGGCCACCGCGCCCACCGGGGTCGATTTGGACATCTGCCCGCCGGTATTTGAATAGACCTCGGTGTCGAGGATCAGGACGTTTATGTCCAGGCCCGAAGCCAGCGCGTGATCGAGGCCGCTGGAACCGATGTCGTAGGCCCAGCCGTCGCCACCGACCACCCAGATGGAACGTCGAACGAGGTGGTCGGCCATCGACTGCAGTTGCCGCGCGGCCGGCGTATCGAGCAGATCCAGCCGATACTTGAGTTCACTGACGCGTTCGCGCTGGGCCTGGATCTGCGATTCGGTCTGCTGCGGCGCCTCGAGCAGCGCCTCGACGAGTTGTCCGTCCAGTTCAGCACTCAGTCGCTTGAGCGCATTTTCCGCCTGCCGCCGGTGGTGGTCGGCCGACAGCCGGAACCCCATACCGAATTCGGCATTGTCCTCGAACAGGGAATTCGACCAGGCCGGCCCGCGGCCGTCGGCGTTCTGGCTCCAGGGCGTGGTGGGGAGGTTACCGCCGTAGATGGAGGAACACCCGGTGGCATTACCGATCACGAGCCGGTCGCCGAACAACTGGCTGATCAGGCGCAGGTAAGGAGTTTCGCCGCAGCCCGTGCAGGCGCCCGAGAATTCGAATAGCGGCTGCAGGTACTGCACGCCGCGCACGTTGGAGAAATCGATTTCCGAACGCTTGTTCCATTCCAGTTTCTCGAACCAGGCGAGGTTCTCGCGCTGAGCCTCAAGGATGGGTGTTTTCTCGACCATCCGCAGTGCCCGCACCGTTTCGCCATCGCGTTCGGTGCGCACCGGGCAGGCGTCGACGCAGAGATAGCAGCCGGTGCAGTCGTCCGGATAGACCTGCAGCACGTAACGCATTTCCGGGAAGCCTCGGGCGTTGATCGGTGCGGATTGGAAGTCTGTTGGCGTAGCGCTGAGCGCATCTTCGTGACAAAACTTGGCCCGGATGGCCGCATGCGGGCAAACGAAGGAACAGTTGCCGCACTGGATGCAGTCTTCCTCCAGCCATTCGGGTATGAACTGCGCGATGCTGCGTTTTTCCCACTGGCTGGTGCCGGTCGGGTAGGTGCCGTCCACCGGCATTTTCGACACCGGCAGGGCATCGCCGCGCCCGGCCAGCATCTCGGCGGTGACGTCGTGCACGAAAATCGGCGCGATTTGCGGCACCGTGGGGCGGTCGGGGATGCCGCTGTGGCGGGCCGGGTCTACCGCGACTTCGTGCAGCTGCGCAAGCGCCGCATCGACCGCGGCGTAGTTCTTTTCCACAATCTCGCAGCCTTTTTTGCCGTAGGTCTTTTCGATCGCCTGTTTGATCCCGGTGATTGCCTTGTCAGTATCCA
>JAVVFH010000150.1:0-8634 GCA_032250585.1 Lysobacterales bacterium
TTTACCTTGATGAGCCGCCAGGAAAGCTTCCAAACAGGAGACAAAAACTATTGCATGGGCCCATAGAATCTCCCACACGTTGCCCGAAGCACCTTTTTTGTGGGAGTGGTTTTAGCCACGACAGTTTTTCGAGCCTCAGTTTTCATCGCGGCTGGAGCCGCTCCGGACCCGATCAAAAGCGTATAATGAGTGGCTTACCCCGTATGCTGGAGCCCGGAATGAGCCTGCAAGATGTGCCCGTGGGGCGTAACGCACCCGACGACGTTAACGTGATCATCGAAATCCCGATGCACAGCCCCGCGGTCAAATATGAAGTGGACAAGGTGTCCGGCGCCCTGTTTCTCGATCGCATGCTCAAAACCGCGATGCATTATCCCTGCAACTACGGCTACATTCCGCACACCCTGTGCGGTGACGGCGACCCCACCGACGTGATGGTCGTCATGCCAGTCCCGGTGAACTCCAGCGTGGTCGTAACCTGCCGCCCGGTGGGTGTGCTGCGCATGGAAGACGAATCGGGTGAAGACGCAAAGATTTTGGCGGTGCCCACCACGGACGTCACCGGGCTTTACCGCCACGTGCTGGAAGTAGACGACGTAGACGAATTGCTGCGCCTGCAGATCACACATTTTTTCGACCACTACAAGGATCTGGAAACCGGCAAATGGGTGAACATCAAGGGCTGGGAAGGCGCGGACGCCGCGCGCGCGGAGATTCTCGAATCGATCGCCCGCTACAATGCATTGCCCGCGCGACCCGAGAATTGGTGAGACGCAGCCGATGAGCATCGTGACCTACAAGGATTTCCGGGGCTGAAGGGAGCCTGGTGGACGGACGTGGACAGCTCCCCGAAGCACCGGCCTCAACCGCTGCGGGCAAGCTGTCTTCACGTCACGGTGGTCGGCCCAGCCGAACGCCGCAACTCCAACCGCAGCCAACCCTCGCGCGATTCGCTTCGCGGCCGCTTGCACCAGGGAAGGTAAGCCGTCGTCACTTCGTCACCCTGCTCTTCGAGCAGACCCGACAGTACGACATGACCACCCGGCCGCACGGCTCCGGCAATCACCGGAGCGAGTGCGATCAGCGGCCCGGCCAGGATATTGGCCAGTACCAAATCCGAGTCAGCAGGCCAGAATGCTTTCGGCGACAGGCAGATCACGCGATCACCGACGCCGTTGCGATCCGCGTTCCGGGCGGTTGCCTCCAACGCCTGGGGGTCGTTGTCCACACACTCGGCGCGCGAAGCGCCTTCGAGACAGGCCGCGATTCCGAGAATGCCGGAACCGCAGCCATAATCCACCACCCGCAGCCCGTTCATATCGTGGCCGTCGATCCATTCCAGGCACAGTGCCGTCGTCGGATGGGTTCCACTGCCGAAGGCGAGGCCCGGATCCAGCCGAATTTGAACATTCCGGGGATCGTGGGGAATGGCCATGCCGGTCGGCACGATCCAAAGGTATTTGCCAAAACACATCGGGTGGAAGCGGTCCATCCAGGCCCGTTCCCAATCACGATCACCGACCTGGCGCCAACGAATCCGTTCGGAATGGCCGGTGCCCGACATATCCTGCAGCGCGCGCAGAACAGCCTGGCGATCGACGTCCGTGTCGAACAGCCCGCGTAGCCGCACCGCCGGCCACAGCGGCGTGGCGCCCGGAGCGGGTTCGAGCACGGGTTGGTCCGACCGGTCCTCCAGCGTGATGGCCAGGGCGCCCAGCGCTTCGAGAACCCCTTCGGCCTCTTCCACCTGCTCACGCGTCAGGGCGATGCTGACTTCTGTCCAGGGCATGTGGCGAGCCGTCAGGCCTTGCGTTCTTCCAGTCGTTTTTCGAGGTAGTGAATGTTGAACCCGCCGCGGATGAAGCCGCGGTCCCACAGGAGCCACTTGTGCAGGGGAACATTCGTCTTGATGCCTTTGAGCACCATCTCGTCGAGCGCCACCCGCATGCGCGCAATCGCCATATCGCGGCTTTCCGCGTGCGCGATGACCTTGCAGATCATCGAATCGTAATTCGGCGGCACGCGGTAGCCATCGTAAATGTGCGAATCGACGCGGATGCCCGGGCCGCCCGGCGCGTGAAAGCCCTCGATCATTCCCGGGGAGGGCATGAAGGAGGCTGGGTCTTCGGCGTTGATGCGGCATTCGATCGCGTGGCCGCGAATCTGGATGTCTTCCTGCCGGTAGCTGAGCCGGTCACCGGTCGCGATCAGAATCTGCTCGCGCACCAGGTCGACACCGGTCACGCATTCGGTAACCGGGTGCTCGACCTGGATACGCGTGTTCATTTCGATGAAATAGAAGCGGCCGTTGTCGTACAGGAACTCGAAAGTCCCGGCCCCGCGGTAACCGATTCGCTGGCAGGCATCCACGCAGACCTCGCCGACCTCCCGACGCTGCTCCTCGGTGATACCCGGCGCCGGAGATTCCTCGATGATCTTCTGGTGGCGCCGCTGCGTGGAACAATCGCGCTCACCGAGATGAATCGCGTTGCCGTGCTCGTCCGCGAGCACCTGGATTTCAATGTGGCGCGGGTTCTCCAGGTATTTCTCCAGGTACACCGTGGCGTCGCCGAAGGTGCTGGCCGCCTCCTGGCGGGTCAACTGCAGGGCATTGGCCAGGTGGGCCTCGGTATGGACAACCCGCATGCCGCGGCCGCCGCCGCCCGCGGAGGCCTTGATGATCACGGGGTAGCCGACTTTCCGGGCGATCTCGCGCGACTCCTGGAAATCCTCTGTCAGAGGGCCGTCCGAGCCCGGCACGCAGGGCACGCCGGACTCGCGCATGGCCTTGATTGCCGACACCTTATCGCCCATCAGCCGGATAGTCTCCGGCCGGGGACCGATGAAAATGAAACCGCTTTGCTCGACGCGCTCCGCAAAATCGGCGTTTTCGGCAAGAAAACCATAACCCGGGTGAATGGCCACCGCGTCTGTCACCTCGGTGGCGGCGATGATCGCTGGCACATTCAGGTAACTTTCGGTGGCCGACGCCGGCCCGATGCAGACCGACTCGTCCGCCATCGCCACGTGTTTGAGGTTGCGGTCCACGGTCGAGTGCAGCGCAACGGTCTTGATGCCCAGGGCGTGACAGGCGCGCAAAATCCGCAGGGCGATCTCGCCGCGGTTCGCAATGACGATTTTGTCCATGACAGGCACGGCTGAAGGCTCAGCGAATGACGAACAGGGGCTGATCGAACTCGACAGGTTGCCCGTTCTCCACGAGGATGGCCACCACCGTACCGGAACTCTCCGCTTCGATCTGGTTGAACATCTTCATGGCCTCGATGATGCACAGCGTCTCACCCTCACTGACCCGCTGACCGAGGGAAACGAAGGGATCGCTGTCCGGGCTGGACGACGCGTAAAAGGTGCCCACCATGGGCGCCCGCAGCAGTTCACCTTCCGGCACATCGTCTTCTGTGGGGTCCGGGTCGGCCCCTTTGGAAGCTGCGCTGTCGGCACCGGCTGGCGCCGACCAGGCGGCGGTCCGCACATTCGGCGTCATGTCCTGCATCGACTGGACCGGGCTGACCCGGCTCAGCCGCACCGACTCCTCGCCCTCTACGATTTCCAGTTCCGTCAGACTGGAGTCTTCCAGCAACTCGATGAGTTTCTTGATCTTCCTTATGTCCATGCGCTTTTGCTCCCTCCGGGCTAGTGTCCTGTCACGCATCTTATGTCGCTTTCAGCAAGGCAAGAAGCGGTCAGATGCCAGGCGCGCGAGTGCAGGACTGGCCATGCTAATTCAAGCGAGTGCAACAACGCAGATGGCCGCTTATTGCCTTGCCCGGAGGGAGCCCCGCATTGGTGCGTATACGGGGCTCTGAAAGCGTCATAAGATGCGTGACAGGACACTAGGGTTCAATCTCGTTGATGATCGCCTGGAGGGCGAGCATGTAGCCCTCACCGTGGAAACCACTGATGACGCCGACGGCGATATCGGACAGATAAGACACTTGCCGGAACGGCTCGCGTGCCGCGACGCTGGAGAGGTGAACTTCGACAAAAGGGATCCGAACGGCGAGGAGCGCATCGCGCAGAGCGATACTGGTATGCGTGTAGGCAGCCGGGTTGATGATAATGTAATCCACCGCGTCACTGGCGGCCTGCTGCACTGCTTCGACCAGTTCACCCTCGCCGTTTTTCTGCAGGTGACGCAGCTCGTGACCGCAGGCGCCCGCGAAGCGGGACAGCTCTTCCATGATTTCCTGCAAACTTCGATGTCCGTACTTCTCGGGCTCCCTGCTGCCCAGCAGGTTGAGATTGGGTCCGTTGAGAACGAGGATATTCGCCATGAGTCGCTTTTTGGATCAAGGGGGATGCCGAGTCTGCATGATCTCATGCATATTGTCCACAATTCGGTACCGTATTGAAGCAGATCGCCACCAGTTCATGGCGATAGCCGGATAACCCCCGCCACCGAACCGGGCTCAGCCCTGCAGCAGGATGCCGATCCTTCGCTCCAGCTCCTCGCGGCCCAGTGCGCCGAGGTAAACCCAGCGGACAATGCCGGAGCGATCCACCAAAACGCTGTACGGCAGCATGCCGCTGCTATTGCCATAACGGCGCCCCAGCACCATGCCCTGGCCCTGACCCGCCAGGACGGGATAGACAACCCCCAGCTCGCGGGCGAAATCACGCGCCTTGCCTTCGTCGTCGACTGCGATGCCAAGCACCTGCAAACCGCGGCCGGCATAATTGCGCTGGAGCTCGGACAGCATCGGCATTTCTTCGACGCAGGGTGCGCACCAGCTCGCCCAGAAATTGAGCAGCAGCACCTTGCCGTCGAACTCCCCGGCACTGATGAGCCGGCCCTGCAGGTTGCTGAGCGAAAAATCGGGCCGCGGCTGGCCGACAAGATCTTCCTGCCGAGGCGCGGCAACCGGCGTCGACGAGGCCTGCGGCGCCGGACTCAGCCGCATCGCCAGGAAATAGCCACCCGCCGAGGCCGCCACGGCAACCACCAGCATGATGAGCACGGTCGGCTTCATTGGGCGGCCACCACCTGTGCCAGATGGGCGCTAAACTCTTCCGGCGTGAAATACCCCACCAGGCGATAGGGCTTCATTTCCCGGCCGCTGCGATCGAAAAACAGGATGGCCGGCGGGCCGATGATGCCGAAAGCCTTCATCAATTCGCGGTCCCGATCGTCATGGGCCGTCACATCGGACTGCAGCATCTGCATCTGGGACAGGAAAGCCTGCACCTCCGGATGCGGGAAGGTGTTGCGTTCCATGCGCTTGCACTCCACGCACCAGTCGGCGTAAAAATCGAGCATGGCGCCGCGCCCGGCCGACGTGCCGCCGGCAAGCGCCTGTTCCAGGTCGTCCAGAGATTTGACGCGCTTAAAGGCGGCATGGCTGGTTGCCGCGGCACCCGTTTGACGTACGCTTTCGAGCGGCCGCAGCCAGTTGTCGCCACCCGCCGCGGCGCCGAGAATTTCCAGCGTACCGATCACAATCAGGACGAAGCCCAGCGATTTCCACAGGCGCTTCCAGCCCGAGGCACCGGCCTCGATGCGCTCGAGCGCGCCCAGGTAGATGCCACAGGACACGGCCAGTACGCCCCACAGCAGCATGATCACACCGCCCGACAGGATGCGCTCGAGCATCCAGATGGCCAAGGCCAGCAGGCCGACGCCGAACGCCGCCTTGACGGCCTCCATCCAGGCACCCGCTTTCGGGATCAGCTTGCCCGCCGACACCCCGAAAATAATCAGCGGCACCCCCATCCCCATGGACAGGGCGAACAGCGCGGCGCCACCGAGCACGGCGTCGCCGGAGGCACCGATCACGATCAGGGCGGCCATCAGCGGCGGCGCCACGCAGGGGCCAACGATCAGGGCCGAAAGGAAACCCATCACCGCGACGCCGCCAAGCTGCCCACCGCGCTGCCGGTTGCTGGCCTCGGCCAGGCGGCTCTGCAGGCGGCCGGGCAACTGCAGCTCGTAAAAACCGAACATCGACAGGGCCAGCAGAATAAAGATCAGCACGAAGGCGCTGATGATCCATGGATCCTGGAACAGTGCCTGCAGATTCTGCCCGAACAGCCCCGCCAGCACACCGGCCACCGTATAGGTCACCGCCATTGCCAGCACATAAACCAGGGACAGCCAGAAGGCCCTCAGGGTCGTCAGCTTTTCACCCTGACCGGCCACGATACCGGACAGGATCGGCACCATTGGAAACACGCAGGGCGTGAATGCCAGCAACAGGCCGGCGATGAAAAAAGCGATGATGGCTCGCGTCGGACTTTCGGTCAGCAACCAGGCCAGGCGGTCCTGTTCGCTTTGAGGAACAGCTGTCGCGCCGCCCGGAGCAGCATCAACCGGTTGGCCGGCGACCGGCTGGTCCGCGGCCGGCATCGTAAAACTCGCCGTCTGGCTCATGGGCGGATAGCAGATGTCGCCGTCGCGGCAACCCTGGAACTCGGCCCGCAGGGTCACTTCCGTCGCCGCGCCCGCCGGCCGGCTGAAGCGCAGCGGTATTTCCACCTGCCCGTAGTAAACCTGCACCGGACCGAACTCGGGGTCGTCCTTGATCACGCCGGCGGGAAGGTCGACGTCGAGTACTTCGAAACCGGAATCGTCGATGACTTCAAACTGGAACTGGTCGCGGTACAGATAATAGCCGGGCTGCGCCGTGAAGCGAACCAGCGCGGAGGCTTCATCCATACCGATGGACTCGTAAATGAAGGCCTGCTCGGGGGGCAGTGGCGCATCGGCACCGCCCAGGCCCGACAACGGGTTTTCACCAAGACCGTCGAAGGACCCGGCAGCGGTCGGCAGGCGCATCGTCAGCGGTTGATCGGTGGGCGGATAACACAGCACGTTTTCCAGGCAACCCTGCGAGCGCACCAACAGTTCGACGGTATCGACCCCGGGCGGCACGGTCTGCAGCGGCAGATCGACGACCAGCTCGCCATGGTATTTCTCGACTTCCTCGCCGAGCAGTTCATCGAAACTCAGATCGCCCGGCGGAACCCGCGGTTCTCCCGCCAACACGCCTTCGGTCAGCACCGTAAAGCGCAGGAACTTATTGTTGTAGAGGTAATAGTCCTCCGCGATCTGCCAGCGGACCTGCAAGCGGTCACGCGCAGGCGCCTGCCCGGAAATCACGAAGACCTCTTCGTAATCACGGACTTCATCGAAGCCGATCGCCAGCGCCGCCGAGGTCAGCAGCAGGCTCAGCACGGAAACCACCAGGGCGCTCATGGCCAGCGCCCTGCGGCGGCCGCCGGTCAGGCGCCTCTTTTCATTGTTCATGCTCAGTATGTCCTGTTTCGTTGACGACCCAATCGAGGTATTCCGGCAACCCGGCTTGCACCGGCAGCGCGATGATTTCGGGCAGGTCGTAGGGATGATGCTCGACCAACCAGCTCTCCAGGCCCGCCAGCGCTGCCCGGGCGGTCTTCACGAGCATCAGCGTCTCGCTGTCTGCGATGGTCTTGCCTTGCCACCGGTACACAGACCGGACCGAGGGCAAGATGCTCACGCAAGCCGCCAAACGATGTTCCACCAGCCCCGCCGCCAACATTTCCGCCGACCCGATATCCGGGCAACTGCACAATACGACCAACACAGCGTTACCTTCGTTCACGGGGTTTTCAACTTTTCGATGCGGATCCATGGCGCGGATTTTACCGGAAAGCCGCTTGAAATGACGGAAATCCAGCCCTGAAGCGAGCTGACACGACCCCGCTGGGACCGTCGCTTGCCTCAGATCATAGCGTGCCTGCAGCGCAGATCCTAAACTCGAACAAGGGGCCATTGGCGGTCTTCGATTACCGGAGCATGGCGACATGGAGAACCCTTCGGATGTAGGCAAACTCGTCGAACTGGATGTCGATCAACCGATCTGGGAGCGTTTCTTCTCGGTCGCGCCGCTGGTCCTCGTCGGCACCCGCGAGGCCGACGGCGGTCACGACCTGGCGCCGAAACACCTGGCCATGCCCATGGGCTGGGGCAATGTCTTCGGCTTCATCTGCACGCCCAGCCACCGGACCTACGTGAACCTGCGGCGCGAAGGCGTCTTCACGGTTTCCTATCCGCGACCCGCCCAGTTGCTCGAAACCAGCCTGGCCGCCTCGCCGCGCTGCAGCAACGACGAGAAGCCGGCACTGGCGGCCTTGCCGGTTTTTCCGGCCCGCAAAGTGGCCGGCGTGCTGCTCGAGGGTGCTTACCTTTTTTTCGAGTGCGAACTCGACCGGATCGTGGACGACATCGGCGTCAACAGCCTGGTGGTCGGACGGATCGTGGCGGCACAGGTCGCAGAGGATGCCGAGCGCCTCGCGGATCGCGATGACCAGTCGCTGATCAGCGACTCGCCTTTGCTCGCGTACCTGCATCCGGGCCGTTTTGCGGGAATCGAAAACAGCCTGTCCTTTCCGTTCCCGGCCGGGATGAGAAAGTGAGTTGCGCGGCCGTGGTTGAAGACGATGGCTGAACACGAGGATTTGCGCACCACAGCGAACAGCGGCACGGACCGGACGCGGATTCGCCGCCCGCCGACGGCCACGGACGTCCTGCGCCATCTGCACAGCCGCCGTGAAGCTTTTCTGCGACTGTTGCGCGACCTGACCCAAATCGAATCGCCTTCCGACCAACCCGACGCGCAGCCGGCGGTCCGGGAGGTC
>JAVVFH010000151.1:0-8621 GCA_032250585.1 Lysobacterales bacterium
CTATCCGCTGTGGGCGTAAGGGGTTTGAGAGGAGCTGTCCCTAGTACGAGAGGACCGGGATGGACAGACCACTAGTGTGTCAGTTGTCGTGCCAACGGCATAGCTGAGTAGCTAAGTCTGGCAGGGATAACCGCTGAAAGCATCTAAGCGGGAAGCCTCTCCCAAGATTAGATCTCTCAACCCTTGAGGTTGTAAGGGCCCTCGTAGACTACGAGGTTGATAGGCCGGGTGTGGAAGCACAGCAATGTGTGAAGCTAACCGGTACTAATTGCCCGAGTGGCTTGGTCATATAACACCAAAGCCCTTTTTTGGCTGCTCCATTTCCGCGATGGCGGCGCCTGAACACTACAGCGGGACGGTCGTGTACTGATGTACACTCCCGACTCCGCTTCCGTGTCCAGACACCACCCTCACGAAAATGGCTTTGCCAAAAGAAACGACTAACAACAATTTTACTTCGCAAGACACAACTCTTTGACAGGACTACCTAATGTAGGGGATGAGACATGAGCTCATTCCCGATGCGAAAAGGGCGCGGATGCATTTGTCCGTGCAGAGCCGGAAAATATCCGGCCCCCGTTTTTGCAAACAGTTTGCCTGGCGGCAATAGAGCTTTGGAACCACCTGATCCCATACCGAACTCAGCAGTGAAACGAGGCATCGCCGATGGTAGTGCGGGAGTTCCCGTGCGAGAGTAGGTCACTGCCAGGCATCATTCAGGAGCCCCGGTCTGTTCATTCAGACCGGGGTTTTTTTTGTGGCGGCTTTCGGTAAATCACCCGGCGTGGAAAAGGCAGCGGTTTTACCGGTCCGGTTGGCGCCCGTCCCAACAGGCCGCGACCCTTTAACTATGTTCCGCTTATGTGAACAAAGTCCAGGTGTGAATTACAGCGCCAGACTTTCACATTGCCGGCCTGTCCCAAACCGATGCCGGTCAATAACTGAAATTGACCTCGAAACCGACAATCTGGCCCTTGATCAATGGCGAGAAGGTGCCACCGGTTGGAACGGGTCCGATTGCTGGCGGCAACTGCGTGTCGCCGCCATGATTGACCTCGTCCAGCAGGTTGCGGCCGTACAGCGAGTAAATCCAGCGCCCATCGGCGCTCCTGTAATCGATGCCGGCGTCCAGAATTTTTTGTGACAGCAGGAAGCCGAGGTTGTTGTCGGTCCAGGCGGCATTGTCCCGGAAGGCATAGTTCACCCGGAAAGACAGGGCCCCGCCGGAAGTGAAAAGCCAGTCTTGGTTCAGGCCGATGGAGTAGGTCCATTCCGCGGCGCGCGGCAAGTCGAGCGCCTCGTCGGCCGCGTTGATGTCGCCGTCGCCGTTCAGGTCGAAACGGACCGAGGTGTAGGAAGCGTCGAGCCAACCGAGCGAGGCCATCAGGACCGTATTTTGGCCCAGGGCGAAGGTTCCGTCGATTTCCAGGCCGTAGATCTCGGCATCCGCCGTGTTTCTGATCACTTGCACGACGCCGGCAAAGGGGTCGGCCAGGTTGATTTCACGCTGCATGTCATCGATGGTGGTATAGAACACGGCTGCATTCAGCCGACCGCGACCGGCCGGTTCTGACTTGTAACCGATCTCGAAGCTGTCCACGGTTTCCTGGTCAAAGGGGCCGGGACCCAGGTTGACGGTGTCGATCGCGGTGTTACGCAGGTTGTAACCGCCCGAACGGTGTCCTCTTGACCAGTGCCCATAGAGCCGACTGTCGCTGGCGATCGTGTAAGTGAACCCAAGCTTGCCGGACAAGGCGTCCCAGGAGTCGCTGTCGATGAAATCGAACGCACAGGTGCCGGCGCCCACGACGCAGCCGTTGTTGATGTTCCGGGTAAGGGTCGCGATTTGCGCGTCCTTGTCTTCGGTCGTGTAGCGGATTCCGGTGTTCAGTGTCAGGCGGTCACTCAGGTCGTAATCGACCGAGGCAAAAAACGCCAGTGATTCGACTTCCAGGATGCCGCCGCCGTTTTGGGTCAGAGCAGGTGCGACGCCACCCGTCGCGATGCCCAGCAGTTCCCGGTTTTCAGAGTAGTTGATGTCGTTGTCGAACCAGTAGACTCCGGTGGTTACCTCGGCGTTGCCGAAGCGGCCGTTGTAGCGTAACTCGTTACTGAATTGTTCCGCGTCGAGCAGAAGCGAGGCATGAAACAACCACACGGGCTGAGCGTCGATGTCGCTGAAGCCGTCCTGGAAATAATCGCGCCAGCCGAAGATGTTGGTGATGGTACCGTCGCCGAAGGCCACGTCCCACTCGGTCTCAAAAGTGACGAAATCCAGTTCGAAATCCGAAAAGCCCGGCGCGTCGACCGCAAAGTCGAAACTGTCGCGATCGAAGTTGGCGAAAAATCCGGGAATGCCGAAGCCATTGATGTGAGTCTGGGAAGCCGGGCCATCGCCGTCCGACTCGATGTGCTCCCAACGCAACAGCAAACGCAAATCGCTGGTTGGCTCCCAGCTGATCGACGGGCGAACAATCGTGGTGCTGGCCTCCCCATGGTTGGAGCCGTCGAAAAGGTTTTCGAACCAGCCGTTATCTTCGTTGTGGTACACGCTGAGACGGGCCGCCAGGTTGTCGGTGAGCGGACCGGACACCGCACCCATGATGTAGTAATTCAGGCCGCCGTCGCCGTCGGGATTGCCGTCCACGGCAGCTCGGAAAGACGTCTCGAACTCGTCCGTCGGGCGCTTGCTGTTGATGAGAACGGCGCCGCCGGTGACGTTGCGCCCGAACAGCGTGCCTTGCGGCCCGCGCAAGACTTCGATGCTCTCGACGTCGAACATGTCGATGATGGTGCCGGAGTTCACGCCCAGGTAGACCCCGTCAATGAACACGCCAACGGTTGGATCGATCCCGGGAATGGAGCTGTTGATACCGAGGCCGCGGATCGAAAAGTTGGCGGTGGTGCGCGTCGTCCCGACATCATCCATGGCGACATTGGGCATGCCCACGGAGAGGCCTTGCAGGCTGCGCACCTTGAGCGCTTCGATCTGGTCGGCTGAATAGGCCGAGATCGACAGCGGAACCTGCTGTTCGGATTCCAGGCGCTTGCGAGCCGTTACCGTGACCTCTTCCATCAGGGCGGAGGACGCGCCGCGTCGTTCGTCCCGCTCCTCCTCCTGTGCCAGCGCGGACTTCATCGAGCTGAAACCCAGAATAATGCAAACCGTAAGGACTCCGAGACGACTCATTAAGTTTTGCTGCGAGAAACCGCCTTTGCGGTCAGTGTTATCGGTGATCATTTCAAACCCCACATTTTCTCTATGATCGGATATTTATCTCGTTGATTTGCAAACAATACAGTTGAATTGACCGACGGTCAATGCGGACGTATTCGTCATTGATCAGCCGGGCTCGAAGGAGGTGGGTTTTCCGGGCAATCCGCCCCGGGCTCAACGTTTACGCCCGCAACACTGAGCGAAACAAGCCGGGTTTCGAGATGCTCGCCATCTTTTTTCCCATGTACCATGAAGACCGGCACATAGTCGTGATCCGCGGCGTAAAAAGTGCGCGTATAACGCTTGCTCGTCTCGTCGCGGATTTTTTCGACTTTCTTCGTGATCATGCAGCCGAGATGAGTTTGCAGAGCTTGCGTGGTGAGTGTTTTGAAGTGCTGGTGCTCGATCTCTTCCTCGTCCACGACCTGCAGGAACCATTCGCTTTCACCTTGCTGCAGGCCTGAACGAACGACCAGGTCGATGCTGCTTTCGTCAATGATTCCCGGTTCGAGCTTGAGCGTGGATTCACCGTCTGGATAGACGCTGTGCACAACGCCCGCCTGCCAGTCGAACTCGGCCAACCAATGCGTTTTCCGAAAGACCCGAAGCGTTCGTTCAAAGTGCAGAGGCCGCGGCGCGCCACCGGCCCAGTCTCCCGTGGTTCGGGAGCTCTCATGCAGGCCGATGAAACGTGCGAGGCCCCGCGTGCCGCGGGTTTCTCGGCTCATGGTCCATTCACCGTCATGCGATGAAAACTCGACTGTGGATTCGCCCAACAACTTGCCATTGCGGAATACTTCGAGCTGGGCCGTAAAATCGCTGGGGACCTGGCCCAGACTCAGCGAGGGCATGACGACCAGGCACGACAGCGCTGCAGTTGCCCGAAGCAGCGCGCGGCCCCTGCGGGCATGAGCCATCAGGCAGGTTGGGGCCCGGAGGCGGGACACGATTCGCCGGAAACTCACGGATCGAAGCCTGACACGCGGTTTCGAATTCGACGTCATGCACGCATTGTATCGCTGCAAGTGGTTTCTCGCAGACGTCCAAAGGAAATCCGGGCAAGCCTTATCCGCGGCGTCCCTTTGCGACCACCCTGTAGTGGGCTGGGCTGTCGATTCGCATGCTTTCAGGGCTCTTCAGCGGTTTCCAGCAGCTGATCCAAAGCCAGGCGGAGCCGGGCGGCCCAGAAAGGTGCGTGGCGAGCTGCTATCTGATAGTGCTTGAGTTCTTCAAAAGCGGCGCCGGCCCCGGTTCGGTAAGCCGATTTGGGAATGGCGAGACGGTTGAAAACAACCCGTCCCGAGCCATCCGCCAGGAACAGCCCGGGTGTGCCCTTGATGCCCCAGTCCTCCGCCACGTCGTCGCTTTGCGCCAGCAGGCGAAAGCTGTAACCGAATTCTTCGAGGTAGGCGGCGGGATCCTCTTCGTCCCGAAAATTGAGCGCCAGTACTTCGACCTTGCCCTCGTACTCGTCGACGATACTCTGCAGATGCGGCATCAGGGATTTGCAATAGGGGCACCAGCTGGCCCAGAACAGCACGATGGTAGGGCCCTCCAAATTATCCGGGTACGAGAATACAGTGCCGTCGGGCTCCGCGATTTCGAATGCGGGCGGTTGCCAGTCGAATTGCGTTTCTCCAAAGGCGGGTGCCATGGAAAATAGAAAAAGGGTCAGCGCGACCGACAACCCGGCGCCCTGCGTGACGAATTTGAGCTTCGCTTTTGAGTTCATAGCGCTTAAGACCGGCTGGTGATGGGTTTTCCTTCAAATAATTCGTGGCGAAATGTGACATATTTCCCTGCGGGCGCTTCCAGCGTCCGGTTCCGTCCTTTTCCAGACGGCAGAATGCCGTTACGGAGGCGTGACAGTGATTTTATTTTGCCACATTGAACTGGAGGGCGCGGACTGAAAGCCATAGAATGCAACGGACGTCCCTGCAGGCATTTTTTAATGACACACACCGAGCCGCCATGTCCTCCGATCGCCTGCTGACCCCCGACGAACTGTTGCAACTGCGCAAGCGCCTCGACGAAATCGACGATGGCATCATTGACCTTGTCGCCGAGCGCCAGGCGGTCGTGACTACGATCGGTGAGCACAAGTTAAAAACGGGCCTGGCCTTGCGGCATTACGCCCGGGAACGAGAGGTGATCGAGCGCGGCATGGCCCGCGCCGAGTCCCTCGGGCTGTCCGGACGGGTTGCGCGCGAGATTCTCGAGACCCTGATTCACTACTCGCTGGGCAATCAGGAGACCCACAAACTGGTCCAGTCCGGGCATGGGCAAGGCAGCCGCGCACTGGTCATCGGCGGTCTGGGTCGGATGGGGTTGTGGATGTCCCGCTATCTCGACATGGTCGGCTATGGCGTCGAGGTGGCCGACCCCGCGCCGAGCGACGCGCCGTATCCGCAAACCGAGGATTGGGAAAATCATGTCGATGACTACGACCTGATTGTCGTCGCGGTGCCACTGCGCCCAACGAATGCGATCCTCCATCGCCTCGCCGAATTGAAGCCCCGCGGCCTCGTTTTCGACATCGGTTCGCTGAAAAGTCCAATGCGCAGCGGGCTGCAGGCACTTCATGCGGCCGGCTGCCGCGTTTGCTCGGTTCATCCGATGTTCGGGCCCGATGAAATCGGATTGTCGGGCCGCCACATCCTGTTTGTTGATCTGGGCAACCGGGAAGCACTGCTCGAAGCGCGTGCCCTGTTCGCCCACACGGCGGCGGAATGCGTCGACCTCAGCCTGGAAGAGCATGACGAGGTAATGGCCTGGGTGCTGGGCCTTTCACATCTCGTCAACATCGCTTTCGCCAGTGCGCTCGCGCAAAGTGGCGAGGCGGTCCCCCTGCTGCGCCGGATCTCCAGCAGTACCTTCAATGCGCAACTCAAAGTGGCGGCCCAGGTCGTCTCGGAAAACCCGCATCTCTACTACGAAATTCAGCAGGGCAACCTCATGACCGCTGAGGTAACCACGCGTTTCAGGCAAGCACTCGACAGCCTGGCGGAGGCGGTAAGTGACGAAGACGAAGCGGCCTGGACGCGCGCTATGGAAATCGCACATCGCCGGATCAGCGCGGATTCACGTGAAAAAAACTGAAGCGGATTGGGCCAGCCGCGCGAATTCCATGGCTACTTGACAACTCCCCCAACCCCGACGGCTGCAATGTTCAGGCTAAAGCCATTTGAACTGATTTGGGTCGATCCAATCGGTGTTTGCCATTCCGTCCTGCTGTTCTTGTTACGATAATAAACGGGCAGCAGAAGTCAGCGGAGACAGCAGCACGATGGAATTCAAGCCAGGAAACCCGTTGCCGGCGGAAATGCTCTACCGGCATTGTGACCCGGACCAGTTTAGCTTCGAGACCACGGCCGACCTCGAAAAGCTGAGCGAAATTCCGGGCCAGGAACGCGCGACCGAAGCCATTCATTTTGCCACCGAAATCGACGTCGACGGCCACAACGTGTTTGTTCTGGGCCCGGCGGGCAGCGGACGACACCGTTTTGTCAAACAGTTCCTGGAGAAAAAAGCGGCCACCCGCCCGGTGCCCCCCGATCTTTGTTACGTCTACAACTTTGATGATGCGCGTAAGCCCAAGGCGCTGGTATTGCCGCCGGGGCACAGCAAAGAACTCCGAGACGACGTGGAGAGCGTCATCGAGGACGCACAGACCGCGATTCCCGCCGCTTTCGAAAGCGAGGAGTTTCAGGCACAGCGCGAAGCGGTAGCCGAAGAATTCAAGGACGAGCAGGAAAGTGCTTTCAAGAAAGTGGAAGCCGAGGCCGCTGAACGTGGCATCGGGGTGATTCAGACTCCGGGCGGCATCGCTTTTGTGCCGTTGCGCGACGGCGAGGCCCTGGACACCGACGATTTCAAAAAGCTCCCGGAGGAGGAGCAGAAAAAAATTCATGACGACATCGAGGACCTGACACGGCGCCTGCAGCAGCTGATGCGCGCAGTTCCCAAGAAAGCCCGGGAAATGCGCCAGAAAGTCCGTATGCTCGAGCGCGAAGTCGCGAACCTGGCGGTGACGGGGTTGCTGGATGAGCTCATTCAGAAGTACCGGGAGATCGACGCGGTGGTCGAACACCTGAAAAAAATGCAGGAGGACATCGTCGAGAACGTCAACATGTTCCTGCGCCCCTCGGAAGGTCCGAGCGCGCAGGGCATGCCGGCTCAAATGCAGCAAATGATGGAATCGAAAGGAGCGAATCCGAAACGCCGCTACGCGATCAACGTGCTGGTCGACCAGACCGACGCAAAAGGCGCCCCGGTGATCTGCGACGACAAGCCGAGCTTCGTGGAACTGATCGGGCGCATCGAATACGAATCGGAATTCGGCGCCCTGGTGACGAATTTCACCTTGATCCGCTCCGGCTCCCTGCACCGGGCCAACGGCGGCTATCTTGTGATCGATGCGGCAAAACTGTTCTCTTACCCGCTGGCATGGGATGGTTTGAAACGCGCCATCAAGTCCCGTGAACTGAGGGTCCGCTCGCTGGCTGATGATGTTGGCCTGGTCAGCACGGTCACCCTCGAGCCGGAACCGATACCGCTGAATGTGAAAGTCGTGCTGGTCGGCGAGCGCATCTATTATTACCTGCTTCAGCGTCATGACCCGGAGTTCGCCGAACTGTTCAAGATCGAGGCGGATTTTGAAGACCAGATCGTGCGTAACGACGACAATCTGAACCGCCTGGCGCGCTGGATGGCCACGACCATCCGGGAGCAAGAGCTGAAGCATATGGATCGCTCGGGACTGGGGCGGCTGATGGAGCAAAGTGCGCGCAGGGCGGGTGATTCGGAGCGCTACTCGGCCGATATCCGCTACGCAACCGACCTGCTTCGCGAAGCCCATTACTGGGCGGGTGAAGGTGGCAAGGACCTGATCGGCGCGGAAGACATCCAGAAGGCAATCGACAGTCAGGCCCGTCGCGCCAGTCGCTACCGCGACCGACTCCAGGAAGAGATGCTGCGCGACACGCTGGTGGTCGAAACCACGGGCTCGCGGATCGGGCAGATCAATGGCTTGGCCGTATTCCAGCTGGGTGAATTTGCGTTTGGGCGCCCCCAGAGAATCACGGCCACCGTTACGCTGGGCTCCGGCGAAGTCGTCGACATAGAGCGGGAAGTGAAACTGGGTGGCCCAATCCACTCCAAGGGCGTTCTGATCCTGTCGGGCTTTTTGCGCTCACATTACGTTACCGACCGTCCCTTGTCGCTGGCCGCCAGCCTGGTTTTCGAGCAGTCTTACGGCGATGTCGACGGCGACAGCGCCTCGGCAGCCGAATTGTGCGCGCTGGCCTCGGCCCTGGCCGAGGTGCCGATCAGGCAGTCGTTCGCGATCACCGGCTCAATCGATCAACAAGGGCGTGTGCAGGCCATCGGCGGCGTCAACGAAAAA
>JAVVFH010000152.1:0-8488 GCA_032250585.1 Lysobacterales bacterium
CGCTGCGTCGATTCTTGGTCTGGACGGGGCGGGTGGTGTCGGCTATGACATGGTCATGGCGATGCGACTGTTCGATTATGACCGAATCCTCGGCATCGCTTTGGGCATATACCTCATCGTAGCTTTGCTGGATCGTCTATCCGGCCATTTCAGGGCGAGGGTGATTTAAATGAAAAAACTCTCAACGCCACCCCCAAAAAAACCGTTCAACCCTGCGCCGATCTGGTTCTCCCTATGGATTGCCCTGCTGTGGCTGATCGTTTTCGACCTGGATATTTCCTTCCATACGCTGCTCTATGGCGTGGAGGACATGGCTGAATATTTCAGCCGCTATACGGCACCGGACTTTTCGGAGTTGTCTAGATATCTACAACTCATGGCCCAGACCATCGCGACGGCCTTGTGGGGCACGCTCATCGCGTTCATCACGGCTTTTATACTGGCCCCTTTCGCGGCGCGCAACCTGACGCCCGGCAGGGTGACATACCGGATTGCCCGCGAAACACTGAATCTTCTCCGCGCCATGCCCGATCTGTTGCTGGCTCTTATTTTCGTGGCGGCCCTGGGTCTCGGCCCGCTTCCCGGTGCATTGGCCCTTGGTGTTCATACCGCCGGATTCCTGGGGAAATTTTTCGCCGAAAACCTGGAGCGTATCGACAAGGGCGTTGTCGAGGCGGTCCAGGCGACCGGCGCGAGCAGAAGTCAGGTTGTGATGTATGCGGGCTGGCCTTCCATTCTGCGCGAAGCCATCGGCTTCACCCTCTACATCATGGACCGGAATGTCCGCATGGCCTCAGTGCTTGGTTTGGTCGGAGCGGGCGGCATAGGTCTCGCCCTCCACGATACCTTACGACTGTTCAAGTACGATGAATCCGCCGCCCTGATCCTGGTGATTCTGAGCGTCATTCTCGTTTTTGATTATTTTTCAACCTGGTTGAGAGGAAAACTCACATGACCGATTCCACATCATATCCACGCCGTGACTGGCCGCGTTTATTTTTATCACTGCCGCCGCAACAGATTACAGAAGCTGTGCGAACCCTTACGGAGCCGTGCCGGGTCGATGATCAGGCCCTGCCCCAGTCGGGTCTGGCGCTCCTGCAATTGCGCGACGGGGCGTTGGCGGAACCCTATTACATCGGGGAAACTCCGCTGTCCCGCGCCCAGGTCACGGTCATCGATAAAAACGGCAAAAAGGGCGCGGGCGCGGCCCAGATTCTTGACGACCGGGCGAGCCTGGCGAGAGACGTCGCCATTTTGGACGCCATGCTCGCCAACCGATTGAACGGACACGAAACCATCGAGCATTTACTTGAGGAAGGCGCGCTTCGACTCGCGCGTAGCGAAGCTTCGCGTCGTGTGATCCTTGACCGCACCCGCGTGGACTTCGCTCTGCTGGAAGAAACCGCTGAGGACGATGAGATATGAAGATTCAACCAATCTGCAAACCACAATCATCCGTATGGGAACCAGCCATACAGCAAAAGGCTTTTCGCCAACTGATGAACGCCTTCGCCTTCCCCGGCTCGCTTGAAACGATGCTGCCGGAGGGTCAAGGCCATGACAACATGGTACTGCGCCTGATTCTGGCGACTCTGACCGATGGAGAAGTAACCGTCGCCGATCCGCATTATTTGATTGACGACCAGGACTGGCCGAAACTCGAAACAATCAAGGAAGCACCGGAAAAGGCGAGATTCATTGTCGCTCGCGGCGATGTCGCCCCGAAGTTTTCCCCCGCTCTTGGTTCTCTAGAATGCCCCGAGATGGGAGCGACCGTCATCCTGGGCGTTACCCACATCGGCCGGGGCGAATCCCTGATCATGCGAGGCCCCGGGATTCAGTCCGAGAATGAAGTCGCCTGCTCGGGGCTCAACCCGGAATGGATGAGCAAACGAAGCGGGTGGAACGGAGCGTTTCCGCTGGGCGTGGACATGATTCTCTTTGATGCGGCAAGTGTCATCGCCATCCCCCGTACCACGCGGATCACGATAAAGGAAGGACAGTCATGGGATATGTAGCAATCAAAGGGGGCGGCATCGCCATCAAGGGTTCATTGGAAGCGATGGAAGCACTGCGCACCGCCGAAGGGGAACAAGGCGTTCCTCTTTCCCTGTCCGCCATCGAGAATCAACTGCGTCTGCTCACGTCCCGCATCGTTTCCGAAGGCGGGCTGTATCATCCGCGCCTTGCCGCCCTGGCGATTAAACAGATGCAGGGAGATACCCTTGAGGCGGCCTTTGCCCTGCGCGCCTACCGCTCCACCAAGCCACGTCTGCTGGCCACTCCGGTACAGGAAACCAATCGCATGCGCGTCATACGCCGCATTTCCAGCGCGTTCAAGGATATACCCGGCGGACAGATGCTGGGTGCGACCTTTGATTACGCGCTACGGCTCATGCGCATCGATCTGGCGGACGAAGCTCCCGATATTTTTCGCGGAATCGCCGCCAAATTCATGGGCGAAACCCCGACCAGCGCCCTGCCCGAAACCTTTTCCAAGGTTGTGGATGCGTTGCGAAACGAGGGTCTGCTGCCCCAGGACCCCGCCCGCGCCATCGAGCCCTTCGATATCACACGGGAACCGCTCATTTTCCCCATTCCCCGCTCGGCCATTCTGGCGAGCATGGCGAGGGCGGAGACCGGCTCCCTGCTGGCCCTGGCCTATTCCAACATGCGCGGCTATGGCGATGTCCATCCGACCATCGCCGAGCTGCGCGTGGGCTACCTCCCGGTTTTCCTGCCCCATCCAATAACCGGAGAAGAGATTGAGGCCGGGGAAGTGCTCATCACGGAATGCGAGGTGGTTGCCATGTACGAAAACAGCGACAACAAGAGCAAGCCGGTGTTCACGCTCGGCTACGGAGCATGCTTCGGACACAACGAAACCAAGGCGATCAGCATGGCGATATTGGATCGCGCCCTGCAAAAAGGGATGAAGGAAGGTCCGGCGAATCCGTCCGAAGATCCGGAGTTTGTTGTCCTGCATATCGATGGCGTTGATTCCATGGGTTTCGCCAATCATTACAAGATGCCGCATTACGTGACGTTCCAGTCGGACATGGATCGGTTGCGCACGACACAAGCGAAAGCGGAGCAAAAACAAGGAAACGAAAAATGAACCCATATTATGAATTGCCGCAGGACGAAGCGGGATACAGCTTCGGTTTCCTGGATGAATACGCAAAGCGGGAAGTGAGACGCAACATTCTCAAGGCCATCTGCATCCCCGGATATCAGACCCCCTACGCCTCCCGTGAAATGCCGATGGGACGTGGTTTCGGCACGGGTGGCCTGCAACTGACCCTGAGTCTTATCGGTCGGGGCGACACCCTGAAAGTCATCGACCAGGGAGCGGATGATTCGGTGAACGCGGTCAATCTGCGCCATTTTATCGAGTTGACCTGCCCTGGCGTGGACACCACGGAACGTACACAGGATGCGACCCTCATTCAATCACGTCACCGCTTCCCCGAAATGCGGATGACGAGTGCGCAAACCCTGGTGTTGCAGGTGCCATATCCAGATCCGCTGGTCGTTGTCGAGCCTTCGGAAGCACGGCGCAAGATCATGCACGGCGAGGGAGATTATTCGCGGCTGCTGACCAAACTTTATGAGGACATCGTCCATTTCGACGAAATCACCATCTCGCACCGCTATCCCACGCGCATCAACGGGCATTACGTGCTTGATCCCAGCCCTATTCCCCGGTTCGATGTACCGAAGCTTCACCAGTCGCCCGCGCTGATTCTGTTCGGGGCCGGTCGTGAAAAAAAGATATACGCGGTGCCGCCCTATACCAACGCGGAACCCCTGGTCTTTGAGGACGTACCGTTCAGGACGGAGGACTTTTCCGACGCACAGGGGCGGCGGCGATCCTGCCACCGTTGCGGCGCGACGGATTCTTTTCTGGATGAATTCACCAACAATGACGGCGAGCGGATCTATCAATGCTCCGACTCGGATTACTGCCATCAGCGGTTGTCCACGCAACACAGTGCCGTAAATGAGGCTTCGCGATGAAAAAAAATCTTGGAGTAAAAAACCTTGGCAAGATTCACGGCTCCGGGTGCCCTCGCTGCCTTGAAAGCACCGGGCCGGACGCGGGCAGCAACATCTGCTCCCACTGCGGCTCCGTTGTGGCCGCCGCCAATATAAGTTTTGATCTGCATGCCGGAGAAATTTTCGGCATCATGGGCGAATCAGGCAGCGGCAAATCAACCATCGTGAAAATGCTTTTTTTCGATGAAGAGCCATCACTTGGTGAGGCCGTTTTTTTTGATGACGAACGCCAGTGGGACCTGTTCAGCGTAAACGCCGCCGAGCAGAGGTGGCTGCGCAATCATCGTTTCGGCATCGTCTATCAAAACCCCCATCTTGGACTTAATTTCAATTTTTCAGCGGGCGGCAACATCGCCGAGCGGCTTCTCATGAGCGATCTTGCCCATTACGGCCAAATTCGCGAGCGGGCTCGCGATCTGCTGACCCGCACCGAGGTCATGCCCGAACGGATGGATGAATCCCCGAAAAAGTTTTCCGGCGGCATGCAACAACGGGTTCAGATCGCCAAGGCGTTGTCCACAAGCCCCCCTGTCCTCTTTCTGGATGAAGTAACCACCGGCCTCGACCTGTCGGTCCAGGCCAGGATTCTCGACCTCATTCTGGAAATCCAACAGGAACTCGGCACGGCAATGATCGCGGTGACCCATGATCTTGGAGTCATACGCTTGCTGGCGACTCGTACAATCGTCATGAAAAACGGACGAATCATCGAGGCAGGGTTGACGGACCAGATACTTGAAGACCCCCAGCACGCCTATACCCAGCAGCTTATAGCGTCCGCATTATAAGGAGCACCATGGTGAACACACCGATTTTGACAGTTGAAAAATTAAACAAGCGATTTTTCCTGCACGAGCAGAAAACGTTCATTCCTTCCTGCGCCGAGGTCGACCTGACGGTTTGCGACAAGGAGATGACGGCCCTGGTGGGGCCGACCGGCTGCGGGAAATCATCCGTTCTGAAATGCGTCTATCGCACCTATCTTCCGCGCGACGGCCGCATCCTCTATCACGCCGAGGACGGGCATACCACCGATCTGGCGCAGGCGTCGGATCACCGGATACTGGAGCTGAGGAAGCGTGATATCGGGTTTGTGACCCAGTTCCTCCACTGTCTGCCGCGAAAGGCCACTTTGGATGTGGTCGGGGAGCCGCTGGTCGTTCGAGGCGAGAAAAAAGCAGCGGCCCGTGACGCCGCCGCCGATATTCTGCGTCTTCTCAATGTCCCGGAGCGCCTCTGGCATGTGCCGCCCGCCACATTCTCCGGAGGAGAAAAGCAACGGGTCAACCTGGCGCGCGGGCTCATTTCAAGACCGCGTCTGCTCTTGCTTGACGAACCCACGGCAAGTCTTGATCCGGCGACCACCGAACGCGTCATCGATCTTCTTTCAGCCATCAAGGCCAAGGGAGTCGCCATGCTGGCCGTTTTCCACCACCCCGAACTGGTCCGCCGACTCGCGGACCGGGTCGTTGAACTGACGCCTCAAGGGGCGGAATTTCATACAACAGAGGGAAATATACAATGAAGCGAACTTTGCTGATCCATGCCCGGGTGGTTTTCCCAACCGAAGTGCGTGACGACATCGCCGTTTTAATAGAGGACGGCCGCATTGCCGCCCTTGATCCGGATGATACGAGAAATACCGAAATTATCGATCTTTCCGGGAGGCTTCTTATCCCCGGCATGATCGACCTGCATTGCGACGCGCTGGAAAAGGAAATCGAACCAAGGCCAAACGTGCACTTTCCCCTCGATTTTGCCTGCGCCCAAGCGGACAAACGCAACGCCGTGGCCGGTATTACGACGGTATTTCACGCCCTGTCTTTTGCCAATCATGAATTGGGAGTGCGCAACAACGTCTTCGCCGCAGAGATCGCCCGCGCCGTTCAAGCCTGGCAACTCCATGCCCTTGTCGATAATCGGGTGCATGTCCGCTATGAGGTCACCGATGACACCGCACCCCCGGTTTTGTCTGAACTCATCGAAAACGGCGATGCCCACATGATGTCCTTCATGGATCACAGCCCCGGTCAAGGCCAGTTCCGCGACGTGGAGACCTACCGCGATTACCTCGCCCGCACCTACAAGACCGACGAGGACTCGCTTGACTCCATCATGACACGCAAACTGGCGGCCGCGCAGGGAGCCATGGAGCGCATGAAGGCCCTGGCCGAGCAGGCACGGAAGCATAATGTGTCCATCGCCAGCCATGACGACGACTCGCCGGACAAGGTCACCACTGTACAGGGGCTGGGCGCGGTCATTTCCGAGTTCCCGATCAATCTGGAAACCGCCCGCGCAGCTCGCGAAAAGGGTCTCTCCACCCTTTTCGGAGCGCCCAATATCCTGCGCGGAAAATCCCAGTCGGGCAACATGCGGGCTCTCGACGTGGTCGAGAGTGGGGTGGCCGACTGCCTCTGCGGCGACTATTCCCCAGCGGCGTTGCTGCCATCCATCATGCGTCTTCCAGCCCTTACGGATATTTCCCTCTGCCAGGCAGTGGCCATGGTGACCGTCAATCCTGCGCGCGCCGCAGGCCTGGCTGATCGCGGAGAGATAGCGATTGGCAAGCGCGCGGATCTTGTTGTCGTAAAGATGCTCGGCTCTCTGCCGCAGGCGGAAAAAGTCTGGGTGGGAGGTACCTCCATACTCTCAGCGTATTTTGATCATGCGTGAGGGGCTGCAATGAAAAACCGACTCATGTACGTCATGGGGGCATCGGGAAGCGGTAAAGACAGCCTGATGCGTTACGCCCGGGAAAAACTTGCCAGGCACCCCAATATCGTTTTCGCCCATCGCTATATCACTCGTCCTGCGGACGCCGGAGGAGAGAACCATGTGTCGCTCTCCCCGGACGAATTCGCCTCGCGCGCGGCGGCCGGGCTATTCGCGCTTCATTGGCAGAGCCACGGCCATCATTACGGGATCGGCATCGAAATCAACCAGTGGCTGGCAAACGGCGCGACCGTAATCGTGAACGGTTCACGCGAATATCTGCCCCACGTGGTCAGTCGCTATGGAGATGTGGTGCCGCTCTTGATCGAGGTTTCCCCGGACGTGCTCCGGGAACGGCTCCTGAGCCGGGGCCGCGAGACCAGAGAACAGGTCGAAAAACGATTGCAGCGTCACCAGGTTTTTGCAGACGCCTTCGTGGGCTGTCTCAAGGTCAATAACGACGGACAGCTTCACGAAGGTGGTGATACGTTGATTGGTCTCATCCTGCATTATTCCGTGAATGACTGTTTACAGTCCGACATGTGTATTTGTTCATGAGCACACTGAACTCAGACATTCATCCAACATCCGGGGAAATTGATCCAGGACATGACACCTTGGATGAGCCGAAGACACGGAACAACACCGATGGTTTGCGTTTAGTCTTGCTGGGAACGGGCGACGCCGGCGGTGTGCCGCTTTATGGCTGCCATTGTCCGGCCTGTGAACGGGCAAGGCTCGATCCGCGTTTCATTCGGCGGCCAAGCACGGCGCTTGTTGAAACAGGCGGAACACGACTCTTGATCGACGCGGGATTGACCGATCTTGCCGAACGTTTCCCTGCGGGGACGCTATCATCGATCCTGCTCACCCACTATCATCCCGATCATGTTCAGGGTCTGTTTCACCTCCGATGGGGCATGGGGAAGCAGATTGATGTCTGGTCCCCTCCCGACCCGGAAGGTTGTGCCGATCTGTATAAAAACAGCGGATTGCTGAGGTTTCACTGGTTACAGAAATTCGAACCGACTCTGATGGGTGACGTGACGGTTACCCCTGTGCCGATGATTCATTCCAAAATAACCTTCGGCTACTGCCTAGAAGCAGGCGGTGCAAGGATTGCGTATCTTTGCGACACCATCGGCCTGCCGCCCGACAGCACGAAGTTTCTGAAGCAGTGGCGGCCTGATTGCATAGTCCTTGACTGTTGTTATCCACCCCAGGAAAGACCACCGCGCAATCACAACGATGTGAAACGCGCCCTGGAATGCGTGGACGTCATCGGAGCCCGGAAGGCGATCTTCATCCATTTGAGCCATGAACTGGACCTGTGGCTGATGGAGCATGACAAGACCCTGGCCGGGCACATTCTCATTGGCTATGATGGATTGACCATCGATTTACCAGAACGTGGAAACGTCTGATGAGAGTGGATCGCATGTTGTTTCAGAGGGGGTGACGGTGGCGTGAAGAAGGATATCAAACATGATTCGCATTCGTAACGTCCATGGTGCCCCCTATCTGCTTCTGCCAGTCTCGCCGTCATCATCATGTCCTCAGATCAGGCCGAAGAAACCCTGGCGCACCTTATCGTGGCCAAGCACCTTGGCAAACTTGAGCAGCAGTGAGCCGGAGCCGCAGGCCGGGTCATACACCTTGTTAACCTCACTCTTGCCGACCACGGTGATGCGGGCCAGGAGTTCGGAAACCT
>JAVVFH010000153.1:0-8421 GCA_032250585.1 Lysobacterales bacterium
CTGAAAGTGAAAGCGCGGACACCCCCTTACTTTTAATCCCGGACTTCCACCTTCTGCTTCCGACCTACTTCCCGAAAGCATGGACGCCTGCCTTGTACTCGGCATACGCGTTGGTTTCATTTTCGCAGCACAGGCCCGTCATCACCTTGAGCACGAACGGCGAAGTCATGGCGCGCACCAGCGCGCTGTAGTTCAACCCGAACCGAAGCTCGTCGCCGACTTGCGACGGTGCATCAGCCGAATGAACGATGAGATGGTCACCGCTCGCACCCATTATCGCGATACCGGGCGGGGCCCGCAGCCCCGATGGATCGACGTCCTGGTGGCCGACGGCAAGAATCGCGCGCGACATATCGCCCGATTCGGCCACCGCCGGTGCCGGCCCGAAAGCCGTCTGCGCGACGGTGCCCCAGGGGCGCGACGGCTTGATCTTCGATTCGATGACCTCCGCGACCAGCGTGAATGCATCCTGGTGCAGGCCCCGGATCGCTTCGCGACGAAGCGGCTCGCAGCCGAGCAGTACCGCCTCGCCGAGGCGCAGATTGTTGACTCGCCCGGTATCCGCCCCGCTCGATACCCAGTCCAGGTTCGCAGAATTGCCGCCTGAAACCAGCGCAAGCTCGATGTTCAGCGTGCGCTCCACCGACTCGGCCAGCGCCGACAGTTCGGCCATGTTGCCGACATCGGGCGCCACGCCGCCCTGACAGGCCAGGTTTGCCCCGATGCCGGCAAGCCTTATGCCCGGCAGGCGCAGCACTGCACGAGCCATATCCACCAGGTCGCTCGGCATGATGCCCTCGCGAAGGTCGCCGAGTTCGACCATCAGCACCACTTCGTGCAACCGCCCTGCCCGACCGGCCGCGCCGGAGAGTGCGGCGATCACCGAAAGCTCGGTATTGAAGCTCGTTTCGACTGCGCGCACGACCCGGTCGACTTCGCTGAGCATCGGTGAACGGATCAACGTCATGGGCGCGGCGATACCCGCACTTTGCATGGCCTCGATGTTCGCAACGCGTGAATCGCCCAGCCCGCTCGCGCCGCCGTGAAGCAATGCACTGGCAATGTCGGCCGATCCCAGTCCGGCCTTGGTCACGCCGGTCACCGAAATCCCGCGCCCGGCCAGCCTTTCCACCAGCACGCGCGCGTTATGCTCGATCTTGCCGAGATCGATCTCCAGTCTCGGTGCGCTCACGCGCCGACTTCGGCTTGTCTGGCCTCGAGTGCAGGGAACGCCGAAAACACCATGTCAAGAAGCCGCTGCGGCGATCGGGTCAGTGCGTCGGTCGCGGGAATCCCGAGATCGCGCTCGTAGCTCGCGATGGCCATGTCGACTTCGGCTTCGGTCATGTTTTCGTGATTGATCGTCAAGCCGATGACCCGGGTATCGGAGAAGGTCTGCAGAAGATTGATCTCGCTTTCGGGCGACGGCATCGGCATGCGATCGAAATCGCAGCGCATCTTTCGCCCCGGGGCGTGCTGCAGCAACACGGCGTTGGGGCAACTGCCGCGCAGAATGAACGAGGTCGTGGAAAACGCTGGATGACTCAGCGCGCCCTGCCCTTCGATGATGATCACGTTGGGCTGCTCGGCCTCGTAGGCCTCGAGTATGGTGGCCTCGAGTTCACCGGCGCAGAACTGCGAGGGGACCGCATCCATGGCCAGGCCGTAACGCGCGCCCTGGATCAGGCCGGTCTGGCCGGTGCCGATCAGAACCGTTTTCAGCCCCGCTTCGTTCAGCGCACGCGCAAGCACCGTGGCAGTCGTGCGCTTGCCAATCGCGCAATCGGTACCGAGGACCGCGATCCGTGGGCAATCGACCTCGTGAATCCGGCCGCTGAACAAGCGCAGATCCTTCTTCGCGCGCGGCCTTCGGATGTCGGTGATGCTCACGTTGTTGACGATACTGGCAGACTTGAAGGCCGGGTCGTCGTTGAGGAACTCGTGGAGTCCGTTGACGATGTTCATCCCGAGCCCCATGGCCTCGAGCAGCAGTCCGCGCTCGGCCGACGACAGCATGCCGCTGGCCGGCGCCATGCCGTAGATGAAGTAGTCCGGCACGCGCCCGGCCTGCGCCAGCGATGCAGTCAGATCGTGGCAGACGGGAATGCCGTTGGGCAGGCCGTCAAGCAGCGCGCCGGTATCGGACCCGGCCTGGTCGCTGTCGATGACCGAAAGAATCCGGTACTTTTCCGAATGCCGGATCAGGCCGTTCGCGGTCTTGCCGTCGATGGCGCCGAACTGCCCCTCGCAGTAGACGATGGCCGTGGCGGTCGCGCCCGATTCCGATTCCGGCACAACGACTTTGACGATTGCAGGCTTCAGGTTGGGCCGTACCGCGGCAAGCTTCGCGGCGGGGGAAACTCCAGCCGATGGAGAAACCGGTAATGGACAGGCGATTGCCGAAAGCGGCGACCCGTGGGGAGAATACAGGCGCGCCCGGGGCGGCCCGGAATAGGGTGTGAACATCATGACTCCTTGAGCGAAACAGCGGGCTCAGAGGGAGTGAATCAGAGAGTGTCGGTTGTTGCTGCCGATGGCCAAGATTGTCCCCACTAAGCGATGGGGTGCAAACAGGCTTCAGAGTAGCACGTATATTCGGGAAATCCGAAATAAGGCTGGGCTTGGAGCGAAGCGTCCATACGTGCCCAGGTTGTTCCCGTTGCTTGCGTTGTCTGCTTCGGGCTAGACTGCCGCGTCCGCTTAACCCGAGGTTCGCGTTGCTCGCCACGATTCGCCTGTACAGGAGCGAACCAATGCAGACCAGGGAACCTGAGGAGCCTCGGTATAACTCTGTGCGGCCGTCCTGAAAAGTTCATCCACGATGGCATCCGGCGATGCACTGTCGCTGTTGGCCAGGACAACAATCCCGATTCCACGCGCAGGGTCCAGCAGCAGGTGCGATCGATACCCGGCGAACCAGCCGCCGTGGCGGGCGACGCGCCGACCGTCGAGCGACTCCATGCGCAAGCCCAGGCCCCGGTTGGAAGCGACCGGTTCGTACATACGGACACGCATCTCTCGGGACAGTACCCCCTCCCGGCCGTTACCGAGCAGAAACATGAGCAGGCGCCCCATGTCACGTGCCGTCGAATACGCGCCGAATGCCGGACTCATCGCGCCGGCGTCGTGATACACGCGCACGTGACGCCCGTCGATGGCATCGCCGACCCCGGCAAACGGTCTTTCCGAATCGGGGATCAGTCGTCCCGCCGGTGAATATGCGGTCGCGACGCCGGGCGCCGGACCCCGGGCGCCGGAGTCTTCCATCCCCAGCGGCTCCAGGACCCGGGCGCGCAGCAAGGTCTCGAAATCCTGCTCGGCACGGTCGGCGAGCAAGGCTCCGAGTGCGGCATATCCGATATTCGAATAGCGTGTGCGACTGCCGGGTTCGAATTCCAGCGGCGCGCGGTCGACGTAGGCCGCGAGCGTCGGCGCATCCGGAAATTCGCCACTGAACCAGTAGTCGAATCCGCCTTCGCGGGGCAACCCGGACTGATGCGTGAGCAGGTGCCGCACCGTGATCGTCGGCTGGCGGTCCAGCGTGTCGGTCATCGCCAATCTGCCGCTCTCGACCTGCTGCAGCGCAAGTACCGCGGTCAGGATCTTGCTCAACGAACCGATGTACATCACCGTCTCGTCGTCCATCGCCCGCCCGGATTCGATATCGGCGACGCCGCGACCGCTGGAATAAATGACCTGGCCATCGCGAACCACGACCGCGCTGACACCCGGGATCGATTGCTTCTGCATTGCACGGTCGATCACGGCATCGATGTCGGCGGCGGGTGCCGTATTCAGCGACATCGCAGCGACCATCCCCAACCAGAAAACCTTCAACGTCACGGCAAGGCCCGCATAAAAAGGAGACTCGGATGAATCCGAAGTCTCATGAGATGTATAGCCAGGTCATTCAGGCCAGCACCAGGCACAACCCGGCAAAACCGAATCCAGAATTGATTTTCATCTCCCATACCTCCATACCAAGTCAATGCAATCGTACCAATAGCACGACTCGATTTCCGCCTGAATCCGGGAATCCGGATACCCACCTCTTCACTTCGGCACTCGCGATGCGGGAGGAACTCAACGAGATGTATGCCCAGGTCAGTCCGCGTTGACGCAATCTCGGGTATCGTGTCGGGAGGAAGGCTGACGCGGAGCGGCCGCCGAGCAGCGGCTCACTACCGATTGTCGAACAGGAATCCGAGTCAAACATGACTGAACGAACCACCCATGCGCTGATCGTTGCGCTACTGCTGACAGGATGCACAGGCATGCCCGAAAACAACGTCGACCCAGCCACCGTCACCGAACTGGCCCGCTGCTCTTCGAGCCCGAACTGCGTCTCCAGCGCCAACGCCGGCGACTCGCATTACATCTCGCCGATCACGATTCAAGGCGATCCGGATACGGCATGGCGGATCCTGCAGGACATTCTCGCCGCGGATGACAGCATCGAGATCACCGCATCCGAAGCGCACTACATTCGTGCAGAGGCGACCACGCGAATCCTCCGCTTTACCGACGACGTGGAGTTCCTGCTCAAGCGCGACGCCGGCCGGATCGACATGCGATCGGCGTCCCGCATCGGCTATTCGGACCTCGGCAAGAACCGGAAGCGTATGGAGGAACTCCGCCAGGGGATGATTGACGCCGGCGTCGCCGGCGCACCGACATAACGATCGTTCGACCGCGAAGTTCGGTCCAGACGACCACCTCGCAGGACCAGCTCCGGGCGGTGGACATCCACGTTGTTGTTCTTCCCGGGGTGATGTACCGGCTTACTTTCCAGCCTCCAGCACGATCCGGTAGCGGGCATCACCCTTCTTGAGGTGGGCGATGGCGTCGTTGACCTTGCTCATGGGGAACATTTCCACCTGCGGCTCGATCTTGTGGTGAGCGGCGAATTCCAGCATCTGGGCGATGGTCTCGGGGCTGCCCACCGGCGAACCGGAAACCTGTCGCTGGCCCAGAATCAGCTGAAACACATCGATATCCAGCGGCTCGGTGACAGCACCGACAAAATGCAGCCGGCCCTGCGGCCTGAGCGTGGACAGGTACAGGTTCCAGTCCAGTTTGGCGTTGACGGTGGACAGGATGGCATCGAAACGCCCCGCGGCCTCACCCACGGCGTCTTCATCGCGGAAATTGATCGTGTGGTGCGCACCCAGCTCCAGCACCTCATCGCGTTTTGAATTGTGCCGAACCCGGACACCCATCTCGTAGAGCTCGCTCCGCGAAGGGGGGGGGCGGTTCTGCGCGTCCGATGCGCAGCTGAGTGCAGCCTCGTTGTTCAGCTACCGACGAACGGGCCGTACCCGACTCAAAGCTCCCGACAGTTCGCCAGCACGACGCGCTGGCGCGTCTCGCCGCTGCGGTTGCCCTGCTTTTCCATCGCCTTGACCACGTCCATGCCTTCGACGACCTTGCCGAACACCACGTGCTTGCCGTCGAGCCAGGGCGTCGCGGCAAGGGTGATGAAGAACTGGGACCCGTTGGTGTTGGGCCCGGCGTTGGCCATCGAAAGCAGCCCCGCCTCGGTGTGCTTGAGCTCGAAATTCTCGTCCTCGAAGCGATCGCCGTAGATCGACTTGCCGCCCGTCCCGTTACCCCGGGTGAAGTCCCCGCCCTGGATCATGAACTCCGGAATGATGCGGTGGAACGGACTGCCGGCATAGCTCATCTCCTCGCCCTTCTCACCGGCACACAGCGCCCGGAAGTTCTCGGCCGTCTTCGGCACCACGTCCGTGAACAGCTCCAGCACAATGGTGCCGGCGTCCTCTTCGCCGATGCGGATATCCAGTGCGACCCTGGGGTTTTCTGATTCAGTCATTGAAGGCTCCTGCTTTTGTGGGTTCGGAATGGGTGAATTCAACAGCTGGATAGTGTAATGCGTGTGGTTCAACCGGGCGCTCCCGGCGAGTTTAGGCATGGGTGTCCGCGTTCTTCCTTTGCCGCAGGCTCGGGACAACCAGATTTCACTGGATGCGGAAGAACCTAGACGGAAGAACCTAGACACCCACCTCGTAGGAATTTCCCTACTGAAATCCGAGCACTTTTCCGATTGCGCCGAGTCGACCTCCGGCATAAGCTGGATTCAAGCCCACTTCGCTGCTACTCGTGCCTCAAGCCCGGAAAAACCAGATTTCACTGGATGCGACCACGCACTACCACTGCATCAGCCGCTGCGTCCGGCGGCAGTTCCTGTGCGGCGAAGATCCACTGACCGGCAAGGACTTCTCCCACCGGCGCGACTGGATTCGGACGCGCATATTCGAACTGAGCGAAATCTTCGCCATACGAATCTGCAGCTACGCGGTGATGAGCAATCACCTGCATATTGTTCTCATTGTCGACCAGGAGGCGGCGCTGGCATGGGACGATCATGAAGTCGCCAGGCGCTGGCTGGACTTGTTTGGCGGCACACCGCTGGTGCGGAGCTTTGTGGCCAGCGAGAAGCTTTCCGATGCGCAGCTGAGTGCAGTCTCGTCCTTGATCAAGAAGTACCGGAAGCGGCTGTTCAGCATCTCCTGGTTCATGCGGTGCCTGAATGAACCCATCGCGCGCTGGGCGAATGCCGAGGACGACGTCAAGGGGCGCTTCTGGGAAGGGAGATTCAAGAGCCAGGCGCTGCTGGACGAAGCTTCGGTGATCGCGGCCATGGCCTACGTGGATCTCAACCCCATCCGCGCCGCCATGGCACAAACCCCGGAGGAATCCGACTACACGTCGATCCAGCAGCGAATTCTCGAGCAGGATCCGAAAATAACGGCCAAGGACGAATCAGCGATGGAAAGGCTCCCCGCAGACCTGCGCGAAGCGATCGGCCGGCTGATGCCCTTCGCCGATCAGGCGGCGGATGACCCGGAGCGCTCAATTCCGTACGACAGTCGGGAGTACCTGGAACTCGTCGACTGGTCCGGCCGCGCCATCATCGAAGGCAAGCGCAGCAGCATCCCGGACAATCTGCCACCGATCCTGGATCGTTTGAAGATCGACCCCGACAACTACATTCGGTTCATCAACCGAACCCAGAAGCACCGGTTCCACAACGTCATCGGCGCAGTCGACACAATGCGAGAACTCGCGAGCGAGTTCGGCCGAAGATTCCTGAAAGGCCAGAACGCCGCCGCGGCTTTGTTCAGTCCGGGTTAGACGCGCCTTCCCGGACCAAAAGAGCCCCTATGGTCTACCGGCCAGATTTGCCGTGTCTGAAACTCCTGCCATTGGTTAGAAATTGACCACCTGTCCCCCTCCTGTACGTTCGGGGCCAGGATTCCAGGAGAAGCCCAAGCTTAGCCAATGACGATGCGAAACGAACTCTACGAGTTGGGCGAACTCTCTGAGGTGGGTGTCCAGGTTTAGTCGATGTGAGGTGGGTGTCCAGGTTTAGTCGATGCTAAAGCAATCGCTCGCCGAATATTATACGCACCGTAATAGAGCCTTGAGACCCGCTGGCGCCAACTAGAATTCGATAGCCTCACCGCAAAATTGAAATGATCGGCACCCAGTTGGTAGAGTTGACGAACGTTCTTTCGAATTTCTGAACGAAGTGCGGCGACCGCTTCCGCCTTAATGAAAGGAGATACATTCTTTATTAGCCGTTCGCAATTGCTCGAAGCTAAAGGGATATGAGGCTCTGGAAGACTGGGCTTAGTCACGATCGCTCACTCAGTCATGATGATCTTTCGTAACGGTATTGCTGAAGCCGCTACATTGGTGAACTGCACAGTCAGCGCGTTGTAGGCAAGGCTTCGGTCCTGCTCGCGACCCCGGAACGCACAAGTAGTGCGTGAGGACGCGTGCAGGGCCGAAACGAAGCATACGGCGCTCTGGCGAAGCAGTCATCCGCACTTTGAATAGCCACAGGCTAAGCATGTCTGACACCCATCCAGCAACACCATCGCCTTGGTATTGCACTTGAAGCAAAGCGCCGCCGAGGCCGGGTAGCCGCTGTCATTGGCATCCTGCGCCGCCTGGTTCATGGTGGTCTTGCCTGATGGCTTCTGGCCCTGCTCGCGCGCCTCGAACTCGGCGCGCTTTTCCTTGAGCAACAACTGCCGATCGAGAAACTGAAGACAAATCGAATTTCATCTGTTGGTATCGGAAAGCTCACTTCATGTCTTCGATCATCGCAATATCTTTGCGTAGCAGATCGTTGACGATTTCGTTGACCTCGACACCTTTGCTCTTGGCTTTGGTGGCGAGATAGTCGCGCACATCGGTATCCAGATATACCGGCACATTCAGCTCGGCGTCGGGTCGATAGAACTTACCGCGCTCGCCTTTGGAGAAGTCGTATTCCTCTTTCATGGCATATTCTCGTAGTGTCGTTGCTCACGTTTGGTGGCCACTCGTGCCGAGATCATCCGCACTTGGGCGTTGCACTCGTCCTGCTCCTTAAAGGTATGGACCACTGCC
>JAVVFH010000154.1:0-8407 GCA_032250585.1 Lysobacterales bacterium
CTATGGGTGCACCCAATATAATTTATCTTGAAATCATGTTTCATGAACACAACGTAAAAGAGCTTGAGCATGATTCGCCCAAAAAAAGCCTTTAGGCTACGAAGTTGTTTTGGTGCGCCGCAATCATTCAGGGGTTTGCGGGCCAGACGAATGGAGCGCCGCGGTCCGGTCCGGCAAAAGCGGCGACGCGTGTGTCGATTCTGGCCACGCGCGGGGTTGCCTGCATGGCTCGTCCTTATTTTTCTGATACCCACCGTCGCCTGCGCTGACAATGGGTTCCTGTTGGAAGCGACGCCGTCGGTCAGCACCGATGGCAGCGTCCGCTTGTCCTGGGCGATGCCCGAGAATGGCCGCGTGCTGATCCAGAAAACGACGGCTGCCGACTTCGCGCCCGCCGTCGTTCTTTACGAGGGCAGCGACAGCGCTTCGGTGATCACCGGCCTTGCCGACGGTGATTATCGGTTTCGGGGGCGTCTGCTCCGGGCAGACGGTGAGGCTTCGGATTGGAGTCCGGTGGTCACCGTCAGGGTGCGGCATCATCCTCTTAAGCGGGCGCTCGCGATCTTCGCAATCGGCGCCGTCGTTTTCCTCGGCACCGCCTGGCTTATTCTGGCGGGTTCGCGGGGGGAGCGAGTCCAGCGATGACGGCGCCGCTCCTTCGAATCGACTTTAATCGCCTGAAGTCGGATGTCGAGACCCTGGCCGCGATTGGCCGCGCCGAAGACCGGGGTATCTACCGTATGGCTTTCAGCGATAACGACATGGCGGCCCGCGACTGGCTGCGCGGGCGTATCGAACAGGCCGGGCTGGATTGCTACGAGGATGAGGCGGCGAACATCCACGGGCGGTTGCAGTGGGATGGCGAACGGCCCAGCGTCATGACCGGTTCGCACATCGACACCGTGCCCGGCGCCGGGCACCTCGACGGTGCCCTCGGTGTGCTCTGTGGGCTGGAGGCCCTGCGAGTGCTCAATGAGGCAGGAGAGGAATTCGAACGGCCGCTGGAAACGGTGGCTTTCAGCGACGAGGAGGGCCGCTTCGGCGGCATGTTCGGCTCACAGGCGCTCAGTGGCGATATTTCACCGGAGTGGATTTACGGCGCGCGTGATCTCGACGGCCAGTCGTTGGTCGAGGTGATGGCGCGGCAGGGACTCGACGCGATGGATGCGCTGTCGGCAGTGCGGGCTCCGGGCAGCCTGCACGCTTTTGTTGAACTGCACATCGAGCAAGGGCCCGTTCTGGACCGCGACAGTACGCCGATCGGCGTGGTCGAGGGGATTTGTGGGTTGCAGCGCTGGGAGGTCAGCCTGGTGGGTGTACCCAACCATGCCGGCACCACGCCCATGAACATGCGCAAGGACGCCTTCCACGGCATGGCCGAGTTCGCCGGCGAAATCGAGCGGGTGCTCGAAGAGCACGGGGGGCCGAACAGCGTCGCCACCGTCGGGCGCGTGGAGTTGCTGCCGGGCGCGGCCAACGTGGTGCCCGGCGAAGCGCGCTTTGCTTTGGAGTTTCGCGATATTGACGCCGACGTACTGCAGGACCTGTCCAGGGCATTCCGCCGCACGCTCTCGGCAATCGCTCGGCGGCGGCAACTGATGTTCGAATTCGAGGTGCTCAGCGACATCGAGCCGGTGGCCTGCGACCCGCGCATCCAGCAACTGATCTCGCAGACCGCCGATGACCTCGGCCACGCCCGTCACAGCCTGCCCAGCGGCGCCGCGCACGACACCCAGAACCTTGCCCGCATCGTCCCGGCCGGCATGATCTTCGTTCCCAGCAAGAGCGGACGCAGCCATTCCATAGCCGAGTGGACCGCCTGGGACGACATCGAGGCCGGCGCCAATGTGCTGCTGAACTGCCTCTACCGCCTCGCAGCCGGCGACGACGAGGAGTGGATAACCCCATGAGCGACATCGAAAAAAAAAGCGGCGATTCGTTTCTCCACGTCGACCCGCTGAAGAAGACCTACCGCGAGAACATCGCGCAGGCGGACGGGCTGGCCCGCTCGCTGGAGCGCCACAACACGGCACTTTTGTGCATCGACATGCAATACCTGGACGCGGCACCCAATTACGGCGTGTTCGCCGAGGCGACCGAGCACGGCCTGCCACCCCAGTCGATGAACTACTACTTCGACCGCTTGCGCGAAGAGGTACTGCCCAACATCCGCCATCTGCAGGACGCGTTTCGCGCCGCCGGGCTGGAGGTCATCCATACCCGCATCCAGTCGCTGACGCGCGACGGGCGTGACCGCAGCCCGGGCCACAAGCGGCTCGAACTGCATGCGGCGCCGGACTCGAAAGAAGCCGAATTTCTGCCGGAAGTCGCTCCGCGTGGCGACGAAATCGTTATCAACAAGACCGCATCGGGCGTGTTCGTGTCGACCAATATTGAATACGTGCTGCGCAACATGGGCATCAACGGGCTGTTCGTGGTGGGCGTTTACGCCAATGAATGCGTCTCCACTGCCGTGCGCGACGCTTGCGATCTGGGCTTTTACGTGACGCTGATAGCGGACGGCATCACCACCGTGACGCCGGAGCTGCAGAGCGCCACGATCACGACGCTCAAGGACCGCTACGCCCGTGTGATCACTACCGAAGAGGCCATCGGCGAGATCAGGACACTGGGATCGTGACTCAGACTGCGATTCTAGACCCGGGCACGGGCTGGCTGATCCTGGCTTTGTTCAGTATCGGCTGGGTGTGGCTGGGCTGGTGGCTGGGCCGCCGCGCCCGGGGGCTGGAAGGCTTCATGCTGGCCGGTCGCAAGGTCGGCCTGGCCCTCGGCACCGCTACCGCGATGGCGACCTGGGTCACCAGCAATACGACCATGGCCGCGCCGCAACTGGCGTTGCAGATGGGTGTCTGGGGCATGGTGGGCTATTCGCTGGGCTCGGTGGGGCTGATCCTGTTTGCACCGCTGGCCCGACGCATCCGCCGTCTGATGCCGCACGGCTTCACCAGCGGGGACTTCATCCGCCTGCGTTATGGCAACACCGCCTGGCGCGTGTTTCTGGCGATCTCGCTGTTCTATGGCTTCGGCTGGCTGGTCAGCCTGGGCATGGCAGGCGGGGTGCTGATCAATGCGCTGACCGGCATCGAGTACCACGTGGGGATGACCGTCATCCTCGCCGTTTGCGTTGCCTACACGCTGCTCGGGGGCTTGCGCGCCGTGATCGGCACCGATTTTATCCAGACCCTGCTGATCCTGACCGGCATTGTTGTGTTGGCGGTGCTCGCGCTGGACAAGATCGGCATCGAACGCATGCACAGCGCGGTGCTCGCGGAACGCCCGCAACTGCTACAGCTGCTGTTCCCGGCGGCCATCATGTTTCTGTTCAACAACCTGCTGTTCGGCATCGGGGAAATCTTTCATTCGAATGTCTGGTGGAGCCGTGCCTTCGCGTTTCGCGAAGGCGTGGGTTTCAAGGCCTACCTGATCGCCGGCCTGTTCTGGACGCCGGTGCCAATCGTGGCGGGCTTTCTCGCTCTGACGGTGCCGGCGCTGGGGATCAACGTGCCCTCGGCGGATATGGTGGGCCCGATGGTGGCGGCCGAACTGCTGGGTGCAGGCGGTGCGGTGCTGGTGTTCGTCGTGATCTTCTCGGCGCTGGCCTCCAGCCTGGATTCGCTGCTGGCGGCGACCTCCGACCTGGTCCTCACCGACATCTACAAAGGCCATTTGCGCCCCGACGCCAGCCCCGAACAGTTGGAAAAAGCGGCCCGCTGGGTGATCCTCGGCCTCGGCCTGATGGCGTGGCTGTTCTGCCTGCCGCGCCTGACTACGCTGGCCGAGCTGCTGTACTTCACCGGCGCTTTCGTCGCCAGCACCATCTGGCCGGTCGCTGCGGGTCTCTACTGGCGCCGGGTGAATCCGGCCGGCGCCACGTCGGCCATGGTGCTCGGCACCGTGCTCGGGTTGTCCGCCTATTTCCTGATTGGCTTCTACGTCGCGGCCCTGGTGTCGGCCGCGGTGTCGATGGCTATTGTGCTGCTGACGACCTGGTGGGCGCCACGGCCTTTTGAATGGACGCAGCTGGATCCACAACCCATCAAGCAAAGAGATACGTTATCGTGATTATTACGTCGAACATGTTGGGTGCGCTGATTGTGACGGCCACCGTGCTGGTCGCGCTGGCCCCGGTGGTGCTGATCGTGCTCTGGATCAGGGACAGGATGGGAGGAAAGTTATGGTAAGCGTTGAGGATTCGCGGCTGAACCGCCCGCTCGAAGACCGCTCGCTGGATACCCAGGGTTTCGAACGCCCCCGGGCCCTGAAGGACGCTGTGCGCGAGGACCTCTCCCCGCTGCTGAAACTCGCGCAGCGGCCGGTCATTTCCGCGCGGCAGTTTACGCGTGAACAACTGGTGCAGCTGTGCCGGTTGGCGGCCCGTTACGAGACCGAGCCGCAGCGCATCACGCGGCCGCTGACGGGCAAAATACTGATTTCTGCCTTTTACGAGCCAAGCACGCGCACGCGGCTGTCGTTCGAGAGCGCCTGGCACCGGCTGGGCGGTGACATCATGTCGATCACCGATCCCACGACCACCGGCATAGCCAAGGGCGAATCGCTGTACGACATCGGCGAAATGCTGAACCATTACGGCGACCTGGTGGTGCTGCGCGAAGGCGACGAGAAAGCCATCTACGAGATGCTCGAAGCGCTGCGCATCCCGATCGTCAATGGCGGCAACGGGACCGACGAGCACCCCACGCAGGCCATGGCGGACGTCTACACCATCCTCAAGGCCCACCCGGTGCTGGCGCAGCCCGAATCGGTGACCGACGAACAGAAAATTCGCATCGGTATCATCGGGGTGCCGGCGAACATGCGGACGATCCGCAGCCTGCTGTTGCTGCTGTCGCTGTTCGCCACCGGCATTCGCGAGGTGGTGATCATCAGTGATGTGGACGAACCGTTCGCGCCGGGCCAGCGCGAAGATCACGAGGCGGCCGGCCTGCGCATCAACGTGAAACAGGATCTGGACGCCGAGTTGCCGGATCTCGACGTGGTCTACATCAACGCCATCACCTGGGTCTCGGGCAGCTATGAGCAGCACGGGCGGCGCTATCGCCTGGACGCCGACTCGCCACTGAAGCCGGGCGCCATTGTGCTGCATCCTCTGGCGCGCGGCGAAGAACTGGACCGCAGCCTCGATTCCACACCCTTCAACTGGTACTTCGTGCAGGCCCGCGGCGCAGTTTTCGTGCGCATGGCCCTGCTCTCGTCCATCCTCAAAACCTTCAGCTGAGTCGATCCTATGTGCGGTATTGCCGGATTCATGTACGCCGATCGGGACCACCCGGTCGATCCCGACACCCTGCTGGCCATGGCGGCCATCCAATATCACCGGGGCCCGGACGGCTACGGCGTCCGGCGCATGCCGGGCGTGGGTTTCAGCCATGCCCGCCTGTCGATCGTCGATCTCGACGAACACCGCGGGCGCCAGCCCTTCGAGAGCGCGGACGGCAAGTTGATGCTCACCAAGAACGGCGAACTGTACGATTACCAGCGCATTCGCGCCGATCTCACGGCCCGGGGCGCGCGCTTTCAGACCAAGAGCGACTCGGAAATCGTACTGCATCTGTATCCGCGCCTGGGCCTGGACGGGACCTTGCCGCATTTGCGCGGCGAGTTTTCCCTCGCGCTTTACGACCGCGAGGAGGAACGCCTGATGCTGGTGCGCGACCGTTTCGGCGTCAAGCCGCTGTACTGGGCCGAGGTCGACGGTGTTTTCGTCTTCGGCTCCGAACTGAAGGTATTGTTCGCGCATCCGGAGGTGCCGCGCCGCTTCGAAACCCACGGTCTGTACCACCAGTTGATGCAGACAATGGTTCCGGGCAGTACGGCCTTCGAGGGCATCCAGCAAGTCAGACCAGGGCACTTGCTGGAAGTGCAGCGTTGCGATGGCCGGCTGAAAATCCGTGAACGCCGCTACTGGGACATGGAATTTCCACTCGAAGAAGATCGGTCGGCCGAATACGACGAGCAGGAATGGATCGAAGCGGTGCGAGCGAGCCTGCTCGAAGCGGTGCAATTGCGCCTGGAGGCCGACGTGCCGGTGGGCTGTTACCTGTCGGGTGGCATCGACTCCTGCGCGATCCTCGGCCTGGCCGCGGCCTCCCAGCAAAGCCCGGTGAAGGCCTTCACCATCGGTTTCGACGATACCGAATACGACGAGACGGCGATTGCCCGTGAGATGGCCGAAAGCGTTGGCGCCGACCACGACGTCATGATGCTCAACGCCGGCCATCTCTACGACAACTTCGTCAACACGATGTGGCACACCGAGCGCACGATCTACAACACGCTGGGTGTCGCCAAGCTGTTGATGAGCCGGCACGTGCGCGACGTCGGCTACAAGGTCGTGCTGACCGGCGAGGGCTCCGACGAGCTGTTCGGTGGCTACCCGGCGTTTCGCCGCGACATGTTCCTGCACGGCCTCGATCACCTGGCCGCGGATGAACGCATTGAGTGGGAGCGCCTGCTGGCCGAGCAGAACCGCCTGTTTCGCGGCGCCATGCTGGCCGAGGACGAAATAAGCAGCCCGGCGCTCGAGCAAACCGTCGGTTTCACGCCCAGCTGCCTGCAGCCCTGGCTGGCCTCGGCAGCGCGCGTGCCGGCGCTGGTTTCCGCTGATTTCCGCGAGCGGCTGCGCGGCTACGACCCGGGCGCCGCGATTGCCGGCGAACTCGACGCCGAGCTGTTGCGCGGGCGCCATCCGCTGGACAAGGTGCAGTACGTATGGATCAAGACCATGCTCGAGGGCCAGATCCTGACCTGGGGCGGCGACCGCGTCGACATGGCCAACTCGATGGAAGCCCGACCGGCCTTCCTCGATCATCACCTGGCCGAGCTGGCGGCGCGGCTTCCGCCTTCCATGCGCATCAAGGGTAAGGTCGAGAAATACGTGTTGCGTGAGGCCATGAAGGGCCTGTTGCCCGAAGTGCTGTACAAGCGCGAAAAGTTCGCGTTCATGGCGCCGCCGGCGCACACCGACCCCGAAAAATGGGCGGCGGTGCAAAATTTGGCCGAGGAATACCTCAGCGACTCGGCCATCGAGGACGCGGGTCTGCTGTCGGCCGATGGCGTGCGCGAACTGTTCAAGCAGCACGACGATCCCCTGATGACCCCCGCCACGCGCAACCGTATGGACGCGCTTATCAACCACCTGCTCGGCGTGCAGGTGCTGCACAAGCAGTTCGTGGCCGGCGACGTGCCGGCCTATGCGCGCGCCAAGGCGCTGGAACTGGGGTGGGTGTCCACCTTCGGTTAAGCTTTGTGGAAAGCTCCTTGTGGGGAGGCTCCTTGTGGGGAGGCTCCCCACAGGGTGCCCTCCCACAGGGTGCCCTCCCACAGGGTGCCGTTACCGCTGTGGGGCCGAAATGGTAAGCTGCATGCCTTGCCATGCAGGAACGAGAACCCGGCCTTGAGTTCTTTCAGGGAATCCATCCGCAGGAAATCTTTTACCGTGACGGCTGACCTGATCCTGGACCGGCAAAGCGATGCCGCGGACGTGCGCCGGCAGGTGCGCCTGCTGGCGCCCGTGGTTGACGCGATACAGGTTCCCGATGCCCACGACGGCCGCCTGCAGATGTCCGGCCAGGCGGCCGCTGCGCTGTTGCTGGATGAGGGCGTCGACCCGCTGGTGCAGGTCACCGGCCGCGATCGCAACCGTATCGCACTGGAAAACGACCTGCTGGGCCTCGGCGTGCTTGGCGTGCGCAGCGTGTTGCTGACCCGCGGCGAGGAACTCCCCGCCCGGTACAGGCCGCCGACCCGCCAGGTACTGGAGTTGAGCGGGGAAGATCTGATCACGATGGCGCGGCAACTCGCGGAGGACGATTCTGTGCGCGGCGTGCCTGAACTCTGTGTCGGCACGGCGGCGACCGTGTTCGTGCCCAAGGCCGGCTGGCAGCCGCAGTCGCTGCTCGCACGCGTCGATGCCGGCGCGGAGTTCATCCAGACGCAGATCTGCTTCAACATGAAAGCGCTGGCTCGTTACATGGAGCGCCTGGTCGAGGCGCGGCTTACCTGGCGCTGTGCGGTCATGGTCGGTCTCGCGGTGCTGCCGGACGCCGCTGCGGCGCGCCTGCTCAAGCAAAACCTGCAGGGCACGGCGATGTCCGAGAAAGTCGTGCGCCGCATGGCTCAGGCGGCGGACCCGGAACAGGAGGGTGTTATCCTCTGCGCTGAGAAAATTTCCCGTTTGCGCGAAATTCCCGGCGTATCGGGCGTCAGCCTGATGACGCCCGGCCCGCCGGAGCTGATAATCGAAGCCCTTCGCCTGGCGGGGCTGACGCCCGATGACGAGATCGTATAAATTAAGGAACCTCTGATCAATTATGCACGGAGCGCGTTTCAGTCGGAAAAGCCGCAGATCGTGTGGTGCGGACCGAGT
>JAVVFH010000155.1:0-8326 GCA_032250585.1 Lysobacterales bacterium
CTTGAGCAGCCGTCGCACGCCGGGGGTCAGGCGCGGTCGCGGCAAGCGCAGCGCGAGACCGGCCCGCGAGGCCGCCGCCAGCAGCCAGACGAGCTGCACCGCGCCGGCGATGCTGACCCCGACGGCCAGCGCCCGCGCGGTCAGCAGGGCGACGAGTGCGCCCAGCGCCAGCGATCCTGTCGCGGGAGAAGAAAACGCCAGCACGCAGACCAGCAGTCCCGCGCCTTCGGACAGGCCGGTTGCAGTCATCAGCGGAATGCTGGCGGGGTGCCGCCAGGTGGGGATGCCCTTGTTGACGGCAAGCATGCGCGCCTGGCAATAAAGAAAGCTCAAGCCGATCAAGCCGCTCAGGACGACCAACGCCGGCTGCAAAGTCACGAGCGCGAGCGCACCGCTGATGAACAGCAGCGAGCCCGACACCGCCTCGCGCGTCATCCACGAACGCGAAAAGTGCAGAAAGACATTCAGCGCCCGCCATGGACGTCCGATTTCAAACCACACACTGGTCAGCCCCGTGCCGACCAGAACCAGTCCCAGCAACACCGCGATGCGGGTAGCCAGCGGTTCGAAGCCGGCCAGCGGCGTGCACAAAATCAGCCCCCCGCCGGCGCCGCCCAGGATGAAGTTGGTGGCGGCGCGCCAATCCCAGTTGTGCTGCTGCCTGGGCGCCATCGGATAGGTCAGTCGTCTGGATCGCTTTTTCATGACTCGTCCCATATGTAGTAGACGCCCGGCTCCGTGCCGAGTTCTTCGTGCATACGAAAATGTTCCGTTTCCCTGAGCAATTGACTGACGTTGCTGTCGGGGTCTTCGATATCGCCGAAAACCATGGCGCTGGAAATGCAGGAATTGACGCAGGCCGGCGTCACTTCCGGGTGTATGCCGGGCGTGCGCCCGGTCACGGCGGCTTCGTCGATGCGGTCCACGCAGAAGTTGCATTTCATGGACACCGCGATGCGCGCCGGGTCGAAGCGGATGGCTTCGGAGGGCAGGGGCTCGTCGGCATAGGAAAAATGCGCGGTATGCACGATCGAGCGGGCGTCATAGGGGCAGGCCATCACGCAGTGGGCGCAGCCGAGGCACAGGTCGTAGTCGATCGCCACCAGGCCGTCGGCACGAATCGTGGTGGCCCTGGTCGGGCAGACCTCCTCGCAGGGCGCATTGGCACAGTGCATGCAGGCCATCGGCAGGAAAGCCCGCTGCACGTCGGGGAACTCACCGGTTTCGACATCCAGCACGCGCCGCCATTGAATCCCGGGCGGCGTGGCGTTGGCCTGTTTGCAAGCCGCGGTGCAGGTCTGGCAGCCGACACAGCGCCGCAGGTCGATGGCCATTACGTAGCGTGTCATGAGCTTTTGGGTCCGGCTTTGAGCAGCTGCACCTTGACGATGTCCGAGCCGGAGCCCGTGGCATCCGTCAGCTCCAGCGACATTGGGGCGATGGTGTTGAGGCTGGGCATGTCCATGCCTTTGGCGAAGGGTTGAGCCCAGTGGTCGAACTGCCCGAGGATGACCAGCGTGTCCGGACGGATGCCCTGGGCGAGTTCCGCGCTGCCGAAGGTCGAGCCGATGTGGGAGCGGACCTCGACGCGATCGCCCTCGGCAATGCCATAGCGTGCGGCGGTCGTGGCATTGATGATTACGCCGGTGTGGCCGCGGATGTTTTGCGATACCTCGCGCATCAATTCGATATCGGCGTTGCCGCCGGCGTGGTACTGCATGCTCTTGCTCGTCAGCAGCCACAGCGGGAAGTCTTCGGCCCGGGCGCCGGCATGCTCCAGTTGTGCATCCCAGCGGCCGGGAACGTCGTGCCATTTCGGCAGCGCGGTGTATTCGGACAGCTGCTCGTCCCACCAACTCATGTTGTTCTCGTGCAGCCGGTTGCCCAGTTCCCGCCCGACGCGCAGCAGGCGCTCCTGGTAAGGCAGTTCATAGCGCAGGCCCTGCCGTTCCATGGTTGGGGTCAGGTACCATTCCAGCCGTGAAATCGGCACGGTGTAGAAGCCGTGTTCCTTGAACCAGGCCAGGTCATGGGTCTCCTTGCCTTCCGACAGCGAGGTCGTCGCGGCGCGGCACACGGCATCCCAGATTTCTTCGGGTTCGTGACCTGTGCCCGTGTCCAGGCTGAAGTCGTAATCCGCCCCCTTCAAGGAGCCGACGCCGGTTGCGCCCCGGTTGATGGCTTCGTTGTACGGTTCGAGCAGCCCGCTTCTTTTGGCCAACTCGGTGCTGATCCAGCTGAAGTCGCGGGCGTCGCCCCGCGCGGCAACGGCGGGCTGGCGCAAAGCGACACCCCTGTGTTCCCAGAATTGCTCCATGAACTTGGTGTTGCCGACCCGAATCATCTGTACCGACTCAAGGTCGGTCGCTTCCGGGATCAGCAGGTCGGCCACGTAATTGGTCTCGTCCAGCGTGTACGCGAAGGCGACGGTGAACGGGAACGAAGCCATGGTCTCGACCAGCGCCGACGTCTCCCAAAAAGAAATCGCCGGATTGGTCCGATAGATGAACCAGATATCGGGCAGAGTCGGCTGGGTCATTTCCGCCGAAGGCCGTTCGCGCTGGAACATCCAGGCCAGTTGCGAGGGCCCGAGCGCCTGGCTCCAGGACGCGTTGCCGACGATCGGGACCAGTGTGCGGTGCATGTTGCGCCCGGTCGGCTTGGCCACCCAGTGTTCCTTGTCGGTGGGATTGAACTTCTGTGCCATGAAGCCGTCTTCGCCTGCAACCACCGATTTGTGGCGGTTGTCGTGCGGTCGGTTCAGGCGCACGGTCGTGCCGACGGTGCCGCCCGGATTCTCGAGCGCGCCGACCAGGGCCGCCAGCGTGGTGCGGGCCCAGCAGCACTCGTAGGCGCCCCAGCCGTTGTTGACCGATTTGCCCAGGGTGACCGCGACGGGCCGGTACGGCAGCGTCACGCCATCGATTTCCGTGGTGGCGCCGATGCTGGCCGCTGCCAGATATTCAGTGGCGATGCGGCGGATGGTGGCCGCCGGGACATCGCAGATTTCCGCGGCCCACTCCGGCGAGTATTTTTCAACGTGAGCGACCAGCATGCTGAACGCCGTGACGCCTTCGACACCGTCCATGTCGGTGCAGGCATCGTCCGCATCGACGCTGACGGCCCCGCTGACCGGAAAACGCCCGGACAGCGCGGCTTGCACGCCTTCGCTGTCATATGGTACCGCCCGTTCGAGTTTCTCGTCCCAGACCAGCGGCTTGCGGCTGACCGGGTCGCGCAGATAGAGGCCGTCCGGGCCGACCAGGTAGGGTGAAGAGGTCCGGTCGCGCAGGAAGGGAACGTCCAGTTCCGTCTCGGCGTGTTCGTTCACGAGCACATGAATCAGCGCGAACATGAAGGCCGGATCGGTTTTCGGCCGAATCGGCACCCATTCGGCGGAACAGGCCGCGGTGACCGACAGGTGCGGTTCGACCTGCACGCGCTTGTAACCCCGAACGCGGGCATCGGCATGGCGGCTCACGGCGCAGGGGCCACCGGAGGATTCGACGTTGGCGCCCAGGGAAATCACGTAACGCGTTGACGGCGTGTCAGCGGCCACGGTAAAAGCGCGATGCCAGAATTCACCGTACAGATGCTCGGAATGGACGCACTTGACGCCCTGGCCGGAGCCAAAACTGAAATCGATCGGGCCCAGCGCGGACAGGAAAGCCGGGAAGGTGCCCATGTACATGGCCGGCGTGCCGCCGTGGCCAAACGAAGCCGCAATGCGCGGCATGCCCGAGTCGTCCAGCGGGCCTTTGGCGCGGGTGGCTTTGACCTTCTCGGCGATGATATCCAGCGCCTCATCCCAGGAGATGGGCACGAAACCCGGTTCCTCGTTACGGCCCTTGCGCGGGTTGGTCCGTTTCATCGGCGACAGGATCCGGTTCGGGTTGTAGGTTTTTTGCACCAGGCCGTAAGCCTTGACGCAAACCTTGCCGCCCGCGGGGTGCACGCCCTCCGCGGCAAAATTCGGCTCGACCTCCGTCGCCACACCGTCCACGACTTTGACGGTCATGAAATCCGGGCCGGAAACGCAGTTGTAACAATAGGTTGGAACGTGCCTGGTGGACCGTTGCGCGGTGGAGTCGGGAGAAGTTGCCGGCATGCTATTTGTTCCCACTGGCTGGGGCGACGGATGAAGGCGTCCGCGCCGGACTGCAAGCCCCTGCCGGGCGCTCGAAGACGCGCACCATGGGTTTCTTTGCCGTGCCGTGCACCTTGCCTGCTTGTCGCATTTTCGTACCTCGCTTGCGAGGAAATAAGCTGTCAGCCGTCGGCGCGAAGCGTGCCGTCCAGCCATCCTTGTCATTACGATACAGTTTTGCAATGTTTTATGCAATAAAATGTATCATATTATGATTTGCGCAATGAAACGTCATGCCGGGCGCTGCATCCGATACAATGGCGGTGGACGCGCGGGTGCCGGGTCGCTATGCGATGCAAGTCCGGCGCGTGGCAGCACTATACGAAAACCAATCAGAAGGTATGCCTGTGAAAAGCCGATTCCTGAGTGAGTGGATACGGAATTTTCTCGATCAGCACCCGGCCCGTGCCAGGTCGCTGATCATCACGGTGTATGGCGACTTGATCGCGGCCCACGGCGGGACCGTGTGGTTGGGCAGTTTCATTCGCCTGATGGAGCCGCTGGGACTCAATGAGCGCACGGTGCGAACCAGCGTGTACCGGCTGTCGAAGGAAAAATGGCTGGTGTCCGAACAGCGGGGTCGCAAGAGCCACTACAGCCTGACGCCGTCCGGCAGGCGCCGATTCGAACACGCCTATCGGCGAATCTATTTCGAGCCCCGGGAAACCTGGGCGGGCGAATGGCAGTTGGTGATGATTCCGTCGTCCCTGGACGGCGCTCAGCGGGACGCCCTGCGCAAGGAACTGGCCTGGGCCGGCTACGGCGCGCTGGCATCGGGCATGCTCGCGCACCCCTCTGCCGATACCGAGGCGCTGCTCGACATACTCGAGGAGATCGGCGCGCACGACAAGGTCGTGGCCCTGAAGGCCAACAACATCACGCCGATGATCGCCAGGCCTCTGTTGGAGATCGTGCAGGATTGCTGGAACCTGGATGTACTGGCGGAGAGGTACGAGGAGTTCATCGGACTGTTCCGGCCGGTTCTTCGCTCCATGCGCGCCATGAGCAGCCCCGACCCGGAACAGTTGTTTCTGATCCAGACCCTGCTGATGCACAGTTTTCGCCGGGCTCTGCTGCACGACCCCCAATTGCCCTCGCAACTGCTGCCGTCGAATTGGAGCGGCGGCATCGCACGGGCTCTGTGCCGCGATATTTACCGCATCACCTACCCGTACGCAGAGCAGCACCTGATGTCGGTCTGCGAGACCGTCAACGGTCGCCTGCCGCCGGCCGCGCCGCAGTTTTACGACCGCTTTGGGGGCCTGGAAGGCGCACCGTCGGCAGATGGCGTCGCGGAGCCGGGGAAACTGCTGGCCGGTCACGGCGTGTCCTGAATCGGTGCCACTTACCTGATACGCACCCGCATTCGGTACGGACGCATTTTGTATCTGTTATCGCCTGCGGATGATCTGTTATAGTTTGCTGCCGCATCAGAAAATCGGGCCTCGGAGTAAATCCCATGGTGAACAATTCGATCAGCGCCGCGCTGTTCCGGCAAGCGGCAAATGCGGGGCGAAGCAGGCTGAACCCGGCCGAAATGCAGCAACTGCTCGCCAGCCTGGAGCTGGAATGGACGCCAGACCGGGCCCCGTCGCCAGCGGTTGTCGAATTGCGGATCAGCCTGACCCGCACGCGCGAGTTTGGCATGGTCATCAGCGCGGGCTCCGGTGGCCTCGAAGCCGAGTTTGGCGCAAGCCATTTCAAAACCGATCGCGCAGTGGTCTGCGCCGTCACCGAGTTGACGGATGCGAGCGGATTTCTCGAGCTGTTCAAGCGCACCCTGGCTTACCGGAAACTGGCCGGGGTCACCCGGCGCGACGGCTTCAGTGTCGCGGATGAATCCCTCAGGCGGTGTTTCGAAGAGCTTCTGGCCCTGGCCAACAGCTTTTGCCGGGACGATTCCGACGGTGCCCACGAGCTGCAGGAACTGGAGCTCGACCCGGTCTGCGCTGGAGAACAACTGACGATCGGGAACGCCCGGTGTGCTCTCGTCCGGCGCGCGCCGCGTCGTTTGCCCCGGCCGATCCACAAAATCGACAAATTGCTGCATCCCGGCCTGATCGGCATCATCGGCGTGTCGTCGAGCAAAATGAATTTCGGCCGCATCATTCTGCGCAACCTGATGGGCAGCGGTTGCGCGGCGGAGCGCCTGGTCATCATCCGCCCCGGCGAGTCGGAAATCGACGGCGTGCGTTGTGTCGAGAGCCTGCAGGCCCTGGACGGCAAGCTGGATCTGCTGATTGTCGCGATCGGCGCCGGGGCCGTCTACGACCTGGTCGATGAAATCATCGCGACCGATGCGGTCGAGAGCGTGATGCTGATCCCCGGCAGCCTCGGGGAGACCGCCGCCAGTCGCGAGCCCGCCGCGGCCCTGGCCGAGCGCATCAACGCCGCTCACGGCAAGCCCGGCGGCGGCCCGGTTTTCCTCGGCGCGAACTGCCTGGGCGTGGTTTCCCATGCCGGCAACTACGATTCCTGGTTCATACCGCTGGAACGGTTGCCGAAAGAGTCGAAAAAACCGCAGAGAAATTCCGTCATGCTCAGCCAGAGCGGTGCGTTCATGATCACACGCATCAGCCAGAACCCCTGGCTCGACCCGCTTTACATGCTGGCGCTGGGCAACCAGACGGACCTGACCCACGGCGACATGCTCAGCTACTTTTCGGAGCTGCCCGGAATCGAAACCATCGGCATTTACATCGAGGGTTTCAAGGACCTGGACGGGCGCGATTTTGTGCGCGCCGTGCGCAAAGCCGTGCTCAACGGCAAGCAGGTGGTGGTCTACAAAGCGGGCCGCACCACGCCCGGCCAGCAGGCCGTCATGGGGCACACCGCGTCGATGGCGGGCGACCCTTACCTGTTCGAATCGGTGGTGCGCCAGGCCGGGGCGATGGTCGCGGAGGATTTGAACAGCTTCGACGATTTGTTTTATCTCGCCGGCGTGTTGCACAACAAAAAAATTGGCGGCGGGCGACTGGGCGCGATCAGCGGTGCGGGCTTCGAGTCGGTCGGCATGGCCGATTCCATTGCAGCGGATACCTTTGCGATGGAGATGGGCGCGTTGGAGCCGGCAACCGTGGAGCGTGTGAAAGAAAGCCTGCGGGCCAAGCGGCTTGACGCGCTGGTGGAAGTCAGAAACCCGATCGACATCAATCCCGGCGCCGACGACGAAGCGCACCTGCAAATCACCGAAGCTTTTCTGGATGATCCGAACATCGACGCGGTCGTGGTCGGGCTCGATCCCACCGCCCCGTCCGTGCGCGCGCTGGAGGCGAGCAGCCTGCGCCCCGGTTTTGACATCACCGACCCCAAAAGCACCGTCCACCTGATGCCCCCGCTGGTGGCGCGCAGTGACAAGCCGGTGATCGGCATCATCGATGGCGGCAAGCTTTACGACGCCATGAGCGCATGTCTGATGGACCAGGGCGTGCCCATATTCCGCAATTGCGCGCGCGGAACCCGGGCGCTGGTGCGCTATGTTGAAGCGCGCCTGTATGGCCGCTCGCTTCGGGACCGTGCTTGATCCTCCTGCAAGCGGCGCGCGGAACGATGCGGGTTTCATTTTTCGGGAAGACCAATAAACGAGGATAAAAACATGAGCGACACACTCGAACCCGGCCTCAAGGCCGCCCGCCGCGTCGAAGTGGACCGGGACCGCACCATCAGCTTCATGGGCGATGACTGCCGCGTTTACTCGACGCCCAACCTGCTTTACGACATCGAAATGGCCTGTCGCGACCTGCTGCTTGAGCACATCGAAACGGGCCGCGATTCGGTCGGTACCCGCATCGAACTCGATCACGTGGGTGCAACCCTGATGGGTATGTGGGTTGAAATCGACGTCACGCTGACGGAAGTCAACGGCGGCGCGGTAGCCTTCGACTTCACGGTACGCGATGCGGTCGAGGAAGTGGCCCGCGGTACGCACCGGCGTTTCATCGTCGACATCGAAAAGACGGCGCAGCGGCTCAAGGCCAAGCAGGTCAAGGCGGGTTGATTGCCGGCCAGGACCGGTGCCTGGCGCAGGGGGTGAGACCATGAGTAACGCAACGCAAAAGAACGTTTTTTACAGCGATACGCTGGTGCGGTTTTCGCATTGCGATCCGGCGGGCATTATTTTCTACCCGCATTATTTCGTCATGTTCAACGGCCTGGTGGAAGACTGGTTCAATCACGCAC
>JAVVFH010000156.1:0-4328 GCA_032250585.1 Lysobacterales bacterium
GCGCGCGTTCTCCGCGACGCTGGCGCGCAACGGCTATCTCGCGGTGTCGTTCGATTCCCTCGGCCATGGCCGCAACCCCGCCCCGATGACCGGCGACGTGACGGCGGAGGACGGCGCCACCGCCGCGCTGGTGGCCGAACAGGCCGGTGGCGCCGGGAAGCGTGCTGCCGACCGGGACGGCGCGGTCGCGGCGGCCTTGTGATTCATGGCCCAGTTCGGTGCGAATCGCGCGCGCATCGTTCTGCGCGGCGATTCGCCCCGCCGCATCGCCGGGCTCGGCGATTTCGGTCGGAACGCGCAGCACGCCGCCGGAACTGAGCGTGAGGCCGCCATTATACAGGTAGTAAACGTCGCTGACGGTCAGCTGTTGGGAAAACTCGGCGCGCATGCCTTCCACGGCTTCACGCTGTTCGGCGGCCATCGGCAGCTTCACGGGGGTCAGCGGCAGTTCGGCCGCGGTGCCGCACAGTTCGTGAGCGGAAAGGTCGACCAGGGCTGTCAGCGTGTCCGGCGAATCGCCGAGCTCTGCGACGCGGCCGTGCAGCAGCATTTCGTTGCCCGGCTGCACCACCGTGGCGAGTTCGGCGTCGGCGATGAAAAGAGCGCGCGAGGCCGGCCCCGGAGGTTTCCGGCCGGCTTCCTGCAGCCAGAACCCGCGGCCCGTTTCCAATTGGGTCACGACGCCGCGTACGCTGGTCGCGGTTCCGTTGTGCGCAGAACGCTCACCCGTGCCCTGGATCGCGCTGATCGCCTGACCGGGGGCTGCACAGGGAGCAGTCGGGGGCGGCCCCGGTGGCTTTGGTTCACAACCCGCCGCGAACAGCAGCCCCGTCAGCGCGACGGGCAACGGGTATTTGGAAAGAGGTGGGCCGCAAAGCTTCAAGACTCCGCTACGGCAGCATGTGCTCGACCGCGGCACGCATCTGTTCATCGGTCAGCGTCGGGTTTCCGCCGCGCGGCGGCATGGCGTTGTAGCCATTGATGGCGTTGGTGACCAATTGCTCCAGGCCGCGTTCCTCGAGCCGGGCGCGCATGTCGTCCGAACCTTTGATGGGAGCCCCGGCGACACCCGCGTCGTGGCAGGTCTGGCACAAGCCGCTGTATACCTCTTTTCCGTCCACGGTGGCGATATCCGCAGGGTCCGGCGCGGCGGCGACGGTCTGCTGTTCGGCCAGCGCGGCCGCACCTTCGGCACCGACACGTACGCCGGCGACAGGCTCGATCCGCTGTTTGAGCAGGATCCTTTGGCTGGGGTTGATGTTTTCGTCCGGTTTATACTGCATGCTGCGCGCCAGAAACAGGAGTGCGATGGTCAGCACGATAAATCCGATAATCACTCCGGTGAATTGGCGCATGAACATGCGGTCGTCATTGTTGCTCATTGGAACCCCTGAAAAAGCTCTGAATTAAGCCCACCGCTCTTCGCAACGGCGCGCCAGCGCGGTAGTATAACTGCTGCACCGACCTGCCGGAAGCGTTCCCTCGTTTACTTCAACGCACTAAAACCGCTAAACTACGCGCCCCGGTGTACCCGGTTGCAACTGCAGCAAAAAACCCGTTTCAGCGCCCGTAGCTCAGCTGGATAGAGTACTGCCCTCCGAAGGCAGGGGTCACAGGTTCGAATCCTGTCGGGCGCGCCATTTAAATCAACGGGTTACGTCTTATGGATGTAGCCCGTTTTTCGCGCTGACACAGTTCCGGGTCATTATCAGCAGGTCGCCGGCCTTGTGGGCGGCTTCGATGGCGGTATTGATGAACGGGTGGGTCAAGGTCGATTCGCCGGATTGCGGGAGTCCGGAATGTTAGCAGATCGACCGGATTCTGGCCCCGGCACCACCTGGTGGGCCATGCGGACAGGTCGGGTTTACCCGACAGTTGGGTTCAGTTGCCGGACACCGGAAGCCTGCCATTCTCGAACACCATGGAGGTCCTTGGGCTGCGCGCAGCTTCACCGAGAATGCGGCAGTCGGTCAGGGCGTGCAGCCCACCAAGCGCGCCGAATGTCATGAGCAGTCCATTCTTGCGGGCCTGCTCGAGCCGGTTGGCGGCGTCTTCCAGACGCCCGGCAACGGCGTGGTTTGCGGCAAGAAACAGACTCCGGCTGGCTGGATCCAGCGTCGTCTCGACGGAAATCACGCCGGCCAGGTGGCGGTCGAGCAGCCGGTTCGCTTCCTGCTCTCGGCCCGATTCCCTCAAGGCCAGCGCGTACCAGGGGGCATACTCCCATGCGACCGGTCCGAGCAACGGTCCGGGGTCCTTGAGCCAGTCAGAAAAGTGGCGGTCAAATGCCGACGCAGCATCGCCGAACTCACCCGCCTGAGCGGCGAGCTGACCCAGCAGCAGGGCATTTTCCGGACCCTCTGCGTCGAGAACCTTCCAGGCATGGCGGTAAGCTTCCTTGAATTTGCCGGAAAGGGTCGCAGCCCAGGCTTCGCTCAGGTTTTCGCGGCTTTCGTCGTCGTCAGCGGCCGTCAGCAAGGCCACTGCATCTTCCATGCGGCCGGTGGAAGCGAGCAGTCGGAGCCTGAAGAGTCGTGTCTGGCGCCCGGGTTGCTCGATACCGCTCAAGCTTTGCAGGGCCGCCTTTGGCTGGCCCCGTGCCAGTGCGATCCGTGCGGCCACTATTGCCACGACTTCCGCGGGAGCATCGATCGAGCGCATGCTCTCCAGGGTTTGTTCTGCTTCCTCGGTTCGGCCCATCGCTGCGAGAGCCTCGGCCATGACTCGTTGCAGCTCGCGATCAAGCGGGTTGATATCGAGGGCTCGATGGCCGGATTCGGTGGCGCAGGCGAAATCGCCGAAGTTGAAACAGTGTCTTGCACGCAGGCCAAGCAGCACCGGGTCTCCGGGAAACCGCACCAGCGCGTGATCGAGGTTGTCAAGCACGTGTGCAAAATCCGCTGCGCGCCCGCGCCGATAGGCGGCCTGGCTTTCGGCCCAGGTGCGCCAGCGCAGTACCCGGCGAGACTCGGGGGCAAGGGAGATGGCCCGCTCCAGCAAGGCGTGACCGCTGCTATACTGCTGATTGTGGTCCGCGGTATCGATTTGCGCCTGGCGCAGGATTGCAACTCCCCGGGCTGCCTGTACCTCGCCCGACTGGGGCGCCTTCTCGGACAGGCTGGCGGTCAACTCGCGGGCCTTTTGCAGACGCTCCTTGCCGCCGTGCCGAAGGGCTCCGAGCACGCGGAACCAGTCCTCGGCCTCGCCACCGGTGAAATCCGTTCCGTTCGCCTCCGCCAGCCTGGCGCCGGCCGCCGAGGCCAGATTCCGGGCAATTCGCTCCAGTGCCTCGTCGAGCTCTGCCGGGGGTACTTGTTCGGAATGTGTCGCCAGTGCCTCGTGGTCGAGGTGGCGTACCAGTTGGGCCGTGATGATCAGGAGATCGCCGCTACGCCGCAGGCTTCCTTCCACGATTCGATCGACATTCAGTACGGAATGCAGCTCGGCGCCCGGGCTATCATCACCGTTCAGCTCGAATGTCGAGCTCATGCCAATTACCCGCAACGAGCTGGCGGATTGCAGCCGGTCGGCCAGCGCCGTCGCGAAACCTTCGGCCAACAGCCGGTGATCGGGGTCCGGGTTGAGCGATACAAATGGAACGACCGCTACGGTTTGCTCCTCGCCGTTTGCTTCCATCAGCGTGGATACGTCTTCGGCCGTGATCAGCTGCATGCCGATAAGCCAGCCGTCGCGGCCGATGCCCACCAGCACCACTGCGAATACCAGTGCAATGATGGTGATCGAGTCCACGATCCGGGGGCCGCTGCTTTCTTGTAGCTTGCGCTGCTCGTGATCGAGGGTGCTGGTACGGCGCAACCCGCGCGGCGTGATCTCATACAGCCAGGCGGCGGTAATGGTGACCGGAAAACCGATGGCCAGAATGACGAACACCGCCCTGAGCAACCAGTCGGGCGAGTCGAACGCCGGCAGGACCAGCCCAGCGCCCTGTGCGAGCACCCATGCGGTCACGACGTAGGCCGCGGACGCGCGGAAGATGTTACGTCGCTTGAGTTCGTTGAGTAGCGTCTGCATGCTGCCCTTGGACCGTACCCCGGCGCCAGAATTCCGCGTTGCATGGATCAAGGGCAACCTCTGGACATGCGGGGTGGCACCCGGGCGCGGCGCGCCAATGAACCCGGCCCGGGTTGAATCTTCGGAAGTCAGCACGGAAGCGTGGCGGATCCGAGCACTTCAGAGTCGACTTCCGAGCTGCGGGCCCAATTGAGACGTTACGCAGTCCGGGCTGAGTCATGTTTCCGCAATCGGGCCTGGTCGAGCGCAGGTGGCGTAATGCCGGTCAACGTCCGATCAGGTCGTCGCCAGCTGGC
>JAVVFH010000156.1:4338-8317 GCA_032250585.1 Lysobacterales bacterium
CGAATTGGACGCCGGTCGCTGCCGAGATCGGTTTATAAAAGGGCGGATTTGTACACCACCGGTCAATGATTCGGCAAATTTATAAACTAGCCAACAGTTTGCAGAAGTGCTATTTTACTAACCATGAGTGAGCAAAAGTACAAAAAGATAAACCAGCTAGCGAAAGACCTCCCGGAGGGCTTGCTCGCGGATGCCAAGTGGATGGAGCAGCACGGCTATTACGGCTCCCTGCGCACCAAGTATCTCGCCGCCGGCTGGCTGGAGCGGCCCACGCGCGGCGTTTATCGCCGTCCGCGTGGCGACCTCACGTGGGAGCAGGCCGTCATATCGCTCCAGTCTCTCATGCACCACCCCGTCACTGTCGGCGGTCGTACGGCTCTGGAGCTGCAGGGATTTGCTCATTACCTCTCTCACGCACAGCAGGAAGTCTTTCTGTATGGAGATAAGCCTCTGCCCGGCTGGACCGCCAACCTTCCGATCGAGACCCGCCTTGTTTTCCGCAGCCGGCGACGCCTGTTTCCAGGCCTTGATCAAGCGCTGCCCACCGTCCCGCTTGATGGTCAGAAATTGCCCGACACCGACAAGACACTCTCTGGTGCGTTCCGCGTCTTTCCCTGGGGTCACTGGAAGTGGCCGCTTGTCGTTTCCACGGCCGAGCGCGCTGTCTTTGAGTTGCTCGATGAACTGCCCGATCGCGAGAGTTTCCATCAGGTCGATGGCTTGATGGAGGGGCTCGCAACGCTCAGCCCCCGCCGCTTGCAGGAATTGTTGGTCCAGTGCCGCAGCATCAAAGTAAAGCGGCTCTTCCTGTTCTTCGCCGACCGCCACAACCACGCATGGCTCCAGCGCATAAATCACGAAGACATAGACCTTGGCAAGGGCAAGCGCATGCTCGTCAAGGGTGGCAAGTTTGACCCCACGTACCAGATAACAGTGCCGGAAGACCTTCATGGCGTTCAGTGAGGTCTACACGCGCCAGGTAGCCCTTTTGGTCAGAACGCTGCCCTTTGTCGCCGAAGAGGATTGCTTCGCCCTTAAGGGCGGGACCGCGATTAATCTCTTCCTGCGCGACATGCCGCGCCTGTCCGTGGACATTGATCTTGCTTATCTCCCCGTCGCACCGCGCGATGAATCGCTGCGCGCGATCGATGCGGCAATGAAGCGTATTGCAGGCCGCATCAGGGGCGGACTACGCGGCGCCAAGGTCAATGAAACAGCCCTCAAAGGTGAGGACACCGTTTACAAGCTCGTTGTGAGCCTTGACGGTATTCAGGTCATCATCGAAGTCACGCCTGTGTTGCGCGGCTCAGTCTTCGAGAGTGAGACAAGGAGTGTTTCCGCTCCCGTTGAAGATGCATATGGCTTTGCCGAGATCAACACACTGTCGTTCGCGGACGTGTACGGTGGCAAGATCGTTGCCGCGCTGGACCGCCAACACCCACGCGATCTCTTCGATATTCATGCTCTGCTGGAAAACGAAGGACTGGATGACCGGCTTCGCGAGGCTTTCGTTGTCTATCTCATCAGCCATAACCGGCCGATGCACGAAGTGCTGGGTTCAAGGCAGAAGGATATCGCCGAAGAGTTCGAGCGCGGCTTCGCCGGCATGACGAGCGCGCCCGTTGAGCTGTCCGTTCTCACGGACGCACGCGCGCGTCTCGTCGATGCGGCTATCACGAACATGCCCGGCGCTCACAAGGAGTTCCTCATTTCCTTCGAGCGTGGCGAGGCAGACTGGAGCCGGCTCAGTGTCGATGCCATCGCTGAGCTGCCCGCCGTCCAGTGGAGGATGCAGAACCTCGACGGACTGGCCAAAGAGCGTCGCAAGGAACTCGTCAGCGCTCTCGAAACCGTCCTGTCAGGAAAATGACCTTGCCCCATTGGTCAGTTTTTGAGCACGGTAGAGGGTGGCTCAATCGGAATAACGCGCTGCGCACTCGCGAAAAGAGAGAACGGCAGAAGGCCCGACGACGGCTTGGGCGCGCATTCTGTTGCCGCGCCGGAGCCGTTTGCCGCAAGCTCTGGCGCAACCTGTAGCGTGGCAGCAGCGATGTCTTACGCGGATTCAGGGAGATTTGCTGCAGACAGGCAAGAGGGCCTGCCGAACCATGACTGGATTGATCCATCCATTCATGTCCAGTGCCTGCTCCGTCCCCGATCGCCGTCGCGCCTGCCTACCACCGGCATCGACCGGAACAGACCGCGCTCTATGCCATTGTTGCAGAGCATTACCCGCGTTTCGTGCGCGAGCTCGAAACTACTGGTGGCCAACTTCCCCAGTTCGTTCGCCGGGAGTTCGAAGACTACCTGAAGTGCGGGCTGCTGGAGCACGGGTTCCTGCGCGTCAAATGTGACGGTTGCCGCCACGAGTACCTGGTGGCGTTCAGTTGCAAGCGTAGGGGCTTCTGCCCGAGTTGCGGGGCGCGGCGGATGGTGAAGTCGGCCGCCCACCTGGTCGATCATGTCTTTCCCGAAGCGCCGATCAGGCAATGGGTGCTGACCTTTCCGATTCCTCTCAGGTTTCTGTTCGCTGCCCGACCAGAAGTACTGAACAATGTACTGGCCGTAGTTCAACGCGGCATCTCGACCTTCATCGTGCGCCAGGCGGGTTTGCAGGTGTCCTCCGGCGCCCGCACCGGCGCGGTCACCCTGATTCAGCGCTTCGGCTCGGCCCTGAATTTGAACATCCACCTGCACATGCTGTTCGTTGATGGAGCCTACAGCTTCAGTGGGCGCGGCGCAGCCTTTCATCGCGCCCGGCGGCCGACGGACACCGAATTGGCCCAACTGCTCGATACGCTCTGTCAGCGTATCGTGCGCGTTTTGGAACGCCGCGGTCTGCTGATCGCCGATCCGGTGGATCCCTACCTGGATCTGGAACCCGGCTCCGGTTTGGACCAGATTCAGGCGGCTTCCATCGCCTACCGCATAGCGATCGGCCCCCACGCTGGTCGCAAAGCCTTGGTCTTGTATAGCCTGCCGCCCCTGGAGGATACGTCGAGCCGCCCCTTGGTGGCCCAGGTGGCCGGTTTTTCCCTCCATGCTGCCACGGTTTGCGAGGCGTGGCAGCGAAGCCGCCTGGAACGTCTGTGCCGCTACGTCACCCGCCCACCGATCGCCACGAAACGTCTGTATGTGGACGACCGCGGGCGGGTGGTCTATCCGTACAAACACCCCTTTCGCGACGGATCGACCCATGTGCTGCTGGAGCCGCTGGACTTCATCGCCCGGCTGGCGGCTTTGGTGCCCAGACCCCGGCTCAACCCCGTATCGAGTCCGGGGCAGGCTCTCACCCGTTTCCACGGGATCTTTGCACCGAATTTCAAACACCGGAACCGCATCGTGCCACAGCGGACAGGCGGCAAGATCGATGCTGAACAGCCAACGGCCCCCATGAGCTGGCCGCTCCCGCGCATCCTTGCGCTTCGCGGCACCGGGACTCCTGTCCAATGGCCGCTCCCGCGCATCCTTGCGCTTCGCGGCACCGGGACTCCTGTCCAATGGATGCAGCGCCTTAAACGCGTATTCGCCATCGATATCGAGACCTGCCCCGAGTGCGGTGGGAAACTTCGGGTCATTGCCTGCATCCGACTGCAGGGATGCAGGAGGTAGAGCAATGCCGGGAGCGATTGCCGAGAGAACCCGCCGTTGATCGCGAAGATTCTCGCGCACGTGCAGCAGCACGAGACCCTCATTGGCCGCTTCCCGCGCGCGCCGCCGGATTCACAGCCGTTGTGCAACCTCACCTGAACCGGATGGGTGGCGAGCCCAGGGGGTGTTCGACCAGAAGCCGGATTTTGGGAATTCAAGAGGGCCTGTCAACCCCCAGGTTGCTGCCCCAGCCGCGTTCTAGCAGCCTGTCGGACTTAACCGATCGTAGCGAGGGAAAGCCGGTTTGAGGCAGATTTTTCGCTCTTTTGAGGCGAATAGCAGGGCTATTTAACGAAAAAGAGCGGGAAATATGACCAAATCCGGCTTT
>JAVVFH010000157.1:0-8210 GCA_032250585.1 Lysobacterales bacterium
CCGATCGGCAGCTTCCAGGGCCTGCAGCACCGCGCCGCCTTCCTGTACGGTGAGATCGAAAGCTGCAAGTCGCTGCTGCTCAAGGCGCTGCAGGCACTCGATGAAGGCACACAAGACGTCGCCGAACTGGCCAGCATGAGCAAGGCCAAGCTCGGCGAGACCGCCCGGCTGGCCGCCAACGAGGCCATCCAGATGCACGGCGGGATCGGCATGACCGACGAATTCGACATCGGTTTTTTCCTCAAGCGCCTGCAGATCCTGGATTCCCTCTACGGAGACCGCTACTATCATCTGGATCGCTTCGCCCGCCTGCGGGGTTACTGAAGCGCACGGGATACGGCCATGAACCTCGGAATGACAGAACGCGTGCGCCCCCTGGTGGACGCCGTGCGCGCCTTCATCGACGAACGCGTCGCGCCTGTCGACGACGAGTTCCTGGCGGAGGTCGCCAGGGGCGACCGCTGGACGCTGACGGAACGCCAGAAGGAAATACTGGACGCGCTGAAGTCGGCCGCGCGCGCGCAGGGGCTGTGGAACTTCTGGCTGACCGACAGCGCGCGCGGCTACGGGCTGAATACGGTCGAGTACGCCTACCTGGCCGAGGAAACCGGGCGCGCGCACCTGGCTGCGGAAGCCTTCAACTGCAGCGCACCCGACACCGGCAACATGGAAGTACTGGAACGTTACGGCAGCGAGCAGCAGAAGCAACAGTGGCTGGAACCCCTGCTGAACGGCGAGATCCGCTCCGCCTACGCGATGACCGAGCCGGACGTCGCCTCCTCCGACGCGACCAACATTGCGACCCGCGCAGTGCTGGAAAACGGCCAGTGGGTAATCAATGGCGAAAAATCCTACATCTCCGGCGCCGGCGATGAGCGCTGCAAGATCCTGATCGTCATGGCCCGGACCAACCCGGACAAGCCTCGCCACCAGCAGCATTCGCAAATTCTGGTGCCGATGGACACTCCGGGCGTCGAAATCGTTCGCGGTCTCAACGTGTTTTGCATGGACGACGCGCCGCACGGCCACATGCAGATTCGCTTTACCGACGTGCGCGTGCCGGAAGACCACGTCATCCTGGGTCCGGGGCGCGGCTTCGAAGTCGCCCAGGGCCGGCTCGGCCCCGGCCGCGTGCATCACTGCATGCGCGCGATCGGCATGGCGGAAAAAGCGCTGCAGCTGATGTGCCGCCGATCCGTGCGTCGAACCGCCTTCGGCCGGCCGCTGGCCAAATTGGGCGGCAACTACGACCTGATCGCCAACGCACGGATGAACATCGACATGGCCCGCCTGCTGACCCTGCAAACGGCCTGGGCCATCGACACACAGGCTGCCGAAGAGGCTCATCTGTGGATCTCCAAGATCAAGGCGAGCGTGCCCCGGATCGCGATCCAGGTGATCGACGACGCCATCCAGATGCACGGCGCCTACGGCCTGTCGCAGGATTTCCCACTCGGCCGGATGTACATGAACGCGCGCACGCTGCGACTCGCCGACGGCCCGGACGAGGTGCACCGGATGGTGGTCGCGCGCCGCGAACTGAAGCCCTACCTGCAGGAACTGAACGCATGAGCCACATCGATGAATACCTGGGAAGCCTGTTCAGCCTGCAGGGCAAAACGGCCCTGGTCACGGGCGGTGCCACCGGCATCGGTTACATGGCCGCCACCGCGCTGGTTGCGGCGGGTGCGCGGGTCTACATCGCCTCGCGCAAGCTCGACGCCTGCCGGCAGGCCGCCGAATCACTGGCCGCGCTGCCCGGCGAGTGCTTCGCCCTGTCGGCCGACCTGGCGACCGAGGAAGGCGTCGGCTCGCTGGCCGCGACCGTCGCCGAGCGCGAACCGGAGCTGCACGTGCTGGTCAACAACGCGGGCAAGAGCTGGGGCGCCGCCTACGAGCAGTTTCCATGGAAAGCCTGGGAGAACATCATGTCGATCAACGTGACCGGCCTGTTTACCCTGACCCAGAAGCTGACGCCGCTGCTGGCCGAAACGGCCAGCGCCGATGACCCCGCGCGGGTGGTCAACATCGGCTCGGTGATGGGCCAGCTGCCCTATGGCGATTCCACCTATTCCTACGCGGCCAGCAAGGCCGCAGTCCACCACCTGACGCGCATTCTGTCGAACGAACTGGCCGGGCGGCGGATCACCGTTAACGCCATCGCCCCCGGCCCGTTCCCGAGCGGCATGATCGGTTTCATCACCGATCACGAGCAGCGCCGCGCAAAACTCAGCGAGAACGTGCCGCTGGGCCGGGTCGGCCGGGCCACCGACATCGCCGGCCTGCTGTTGTGCCTGTGCGGCGCCGGCGGCGCCTACCTGTCGGGTGCCGTCATTCCGCTGGACGGCGGCATGAGTGCGGATGCCGGGCAGGGCCTGAACCTGAGTGAATACATCCCTTGAACGATACCCAAGCCCCCAACAGACCCACCATCCAAGCCTCGGAACTGCCGACACTCGCCGGGCGCTCGCTGGAACCGTCTTCGTGGCTGGAGATCACCCAGGAGCGGGTGAACCTCTTCGCCGACGCCACCAGTGACCACCAGTTCATTCACACCGATCCGGAGCGCGCCGCCAGGACGCCGTTCGGCGGCACCATCGCACACGGTTTTCTGACGCTTGCCCTGCTGCCGCACCTGATGGCCGAAAAAATGCCGCGCCCGACAAGCGTGACCATGGGCATCAACTACGGCTCCGACAAAGTCCGTTTCATCCAGCCGGTGCGCGTCGGCAAGCGCATCCGGGCGTGCCAGGACATCCTCGAGGTGACACAGAAAAGCCGCGCGCAATGGCTGCTCAAAGTGCGCGTCACCGTCGAGATAGAGAACGTGGAAAAGCCGGCGCTGATCGCCGAATACCTGATCCTTTGGATCGTCAGATAGTTTTCAATCAGGAGCCGCATCATGCGTGAAGCCGTCATCGTCTCAACCGCCAGAACCCCGATCGGCAAAGCCTACCGGGGCGCCTTCAACAACACCGAAGCACCGACCCTGGGTGGGCACGCCATTCGCCACGCGGTCGCCCGCGCGCAGCTCGACCCGCTGGAAGTCGAGGATGTGGTCATGGGCTGTGCGATGCCGCAGGGCACCCAGGGCATGAACATCGCGCGCCTGGCCGGTTTGGCCGGCGGCCTGCCGGTCGGCACCGGCGGCATGACCGTCGACCGGCAATGCTCCTCGGGCATGATGGCCATCGCCATCGCGGCCCGCAGCATCATCCACGAAGGTGTGGACGTGATGGTCGGCGGCGGCCTGGAATCCATCAGCCTGGTGCAGAACGAGCACATGAACGGCTACCGCGCGACCGATCCGCGTTTGCTGGCCATGCACGAACACATTTACATGCCGATGCTCGACACCGCGGAAGTGGTCGCCCGCCGTTACGGCATCGATCGCGAAACCCAGGACGCCTACGCGCTGCAGAGTCAGGAGCGCACGGCCGCGGCACAGCAAGCCGGCCGCCTGGACCGGGAGATCGTTCCCCTGCCCTCCAGCATGGGCGTGATGGATCGCGCCAGCGGGGAAATCTCCTTTCGCGAGATCCGACTCGAACAGGACGAGGGCAACCGGCCCGGCACCACGCTGGAAGGCCTGGCCGGCCTGAAGCCGGTGCACGAGGGCGGCTGCATCGGCGGCGGCCAGGGCGCCGCTTCACTGTTCGAGGTGGCCTGACCGTGAAAGCACTGCTCTGCAAGCAATACGGACCGCCGGAAAAACTGCGGCTGGAGACGGCCGAAGACCCGGTGCCCGGCAAAGGTGCCGTGCTGGTGGACGTCAAAGCCGCTGGTATCAATTTCCCCGACCTGCTGCTCATCACCGGCGACTACCAGGTGAAAGTACCGCCGCCGTTCATCCCGGGCAGCGAAGCATCCGGCGTGGTCGCCGCCGTCGGTGACGGCGTCGAGCGTTTCAAGCCGGGCGACCGGGTGATTGTCACCCCCACCATCGGCGCCTTCGCCGAACGCTGCGTGGTCGACCAGAAGTTCTGTCTGCCGCTGCCCGCCGGCATGAGCTTCGAACAGGGCGCGGGCTTCACCATCACTTACGCCACCGCTTACCACGCTTTCCGCCAATCGAAGCAACTGCGCCCCGGCGACACCGTGCTGGTACTCGGCGCCGCGGGCGGCGTCGGTGTGGCCGCGGTCGAAATCGCCAAGGCGCTGGGAGCGCGCGTGATCGCGGCGGCCAGCAGCCAGGCGAAACTCGACTTCGCGCGCGCGGCGGGTGCCGACCTGACCATCAACTACACCGAGCAGCCACTTCGGGAAACGGTGAAGGAACTGACCGGTGGCCGCGGCGTCGACGTGGTTTACGACCCGGTGGGCGGCCCGCTGGCCGAAGAGGCCTTCCGCGCGCTGGCCTGGCAGGGACGCTACCTCGTCATCGGTTTTGCCAGCGGCGACATTCCGCGTTTTGCGCTCAACATCGCACTGTTGAAGGAAGCCCGCGTGGTCGGCGTGTGGTGGGGCACCTGGGCCAAACACGAACCCGACGAGGCGCTGCAGAACATGGTCGAACTCTTCGCCCTGGTCGATCAGGGCAAGCTCGAGCCGCGCGTGACCGAGCGTTACCCGCTGGCACGTTACGCCGAGGCCTTCGCCGTGCTCACCGAACGGCGGGCCCGGGGCAAGGTCGTGCTGACCATGGACTGAACAGGCTGGGCAGTGCCGCGCGCCGGCCCTTCAACCGCCGTCGAGCAGCCGCCGGCAGTGCTCGCCCAGCCGCCGGGTCGACTCGCCGAAGGCACTGAAACGCGCGTCGCGGGTCTGGCCGTGGTAATAGCGGTAATAGATCTGCTGCAAAATCACTGCCAGGCGCCAATAACCGGACACCAGGTAGAAAGTGAAATCGGGTATCGCCATACCGGTTCGCCGCCGGTAAAGGTCCAGAACCTCGGCGCGCGTCAGCATGCCCGGCGCGGTCGAGGGCTGCATCGCCAGGCTGCGCAGTTCCTTCGGGTCGCCGCGCTCTATCCAATAAGCCAGCGAATTGCCGAGATCCATCAGCGGATCGCCCAGCGCACAGATTTCCCAGTCGAGCACTGCGCGCACGGTCGTGGGATCCCGCTCGTCCAGCACGACGTTGTCGATGCGGTAGTCGCCGTGCAATACGGCGTGCCGGCCGCTGGCCGCCGGCATATGCTCTTCCAGCCAGTCGCGCACGTCCCTGAACGCGTCCACGTCGGGCGTGATGACCCGTTCGTAGCGCCGGTTCCAACCGTGGATCTGGCGCTCGATGTAGCCCTCGGGCCGGCCGAAGTCCTGCAGGCCCGCCGCCGCGTAATCGACCTGGTGCAGTTCGATCAGCTTCGTCCAGAAATGAACGCACAGGCGGCGTGTGTCGGCCGGCCTGAAGTTCCATTCGGGGGGCAGACGATCCTTGATGATGTGCCCTTCCACCTTGCGCATCACGTAGAACTCCGAGCCGATCACGGACTCGTCGTCCGAGTAATACAGCACATCAGGAACGGCTGCGTAAACCGGTTTCAGCTGTTTCATGATCCGGTATTCGCGGATCATGCTGTGGGCCGATTTCGCCTTGGTGCCAAACGGTGGGCGGCGCAGCACCAGGTCTTCGTTTGCGTATTTCAGGCGGTAAGTCAGGTTGGATTGCCCGCCGGCGAACTGGCTGATTTCCGGCTCGCCGTGCAAATGCGGCAGTACCGTTTTCAGGCGCCGGTCCAGCACCAGCCAATCGAGTTCTTCACCCGGGCGCACGGCGCCGGCGGGATTGCTGACATCCTTTTTCATCGCTTCGTCCTCGGCCGAGGGTGGCGATGCCATTGCCCGGGAAGAAAGCATCATCATTTCAGGGTGTCCCATGCTACCAAGCGGCGCTTCGGGGGTACAATCCTCTGTGTGTGCAGAGCGGTGACCTCAAGCCCCGCTCAAGGAGCGGACGGGAGGCCATCGCGGATGATTTCTTCCACCATCAACTGGCAGCTCGACTCGCCGCGCCAGCGATTCACCGAGAGCCGGTACAACAGGCGCACGGCGGCGGCCGGCGGCAGGTCTTCGGGCGTGCGGTTGAAAGCGATGGCGTCCAGCGCCTGCTCGCCGTCCAGCGGGCGCAGGATCATCTTCAGGTGCGAGCCGCCGACCACGCGCGCGTCGACGACCTCGAAACGCCCGTCGAACAGCGGCTCCGGAAAACGCTGTCCCCACGGGCCCAGATCTTCCAGGCCGGTCGCAAGCTGCAGCGAGAGGTCGGCCGCGGCCAGCGCGCCGTCACTCAGCCACTCGGCCGTCAATTCAGCGCCGCCCAGCACGGCAGTGACCGCAGCCGAGAGCGAATCCCTGAAGACCGGCAGATGCTCGCTTTCCAGGCTCAGGCCGGCCGCCATCGCATGCCCGCCGAAGGCTTTGATCAGGCCGGGCTGGTGGGCGTCCACGTAAGCCAGCACGTCGCGAATGTGCAGACCGCGGACCGAGCGCGCTGAACCCTTGAGCGTGCTGGCACCGTCGGCTTGCGGCGCGAAGGCGATCACCGGGCGGTGCAGTGAGTCCTTGACCCGCGAGGCGACCAGTCCGACGATGCCCTGGTGCCAGCGCCGATCGAACAGGCACAGCGCCGGCGGCAATTCGTTTTGCTCCAGCGACGCCAGCAACTGCTCGATCTGCTGCATTGCTTCCTTCTGCATCTGCTCCTGCATGCCGCGCCGCTGACAGTTGAGCTCCTCCAGCAGGCCGGCCAGGCGCATGGCCTCGTCGGGATCGTCGCTGAGCAGGCAGCGGATGCCGGTCGCCATGTCCTCCAGGCGCCCGGCCGCGTTGAGGCGCGGCGCCACGGCGAACCCCAGGTCGCCCGCGCTGGCGTAGCGGTAGTCGCGTTTGCCCAGGCGCAGCAGCGCCATCAGCCCGGGCCGCGTCCGGCCGCGGCGGATCCGTTCCAGGCCCTGGCGCACCAGCACGCGGTTGTTGTGGTCCAGCGGCACCAGGTCGGCCACCGTGCCCAGCGCCACGAGATCCAGGAATTGCGCCAGGTTCGGCTCCGGCCGCCCGCGACCGAACCAGCCGCGTTCGCGCAGCAGGCGCCGCAGCACGCCCAGCAGGTAAAAAACCACCCCGACGCCGGCGGCGGCCTTGCTGGGAAAGGCATCGCCGCGGCAGTTGGGGTTCACGATGGCGTCGGCTTCCGGAATCACCTCGCCCGGCAGATGGTGGTCAGTCACGATCACCCGGCAGCCCAGTTCGCGCGCGCGCCGCACGCCGGCCACGCAGCTGATGCCCGAATCCACCGTCATCAGCAAGTCGGGAGGCTCCGCGACCAGGGTTTCTACCAGCGGCACGGTCAGGCCGTAGCCGAACTCGAAACGGTTCGGCACCCGGAAGTCGAGCCGCCGGCAGCCCATCGCGCGCAGCGACAATAACGACAGCACGGTGCCGGTTGCCCCGTCGGCGTCGAAATCGCCAACGACCAGGATGCGTTGATCGCCGGTAACGGCGTCGGCAAGCAGCGCGGCGGCGCGTTCCACCCCGGCCAGCCCGGTGGGCGGCAACAAATCGCCGAGCCCGAGCGCCAGGGCCGAAGCGTCGGCGACGCCGCGCGCCAACAGCACCCGTCGCATCACCGGATGCAAATCGGCCGGCAGGCGGTCCTGCAGCGGCGCCGGCGGACGTTGGCGAATGCTGCGCTGCCGGTTCATTTCGGGGGCGTGGACGGGGCCGGCAGGCACTGCGCCAGCGGCCGGCGGCGACGCCAGAAACAAAAGCGCCGGGCACGGCCGTATTCGCGGACGGTGCCGCTGCCGTCAATCAGCGTCAGCTGCCGCTCCCCGCGGTGCAGGACCGGCAGCAGCGCCGCCAGGAAGCCTTCCAGCGCGTTCAGTTCGGCACGCGCGTCGCCCGATGACGGGGTCCAGTCGATCAAAACCGAGCGGCCGTCGCCGCTGAAATCTACTTTCTTAGCGCGCCGCAGCGGTTTCAGTGGGCAGTCGTTGATGATGGCCAGGCCGCTACTGACCGGATCGTCCGAATAGACCGCGTCGATGCTCGGCCCGGCACCCTGCGGCGGCAGAAAACCGCCCCCCCAGAACCACAGCGAATTGATCTCTTGCCGGCCTTCCCGGCGACGCCGGACGTTGACCGGGCAATGGTGCAGTGCCACCTGTATCTCGCCCAGCAAACGGCGCCAGAATTGAGCTTCGGGATGCTGCGGCAGGATCTCGGAGAGGTCCTTGCCCAGAGCGCGCGACAACGGCACGAAATCGAAT
>JAVVFH010000158.1:0-8121 GCA_032250585.1 Lysobacterales bacterium
TTCGATGCGGTGTAGATGGCGCCCGCGGCAAAGAACAGCGTGATCTTGCCGAATGCGTGCGCCAGCATGTGAATCGCGGCGCCCACTTCGGCCAGAGGCTTGAGTATGGCGGCCGCCATGACGACGTAGGACAGCTGGGCGATGGTGGAATAGGCCAGCAGCCGTTTCAGGTTCTGCTGGCGCAGCGCTACCACGCTGGCCGCCACGATGGTGAAGGCGGTGACGTAGAAAAGCCATCCACTGCTGGGTTCGGCAAACAGGAAATCGACGCCGAACACGAACAGTCCCAGTAGCAGTCCCACCAGCGGGCCTTCGATATGGCCCTCGAGAATACCGCCCGGGACAAAATCTCCGGTTCCGGCCACCGCGTAGGTCCAGATAATGGCCGGCAGCAGCAGGCCGATCGAAGCGCTGATCAATATGCCCAGGTAGACGCGCGCCGAGCGCACGGTGGCTGGATCGCCCTTGTGCGAAACCAGCGGATAGGTCGACAGGGTCAGCATTTCATAGAACAGGAACAGCGTGAACAGGTTGGCGGAAAAGGCGATGCCCATCGTGGCTGCGAGCGAAACAGCGAACATCACGTAAAAACGGGTCTGGTTTTTCTCCCGGTTGCCGCGCATGTAGCCGATCGAGTTGATCGAGTTGATCGAGTTGATCAGCCATAATCCGGAGGCCAGCGCCGCGAACATCATGCCCAGCGGTTCGACACGGAAAGCGATGCTCAGGCCCGGCAGAACTTGCGTGATCTCCAGCGCCGGCCGGCCACCGGGTCGGCGGACAGCACCGAGTAATCCAGGAAATTCGAGCCGAGTGCGATGCCCGCCAGTCCCACCGCTCCGTACAGCATGGCGCCGCCGACCATCAGTGCGGTCAGCCAGCCTTGCGGCAAGGCTTCCAGCGTCCGCTCTTCGCCTTCAATCAGGGCATGTAAAATGAAAGCGGCCGCGATCAGCGCGCCGGCCTGGAAGCCGCCGCCCGGCCCGTACTCACCGTGAAACTGCACGTAGAGCCCGAACAGCAAAAGGAACGGCACCAGCAGGCGCCCGACCACCCGCGGAATCACGTGCTCGCGCAGGCCGAGCGCGTAATCACCGAACGATCGGGTACCCTGGCGGAAGGTTCCGCCGCGATGGGCTGAAAGGAGGAAGAGAACGCCGATGCCGGCGGTAAACACGACAAAGACTTCGCCCAGGATGTCATAGCCGCGAAAGCTGCCCAGTACCGCCGTGACGACGTTGGGGATGTCGATGTATTCCGGCGTTTTTTCCAGGCATCAGGGCCCGACGTGTTGATGGACGGGGGCGTCGGGGTCACCGAACCGAGGCTTGTCGAAGGTGGCGTACAGCACGACCAGGGCGGCGCTGGTCAGGGCATAGGTCGAAGCCGGACTGGTGATCAGCAGGAACAGCAAAATGGCGCCCAGCTTGATCGCCGCCAGGGACAGCCCGGCCTGCACCATGGCGCCTGTCAGCATCAGTATGGCCCCCATGGTGTCGGTCAGGCTGGCCGCATGCATGCGCGTATAGAGGTTGGGCACGTGCAGCACGCCAATGCTGCCGATCAGGACCCGGTCATAAACGGTCGGCCCCTCACGGCACGGATCAGGGCCAGGGTCATGGTCACCAGCGTGGCGATGGTTGCGGCGTAGTACATCTCAGCGCATCCGCAAGCCGGTCACGTGGCGATTCATTTCGCCGGCCCGGATTTCCTCTGCGCCCTGCCGGGTCAGGCAGTGCACGGTGAGTTTCCTGCCGTCGATGATCAGTGTCAGCGTGCCGGGCGTCAGGATGATCGAGTTGCCCAGTATGGCGCGATCCACCGGGTGGGCGCTGCCGGCCTCGAAGTCGACGACCGTCGGGCTGATGGGCAGTTTGGGATTCAGCACAACGCGAGCGACTTCGACGCTGGAGAGGACGATCTGCCTGGCCAGCCAGCCCCAGAAGCGGAACAGCCGCAGGCTGAAGCGGAGCGAGAAAAAGTCGGTGTCGAACAGGTGCAGGCGATGGGACAGGAAAACCGTCAGGGCGCAGGACAGCGCGCCCAATGCCAACAGCAGCGGCTTGAAAAAACCGGACCACAACAGCCAGGCCGCGGCCAGCAGCAAGGCCAGCCACAGCATGCGGGCGATGCGATCCATCCGGGTGCTTGCGGCGCCCTGGCGGTTGGGCATTGCACTCACGACAGTCAGTCTACGATGGCGCAGGGGTAGTTCGAGCGCAAGGTCTCGTAAACGACATCCCGCGCCAAGGGGTTTGCATCCACGGTGGACTCGTCGGACAGGTCGGCGACGACGTGTTCGACGACCTCTTCCAGCGGCACCGGATCACCCAGACAGTATTCCGGTGTAGACCGAAGGGCCGTAGCGGTCCAGGCGGGTGCCGATGCGCGTCCGTATGGCGCGCTCGGTGAAGGTTTCATTGCCGTATTCATTCGAGACGTTTTGGGTGACGCGCTCATCGGTTACCACCGCGCCATCGATAAAGCCCTGGATGTAGCGTACGCAGAAGGTGCGGTCCTCGGAGGCATTTTCATTGTGGTACTCCCGGCAAAGCAAACAGCACATACAGACTTTAAGCAAGAACCCGGCCGGCTATTCGCAGCGCCACGGCCGGGATTGCGCGGTAGTCGACGGCAGGCTGGTGGATCTGCTCGAAAAAGGTAAAGCAAGGCCGTCTTATCAAGTCAGGAACCACAAAAAAACCGCCCCCAGAGGGTCATCGGAGCCCAGTGGGAGCGGCTTCAGCCGCGATTCCTGCCCGTTTCCCGCTGCCCCGGGTTATCTGGCAACCGGGGCAGGGCGGGCGTTTTGGCTTAACGGCCTTTCTTGCGCAGGTTCTGCACGGTGAACAGGTCGGGCTGATTTTCCTCGTCGGTCACCTGACTCTTGAATTGCAGCGTCGTGCAGTGATTGGCCTGGACGTCGATCACCACGGCAAAGTCATCGAGCGCGACGCCCTTGCCTTTGTTGACCGGCAAATGACGGTCGGAATGCGCCTTGCCGATCGGGAACCATTTCCACATGTCGCCTTTGCGGTCGTAGGTGACCAGCGAGGCCATGGTCATGGTTTGCGAGTCGAGGTTGATGACCCGCCGGCCGATGGGGTGGTTGGGGTCCTTGGGCGTGCCCACCAGTGTGAAGCTCTTGCGCAGCTGGTAGGTGACCTTGGAGAAGCAGCCGCCCTGGCCTTCGACATCGATGAAGCGGTAGCCGTCCGGGTCATCTTCCGGGACATCGGCCAAATCCATTTCATCGTGATAATAGAAAGGCAGCAACAGGTTGCGTGTACCGGCATATTCCCAGTTGTAGTCCGTTACGCGGCCGTTGTAACCCTCGAAATCCTCGATCATCAGGTCGCTACCCAGAAAGGCGTCGGTGATCTGGCCGGTCGCCAGGCGCCGCACGCGGCGCTGGAAGCCCACGTACAGCCAGGCGTTGTCGCGCTTGGTGTCGTCGGCGTAGCGGTGGATCAGGATCTGCGTATTGGCCAGGTCGAAAGGCTCTTCCACCAATCCATAAATGCCGCGGAAAACCTCCGCCGGGTTGTCTTCGTAGGCCGGTTTCGGTTCAAAGGTCACACGGTGCTGGAAATTGAGGAAATGCCAGTTGAATTTCAGCGTGCGCTCGACCTTGCCGGTATTCACATTGCGGAAGGTCCACCAGAAAGGATAAATGGTTTCGCTGTCACCCGAGTTGAAACCGTATTGGTAGTTCCAGACGAGTTTCTGGCCGGCCTGCGGGTCATCGGTGCGGGGTTCCTGTGGGAAGGCCCGTCCGGCCACGAAGTTGTTCAGCGTGCCGTTTTCCGCCAGGGTCACGTCCCCCGCGTATTTCACCGTGGCCGCCACGTAATCCTCGCTGAGCGGGAAGTCGGTGGTTTCGTCGGTCCGGACCGTTACCCAGCCGTCCTTGACGAAGCGGTACAGGGCTTCATCGAGAATGGCCTTGAATTGCTCGACATTACTCTGGTCGACCACCATGCCGGGCGTATAGCCCTCGAAGGTGGGGGTCCAGTCCTGGTAAGGGTAGAAAGACCGGTTGATGTCCTCTTCCGTGAACGGTTCGGCGGCAGCGCTGTGCGCAAAGCCGAACACGCCGGCTGAAAATATCAGCAAAATAGCTTTTTTCATCGTTAACTCCTGTTAAAAGCGATACCGGATGGTCAGTTGATACTCATCTTCATTGATGGCCATGCCGAACGGTCCCGAGCGGAAACGGCCGATGGGTTCGAAGCCGCTGGCACCGAGGCTGCTGTAGGGGCTGCCGCACAGGGGTGAGCCGGCTGCAGCCAGCGGCGGCGCGCAGGTGAACGGCGGGAACGGGTTGGCGGCACGGTTGTCGTCGAATGCCAGCGCGCCGTCACCAAACTTGAAATTGATCGCGGCTGTCAGGCGCCAGCTGTTGCTGATTTTCCAGTCGACCGAGGGTGAAACCACGCCGCTTCCAGCCTCGAAATCGTAGGCACTCAGGATTTGCGGGGTCAGCCGGTCGTTGAGGTAATTGCCCTGGAACAGGAAGGTCGCGATGTAATTGTCTTCCCAGTCCACCATGCCGACTTCGGACAGCGTCGGCAGACCCTGCGCATTGACGCGCTGCAGTTCGTGGTCCAGCAGATGCTGGCCGAAGACCTGCAGTGACAGCAGGAAGGCCCGGTTTCTGTTCAGGAACGGAATGAAAGTCGGCCGGTCGATGCCGATCACCCAGCGAATAACGTCCGATTCCGAGAACAGCCGCTCCCTCAGCGTGTTGGGGAATTCTTCACCCGAGGTGTGGGCGACTTCGACGCGGAACGCGGACTTCAGCGCTTCGATGTAGAAATCGGCGGAGGCCCCGATCAGCGTCAGGCGCGGAAAATCGATGTCGAAAGCCAGCGCGTAGGGAAAAAACTGCGATTCGACGTTCGGGGTGAACGGATTGTCCGCGGCGATACCGCCTCTGAGCGAGGGCATCTGCGAGGTGTAACGCAGGTAATTCAGCGAGAAGCCGACGTTCTTGAGCACGCCCTCCAGGCGAACACCGAAATCCTGCTCGTCGCTGAAGTCGGGCACATTGGCCTGGCGGATGCCCAGTGAATGCTTGGGAAAGTCCACGGCCACCCCCGTTTCCGGGAAGTTCCAGACCGTGCAGCCGTTGTCCCAGCAGTTCTTCATGGCACGGAAAAAGTTGCCGGCGCCGAGGATGGCGTAGGGTTCGCCCCCCTGGCCGAGATTGTTGGGTCGGAAGTCCTCGAATTTCCAGATCGCCTGCAGGTTCAGATCCTCGAAGGGCCCGGTGGCGCCGGCCCGGTATTCAACGTTGAAGATCCCCATCGGGATGCGGATGTCCTCGAGTTCGTCATAGATGTTGTGGCGTGAATAATCCACCGGGTTGACCACGTCCAGCACGCGGAACAGGTCGGTGCGCCCCCAGACCACTTGTTGGCGGCCGATGCGGAAGCCGAGCTCGTTTTCGCCGACCGGTATCGCCGCGTCCAGGTAGAGTTCGCGCAGGAAGTCCAGGTCATTGTTGAACTCACGAAAACGCAGGTCGTCGAGTTCATCGTCCATGTAACCGGCAATGCAGCCGCGATTGTCAATGTCACAGGGCCGTGTCGGGTAGGCCAGCACCACGCCACCCTGCTCGAAGAAATGCACGTCTTCGCCCACCAGGCCCAGACCCTCGTTCGGATTGCCGGCCCCGATAAACCCGCCCGGCACACCGGGAAGCGGGATCGCGCCGCTGGCTACCGGGGGTGGAAAGACACCGGCGAACTGAGGGTTGGTGGAGGGTGGGAAGGGCGGCGGATTGGTCGGGTTACCGTCCACCAGGAATGAAAAGAAAGCGGGATTGCCCGGTGCCGGAAAACTTACCGCGCGACCCGAGTTTTCACCGAATTCGTCGTCGTTCAGATCGTAAACGGCGTCGAAGCTGCCGCGGAAGATGCTGTGCACGGAAAACTCGGAAAACGGGCCGGACGCATCGAAGGCTTTGGAAAGCTCCATCTGGAAGGTGGTGCGCGACTTGGTGATACCGACGCCGTGGACGCGATAGTAGGTCGCGTTTTCGACGAAACCGCGGGTCTCCAGATCGTCGGCTTGTGCTGAAGGCAAGAGCAGCAGTGTCAGGACGAGAAAGCCAAGGCCGGGCGGTAGAGCTGTAAATTGACGTGTGGTTTTATGTTTCACTTCAACTCCTCCAATTGAGCTTGTCGTGTAATGAACTCCGGTGAGAATTTCTTCAACCACGCCGGGACGAGAAAAATCGAGGCCATCGCGTTCAGTGCCAGCATCACAATCAGCAGCATCGCGGCGTCGGCCTGGAACTTCAGTTCGGACACGAAGACCCACATCATCACGCCACCGATCAGCACGACTGCCGTGAACCCGATCGCCTTGCCGGTGGTTTCCAACGCCGATTTGATGGCCAAATCGAGGTCCGGGTGGCTTTCGTATTCCGAGCGCACCCGGTCCATCAGGTAAATGGAGTAATCGATGCCCACACCAATGCCCACCGCGATGACCGGCACGGTATTGACGTTAATGCCGATTCCGGTCAGTCCCATGTAAGCATAGGTCAAAGTGGTCGCGAAGGACATCGCCACCAGCATGATCAGGCCGGCATGGAACGAGGTATAGAAGGCCGCGGTGGCCAGGAAAATCAGCGCGAAAACCAGCGGAATGATGATCAGGTTGGTGGTGAAGGACGCCTCGTTGATTGCCGCGTTCACCCCGATCGTGCCACCGGCCAGTTTCAGCGTGAGCCCTTCGACGGTCGCCCCCACGCGTTCTTTCCACTGATTGACCATTTCGATGGCGCGCCGGATCGTTGTGCCCTGGTGGTCCTTGTAATAAAACACCATGTTCGCGTTGATTTCGTCGGTGTCGAGGTACTCGAGCAAGGCGCCCTGCACCGGGCTGGACATCATGTACAGGAACATCAGGCCGCCGATCAGTCGCGACTCGCTCGGCAAGGCGACCCAGCGGGGGTCGTTGTAATGGGTCAGGCGGTTGACTGCCCGGATCAGGTCCGGCAGGCCCTTGGTGCCGCCGAGTTCCGGGTCGGTCAGCATGTAGGCCTGCAGATCGGCCAGCGCCTTGACGACTTCCGGGCGCTTGAGGCCGCCCTCTTCATCGGTCCGGGCGATAACATACAGTTCTTCGGAGCCGGGAAAGGCCTCATTGATCGTTTTGGACGAGACGTTGTAGTCGTGATCCGGATACAACAGTGGCGAGCCCGGTTCGGTCTCACCAATGGTCACCCGGGAACTCGCCACCAGGGCACCGAGGAACAACACGCTGCAGACGACGAGCACCGCGGTCGGCGCGCGTGGATCGGTGGATTTCCGGGCGATCAGTGAAAACAGTTTGGCCATGGTTTTGTTGCCCACCACGCGCGCTTGCGGTGTCGGCAGCAACTGCAGCATGCTCGGGACCAGGATGAGCACGGTGAAAATGACCGAGAGGGCCCAGAAGCAGGCGTAAACGGCCAGTTTGTCGTTGATCGGCACCGAACCGACGGCAATCAGCAGCAAGCCGATGGCATCCGACACCACGCCCAGCGCTCCCGGTCGAAAGAGGTTGGAAAAGGCCAGGTGGGCAGCGTATGGGCCGTCGTGGCCGTCGGCGATTTCCTGGTAATAGCGCTCGACGATCTGAATGCCGTGCGACATCGCGCGCGCCGAAATCAGGAAAGGGATGACCAGCATCAGGGGGTCGAGGTTGTAGCCCAGCAGCGACAGGATGCCCAGCCCCCAGATCGAGGTGATGACGATGCCGAGCAACGGCAGCAAAATGCCGTACAGGCTGCGGAAATGAATGATCAGCAGGGCCAGCATGATGGCGATGGTGAGCAGGAAAATCGTAAAGATCTGTTCGGCATAACTCGATACCCAGCCGATCAGCATCGGCTGGCCGGTTACGTGAATGTCGACGCCTGCCGTGTCCTCCTGGCCGCGCAGCGTCCGCAGCTGCTCGAACACCTTTTCGTAGTCCAGTGCGCCTTCGTTCAGGGTGCCGCGCACCAGTGCCGATTTCAGGTCCGGCGAAACGAGCAGGCCAAAGACCCGGCCGTCCGCCAGCACGGCTTGCCGGATCGCATCGAGTTCTTCCTCGCTGTAGCTCTCTTTAAGGGGGTCGTAATAG
>JAVVFH010000159.1:0-8012 GCA_032250585.1 Lysobacterales bacterium
GGAACGCGCCGCGTTTTTCGGTGACGGCCTGCGAGTGAAGTAAAGCGGTGCCGACCAGCCACGGCATGAATGAGGCATTTTCAACCGGGTCCCAGAACCACCAGCCGCCCCAGCCGAGCTCGTAGTAAGCCCACCAGCTGCCGAGCGCGATGCCCAGTGTCAAAAAGGCCCAGGCGACGTGCGTCCAGGGCCGCGACCAACGCACCCAGTCTCGGTCGACCTGCTGGCCCAGCAGCGCCGCGACGGCGAAGGCGAAGGCCACGGAGAAACCAACGTAGCCCATGTACAGCATCGGCGGGTGAATGATCAGTCCCGGGTCCTGCAGCAGCGGGTTCAGGTCCATGCCGTCTGCCGCGGCCGGAATCAGCCGCGTGAACGGGTTGGAGGTGAAAATGATGAACAGCAGGAAACCGCAGGAAACCCAGCCCAGCACCGACAGCACGCGGGCGCGGAAATCGTCGGGCAGCGCCTTGCTGAACAGTGCGACCGCGAAAGTCCACAGGCAGAGCACGAGCTGCCACAGCAGCAACGAGCCTTCGTGCGAACCCCAGACGGCGGAGTAGCGGTACAGCATCGGCAATTGGGAGTTGCTGTTGCGTGCGACGTATTCCACGGAAAAATCCTGGGACACGAAATTCCAGGTAAGAACGGCGAAGGCGCCGGCGACCAGCAGGAACTGCGTGGCCGCACCGGTGGTGCCGATCTTCATCAGGCGCGTATCGCCAGTGGAGGCACCGATCAGCGGAAAGATGCCCATGACGACGCTGATCAGCAGCGCGCCGAGCAGGAGGACTTGTCCAAGTTCAGCAGTCATGGCTCATTCAGCGTCCGTTTGCGGGGTGGGCCCCGGTTTTTTCCAGCGCGTCGGCAACTTCCGGCGGCATGTAATTCTCGTCGTGCTTGGCCAGTACTTCGCGGGCTTCGAACAACCCCTGCGCGTTCAACTCGCCGCGGGCAATGACACCCTGTCCCTCGCGAAACAGGTCCGGCAGGATGCCGACGTATTCCACGGGCAGTTCCTCCGGTCCGTCGGTGATCACGAAACGGGTGGCCAGGCCGCCCTCGTCGCGCACGACGCTGCCCGGCTTGACCAGTCCGCCGAGACGGAATTGGCGGCCCGGCGGAATTGGCTGCTCCGCGAGTTCGCTCGGGCTCTGGAAGTACAGGAGATTCTCCTGCAGCGAATAGAAGGCGATGGTGCTGGAGACGCCCACACCGGCCAGGATCAGCAAAGCGGCAATCAATCTTCTCTTACGTGTTGGAGTCACGGGACGGTTCCTCTAACTGGTTTAACTTGCGGATATCCCTGATGGCACGCCTTTTCTTCGCCAGCGGCGCCAGTGCGCACCAGAGCAGTACGACGGCGCCTATCGCGTAGGACGCCCAGATGAAGGGAGCATGGCTCATGCCCTGTTCTCCCGGATCATTTCGCGAGCCCAGGACTTTCGCAGGTCTTGCTGCAGCAGTTTGACGCGCGAGCGCGTCAGCAGGTTCGCCGCGTAGTAGAACTTGGTGGCAACGGCCATGATCAGTAGCGGCCACAGCATGCTCGGATCGATGCTGCTACCGCCGGTGATGCTGATGCTGCTGCCCTGGTGGAGTGTGTTCCACCACTTTACGGAGTAATGAATGATCGGCAGGTTCACCAGCCCTACCAGGGCCAGCAGACAGGCGGCGCGCGCGGCCTTGCGCGGCTCGTCGATGGCGTTGTGCAGGCCGATCACGCCGAGGTACAGGAACAGAAGGACCAGTTCACTGGTCAGCCGTGCGTCCCAGACCCAGTAGGTTCCCCAGGTGGGCCGGCCCCACAGCGAACCGCTGGCCAGCGCGATCAGCGTGAAGGCGGCGCCGATCGGGGCGCTGCTCATGGCCATGATCTCCATGATGCGAATCCGCCAGACCAGGGCGATGAAACCCATGACGGCCATCGCGGCGTAAATCAGCATCGACATCCAGGCCGCGGGCACGTGCAGGTACATAATGCGAAAGCTTTCGCCCTGCAGGTAATCCGGCGGCGCCTTGAACAGGCCCAGGTAAAGCCCCCACACCGCCAGCGCGCCGAACAGCGCCCACAGCCAGGGAATGAGCTTGCCCGCGAAGCCGTAAAACCAGGCCGGCGAGCCCATCTTGTGGATGAACATCACCAGCGCGTTCTTGCGTGGCTTTTGCTGGACTGCAGTATTCACATTCATGACAGGCTAATCTTCAGGGCGGCGGCCGCTGCGAACGGCGCGAGTGTCAGGGAGGTTATCAGGCCAGCCGTCAACAGACCCAGGAAAGCAGTGTAAGGCAAGCCGTCCGAGGCTGCCATCACAGCGGCCGTCGCGATAATCAAGATGGGGACATACAGCGGAAACACCAGCAGGGACAGCAGCTGGCCGCCCCGTTTCAGGCTGATGGTCAGCCCCACGCCGATCGATCCGATCAGGCTGAGGATCGGGGTTCCCAGCGCGAGCGTCAGTACCATGACGCCCAGCGACTCGAGCGGCAGGTTCATCCACACGGCCAGCAGCGGCGACAGCAGCACCAGCGGCAGCCCGGCGACCAGCCAGTGGGCGACGATCTTGGCCAGCGAGATCAAGGTCAGCGGGTGGCCGCTGATGACGAACTGCTCAAGACTGCCGTCCTCGAAGTCCGAGCGGAACAGGCCGTCCAGTGAAATGACGGTCGCCAGCAGCGCGGCGATCCAGATGACGCCGGGTGCGATGCGCGCCAGCAATTCCGGGCTGGGGCCGATGCCGAGCGGGAACAGGCTGATGATCACGAGCAGGAAAATAACGGGGAAGAGCAACTCGGTCCGGCGCCGGAAGGCCAGCAGGAGGTCGCGCCTGAGCAGCGCAAAGAACGCTTTCGACAGACTGCCTTGCGCGACTTGCGTGACCTGCGCGATCTGCACGACCTGCGTGTTCATGCCGGAGCTCCGGAAACCAGGTGATAGTCTTGCGTGTTGGCCCAATCGGGGCGGTGTGCGCCGTGTGTGGCGAGCACGCAGGCGCCGCCAGTTCTCAGGTGGGCGGCCAGCAGATCGTCGACTCGCTCGACGCCCTCCTGGTCCAGGTTCGAATACGGCTCGTCAAGCAGCCACAAAGGCGAATCGCCCAGCAACAAACGGGCCAGTGCGCAGCGTTTTCGCTGTCCCGCCGACAGGGTGCGGGCCAGTTGCTCGCGAACCCTGCCGAGGCCCATTTTCTGGAGGACTTCATTGCTGCTGACCGCAGCGGTGCCCAGGAAATCGCGCATGAAACGCAGGTTTTCAAGCACGCTCAGGTCGTCCTTGATCGCGAGATGGTGGCCAACGTAAGCCATGCCGCCGGCGCGGTTATCCAGTTGGCCGGAACTGGGGTCCAGAATACCGGCGAGGACGCGGATCAAGGTCGTTTTTCCGCAGCCGTTCGCACCGGTGACCAGCAGCAGCTCACCCGCGCCAAGCTGAAAGCTGACCGGGTGAAAAACCGGCTGAAAATACCGCTCGAAACTGATGTTTGAGGCTGAAAGCATGAAGTTCCACGGGCCCGGGTCATTGCAGTCGCGCCATGCTACGAAAACCCCATCGGCAAGTCCAAGCTATTCTCCCGGTTCAAATGATTCAGATCAATACATCAATTGTATAGTCTGTAATATTGGAACTTCGGCGGCGGTCCCGTAAAACGCTTCCCAGAAACCTGTGACCGCGCCCGGAGCAAGGAGTTTTACCTGGATGAGTGAATTTGATTTTGATCTGTTCGTGATCGGGGCGGGATCCGGTGGCGTGCGTGCGGCCCGAATCGCGGCCAGTCATGGCGCGCGTGTGGGCATTTGCGAGGAAAGCCGGGTCGGCGGCACCTGCGTGATTCGCGGCTGCGTGCCGAAGAAACTGCTGGTCTACGCGTCGCACTTCGCCGAGGATTTCGAGGACGCGCGCGGTTTTGGCTGGGAAACCGGGCCCCACCGCTTCAGCTGGCCGGCGCTGATCCGCGCCAAGGACCAGGAGATCGACCGTCTGAACCGGGTTTATCTGAAGTTGCTGTCCGACTCGGGCGTGAAACTGTACGAGGAGCGCGGCGTCTTCACCGATCCGCATACCGTGCAGCTCGGCACTGACCGGGTCACCGCCAGGTACATCCTGATCGCGACCGGCAGCCGGCCCTGGGTGCCGGAGGTTCCCGGTTTCGAACACGCCATCACTTCCGACGAGGCGTTTTACCTGGACGACCTGCCGCCGCGCGTGGCCCTGGTCGGCGGCGGTTTCATCGCCTGCGAGTTCGCCGGTATCTTCAACGGCCTTGGTTCAAAAGTGACTCAGATTTACCGCGGCGACGCCGTTCTGCGGGGTTTCGACCAAGACGTACGGCGGGTGGTCGGCAGCGAAATGCGCAAGAAAGGCATCGAGCTCCGGCTGGAGGAGCATGTGCTGGGCATCCAAAAGTGTGACTCAGGGCTGGAATTGTCGCTCGACGGGGGTGAGGCCCTGGAAGTCGACCAGGTGCTGTACGCCACCGGGCGCGTGCCCAACGTGCGCGGCCTGAATTTGCTGGATGTCGGTGTGGAAGTGCGCGCCGGCGGGCGCATCCGGGTCAATGACCTCTCGCAGACCAGCGTCGGGCATATCTACGCCGTCGGTGACGTCACCAGCCGCGTCAACCTGACGCCGGTCGCGATTTACGAGGGCCACGCCTTTGCGGACTCGATATTCGGTGGACGCTTGCGCCCGGTGAACCACCAGTTCGTGCCGTCTGCCGTGTTTTCGCAGCCGCCCGTGGGCACCGTGGGTTACGGTGAGGAAGAGGCAACCGTCCACTGCGGGCCGGTGGATGTCTACCTCAGCGAGTTCCGGCCAATGAAACACACTCTTTCCGGACGCGATGAGAAAACCATGATGAAACTGATCGTGGAGCGCGAGGGTCAGAAGGTCGTAGGTATTCACGTTGTCGGTCTGGATGCGGCTGAAATCGTGCAGGGTTTTGCCGTGGCGGTAAAATCCGGACTGACCAAGGAGCAGTTTGATGCGACCATCGGCATTCACCCGACCGCCGCCGAAGAACTGGTGACCATGCGCACGCCCGTCAGAAGCCATGAATAAGGTAGCGAATATGCACACAGGATTGCGTTCATCCACGGTGCCCCGGCTGGCCCTGGTTGCTTGCGCGGCGCTCGCACTGATGACCGGTGCCGTGGCGGCCAAAGAAGCCACAGATCCGGAAAGCGGCTTGCAGCGCTATATTGTCGAACTGAATGACCTCCCGCTGGCGTTGTACGATGGCCGCCCGCTCGCGGCATCCCGCCCCGGCGACATTCGGCGTCTGAAGGCGACGACACTCGCGGTGACGGGCGGGGCGAAACTGAACCCCCGGTCGCCGCAGGCCCGGGCCTATCTGGAATACCTGGAAGAGCGTCACGAGGCTTTCCGCACGGAAGCGCGGAATCTGCTGGGCAACCCGGTCCGGCCCGTTCACGTGTACCGGGCGGCCGTGAACGGCATGGCCCTGAATCTCACGGAGGCCGATGCCGCCGCGCTGGCCGATTCACCGCTGGTCAAGTCGATCCGGCCCGATACGCGTCACCGCCTGGAAACCTTCGCCGGCCCGGCCTGGATCGGCGGCGCCGCGATCTGGTCGGGTGATTCGGGCTTTGCACCCCAACGCGGCGAGGGGGTGGTCGTCGGCCTCATCGACTCCGGCGTCAACTGGGAAAGCCCGTCTTTCGGCGACACGCCGTTGGACGGTTTCACTTTCGTCAACCCTTACGGCGAACAGCTGGGTTTGTGCAATGAGGAGGAAGTCGAGTGCAACGACAAGCTGGTCGGCGTCTACGACTTCGTCGAAGACGATCCGTCCACGGAAGACGTGGTCGAGGAATTCAACAACGGCCGCGACAATTCGGGGCACGGCAGCCACGTGGCTTCGATCGCGGTCGGCAACCCCGTCAGCGTGTTGCTCAGAGGCTCGGTTAACGCGAATCTGACCGGCGTGGCGCCGCGGTCGAACCTGATCAGCTACCGCGTCTGTTTCATCGGCGATCCACCGGGACCGGACAGCGGCGGCTGCCAGGGTTCGGCGATTTTCTCCGCCATCGACCAGGCGATCATGGACGAAGTGGACGTGATCAACTATTCCATTGGTTCGGATGCGCGCGATCCCTGGTCGCCCGGCGGGGTTTCGCGGGCTTTCCTGAACGCGCGCAGTGCCGGGATTGTGGTCGTGACGTCGGCCGGCAATTCCGGGCCCAATCCGCAAACGATCGGCTCGCCCGCCAATGCGCCGTGGATGGTTGCGGTGGGCAATGCAACGCACGACACGGTGTTGGGCAGTGTCGTTGAAAACCTCAGTGGCGGTGATACGAGCCCGCCGGGTGACCTGATCGGCGCGAGCCTGACCGACGGAACCGGGCTGCACGAAATCGTCCACGCCCGTGACTTCGGCAGCGCTTTGTGCGGAACCGGGCCGGCGGAGCTGCAGCCGAGCTGCGACAGCAACACGGGGGCGACCAACCCGTGGGACGGTGAAACACCCTTTGCCGGTAAGATCGTCGTCTGCGATCGCGGCACTTACGGCCGTATTGAAAAAGGCAAAAACGTTTTTCTGGCCGGTGCCGTGGGCTACATTTTGGCCAACACCGACGCCGACGGCGAATCCATTATTTCAGACGAGCACTGCCTGCCGACAAGCCACGTCGGCGACCAGGACGGCGACTCGCTGCGCGACTGGCTGGCCAGCGGCAGCGCTCACCAGGGCTCGCTGAGCGGGTTCAAGCTGGCCGCCGACGAGCGTCTGGCCGACCTGGTCAGCGACCGTAGTTCCCGCGGCCCGGCGCTGGCGCCGGTCCAGGATGTCCTGAAACCCAACCTTATCGCGCCGGGCACTTCGATTCTCGCGGCCCTCGACGAAGGCCAGCAATTCGGTCTGTTGAGCGGTACTTCTATGGCCTCTCCCCACGTGGCCGGCGCTGCCGCGCTGATCAAATCGGTGCACCCGGACTGGGGCGCCAACCAGATAGCGTCGGCGATCGAAACGACGGCCACGCCGGAATTGGCCCGCGTTGGCGGGGGCACGCCCGCTTCACCCCATGAGCGCGGTTCGGGCCGGCCGCAGTTGGGCGAGGCGGTCAATGCCGGCCTGTATCTGCCGGTTTCCGGAACTCAATTCAATACGGCGAACCCGGCGGCAGGCGGCGACCCGAAAAGCCTCAACCTGGCCGGCCTCGTCGATTCGAAGTGCCGGGAGAGCTGCAGTTTCCAGCGCACCGTTACCGATCTGATGGGCGGCGGCAGCTGGACGGCGGTCGCTGAGGGTTTCCCGCCCGGCGTGCTGGCAACGGTGGTCCCCTCGGCTTTCAACCTGGCCAATGGCGGTAGCCGCCAATTGACGGTCAGCGTCGACCTGGCCGATTCCGGTATCGTGGGGGAATGGGTGTCCGGCAGCGTCCGCCTGTCCGCCGCCGGCTCAGCCGATCAAATGCTCACGCTCAGCGTCTTCGCGGACGGCGGCGATTTGCCGGAAGACGACTGGACCATCAACGACGACCGCGACGGCGGCTGGAAAGCCTTCCCACTCAGCGGCCTCGCCGGCATGCCCGACGCCACCTTCCGCAGCGGCGGACTGATCAAGCCCACGCGTACCAAAAAAACCCTGGTGCGCGACCAGAGTCGCGACAATCCCTACAACGGCGGTGAAGGGGTCTTTACGGTCTGGCATGAACTGCCGCAGGGCGGGCTCTGGATTTACGCGGAAACACTGGCATCGGAGGCGGTCGACCTCGACCTCTTCGTCGGCCGTGACGACAACGGCAACGGCATCGCGGAAGAATTCGAAGAACTGTGCGCCAGCACCAGTACCGACGAACTGGAGCGTTGCGACCTGTTCGACCTGCCGCCGGGCGACTACTGGGTGCTTGTGCAAAACTGGGAGAACACGAATGCGGAGGGCGATAAGGTCACGTTGCTGAGCGCAGCCGTCGGGCCGTCCGAAGACAGCACGCTGGCGGCCAGCGGTCCCGGGATCGTCGAGTCCGGCAAGCCCTTCTCCGTGCGGCTCAGC
>JAVVFH010000015.1:0-29363 GCA_032250585.1 Lysobacterales bacterium
CGAGCTCGGAGTCCACGATCAGGGCCGCATCCGGATTGCGCTCCCGCAGCGCCTCCTGGAGCTCCTGGATCGTGCCGCCCGGGATCCTGACGTCGCTGATGACCACGTCGAACTCGTGCTCCGCCAGCAGCGCCAGGGCGCCCGGCAGGTCCGTGGCAGGGCCGCGGCCGGCGCTTGCCGGACTGCGTGGAATTCGCGCGCGAGGAATAAAGCCGGCGGCGCCTGTCGCCCGTCAGCGGCGGGCGATCACCAGTGCCCGGATCGGCGCGGGATGGCCTTCGACCGTGCGGCGCGCATCCTGTGGATCGAGCGCCCGGTCCAGCGATTGAAAGCGCATCCAACGCGTGCTGCGCTGCTCCGCCGGGGTAGTCGGCGTCAGGTCCGCGAGCCGCGCGTCGCTGAACCCGGCCTGGCGGACCCAGTCCAGCAGCAGCCCGCTCCCGGGAATGGCCCAGACGTTGCGCATCCGCGCATAGCGCCCATCCGGCACCAGCACCGCCCGTTCGCTGCCCATCGGCAGCACCAGGGTCTCGATGGCGGCTTCGCCGCCAGCCCGCAACAGGTCATGGATGCGCTTAAGGTGACCGACGGGGTTGCGGCGGTGATAGAGCACGCCCATGGAAAATACCGTGTCCAGTCCGGCCGGTTCCGCGGGCAGGTCCTCCACCCCCAGCGGCAATACCTCCATGGCCAGGTCACCGGCAAAATGCCGGCAGGCCTGCCACTGCATCACGAACAGCAGCGTCGGATCGATGCCGATCACGAGACGGGCGCCGGAACCGAGCATTCGCAGCCCGAAGTAGCCGTTACCGCAGCCGATGTCCAGCACCCGCCGGCCTTCAAGGGCGATGTGCGGGGCGACACGATCCCATTTCCAGTCCGAGCGCCATTCGCTGTCGATGCGCAGGCCCGCCAGGCACAGAGGCCCTTTGCGCCATGGATGCAACGCCATCAGGCCCGCGGACAAGGCCTGTTGCCGCGGTGAGCCCGCGGCGAGCGCGGTACCCAGCCGGGGCGCTGCGAGCGTCAGATCCGCCGAGGTCTGGACCCGGGGCAGAGAATCCACGACCGCACGCCAGCGGGGCAGGTCGCCGTGCGGATGCGCCTGCATCCGCATCGTTGCAAGGTCACAAATACGCTCGAGCCATCGGTTGTCCGGCCAGTGGCGATTCAGCCTCGCGTACTTCGCCTGCATTTTTAACGAAAAGCCACCAGGGAAACGAAATTGAAGCCCTGGTACCAGCGATAGACCCGTTCAAAGCCCGCCTCCAGCAACCGCTCCCGGTGGTAGCTCAGCGTCTCGGGTTTCAGCACGTTTTCGAGCGCATCCCGCTTGCGCGCGATTTCCAGGTCCGAATAACCCTGTGCGCGCTTAAAATCGTGATGCCAATCGGTTTGCAGGTGCTGCTCCAGCGGATCATCGAAACAGATTTTTTCGGACAACAGCAACACACCGCCCTTGTGCATCCCGCGCGCAATACCCGCCAGCAGCTCGCCGCGGTCTTCGGGCTCGATGAACTGCAGCGTGAAATTCAGCGCGACGACCGAGGCGTTCTCGATCGGCAGCGCGCGGATGTCGCGCTGCAAAACCTCCACCGGCAGCAGGCCGGCTGGCACTTCCTCGATCAGAATTCGCTGCAACCGCTCGACCATGTCCGGGGACTGATCCACCGCGACGATCCGCGCGCCGGGCGCGGCAACGGCCCGGCGCATCGCCAGCGAAACGGCACCGAGTGAACAGCCGAGGTCGTACAGCAGGCTGTCCGGCATGGCGTAGCGGCGCGCCAGCATGCCGATCATCGGCACGATCAGCCCGTAACCGGGCACGGAGCGATTGATCATGTCCGGAAACACCCCGACCACCCGCCGGTCGAACACGAAGTCCCCTGGCCGGGTGATCTCCTCTTCAAACAGGCGATCCTTGGCGGTCATGCGATTGCTTCCCTTTCCGTGTCTCGGGTCCACGATTTTCGCACGTTCACCGGCAGCTTGCCGCCACGGCTTTCGGCTGCTGCGCCTGCATCACGCCGGACCCGCCCCGCTTCGATGTCCGCGACCTTCTGTCCGGGCCGGCCAGCGACTATACTGGGGCCGCTCGATTTGTCGCAGCGGCTTGCCCGCTTCGTGCACGAGCGAACTCACCCATAGCGGCCTCATGAACATGACCTTTCAGGATTTCATTCAACGCCTCGCCAGTTACTGGTCCGACCACGGCTGTTGCCTGGTACAGCCCCTCGATCTCGAAGTGGGCGCGGGCACATTTCATCCGGCGACCTTTCTGCGCTCCATCGGCCCGGAACCCTGGAGCGCGGCCTATGTCCAGCCGAGCCGCCGACCGACCGACGGGCGCTATGGCGAGAACCCGAACCGACTGCAGCATTACTACCAATACCAGGTCGTCATGAAGCCCGCGCCGGAGAATTTTCAGGAACTCTACCTCGGCTCACTCGAGGCAGTGGGCATCGACCCGGCCGTGCACGATATCCGCTTCGTCGAAGACAACTGGGAATCGCCCACCCTCGGGGCCTGGGGCCTGGGCTGGGAAGTCTGGCTTAACGGCATGGAAGTGACGCAGTTCACGTATTTCCAGCAGGCCGGCGGCCTCGAGTGCAAACCCGTGATGGGCGAAATCACCTATGGCGCCGAGCGCCTGGCCATGTATTTGCAACAGGTCGACAGCGTCTACGACCTGGTGTGGACCGCCAACGGGAACCGGGTCGTCACCTACGGCGACGTATTCCACCAGAACGAAGTGGAACAGTCGTGCTACAACTTCGAGCATGCGGACGTGGCCTCGCTGTTCGCCTGGTTCGACACCTGTGAAACCCAGGCCCGCAAGCTGGTGGGCCTGAACCTGCCGCTGCCGGCCTACGAGCAGGTACTCAAGGCTTCGCATACCTTCAACCTGCTCGATGCCCGGCGCGCGATCTCGGTGACCGAGCGCCAGCGATACATCCTGCGCGTGCGCGACCTTGCCCGCCAGGTCGCCGAATCCTATTACGCCAGCCGCGAGATGCTCGGCTTTCCCGCCCTGTCAGCCAAACCGCGGGAGGCACGGCAATGACTGTTCAGAAAGTGCGCGCCGCAAGCGACGATTTATTGGTGGAACTGGGCTGTGAAGAATTGCCGCCAAAGGCCCTGGACGGCATCCGCGAAGCCTTTTTCGTGGCGGTACGTGACGGTCTCGAAAAAAACGCTCTCGCCTTCGACGCGGAGGGCAGCCGCAGTTATTCGACGCCGCGCCGCATTGCACTGCTGTTCCGGCAGGTGTCCCGCACGCAACCGGACCAGCAACAGGAGCGGCGCGGCCCGGCCGTGCAAGCCGCCTTCGACGAGCAGAACCAGCCGACGCGCGCAGCCGAGGGCTTCGCGCGCTCGGTGGGCAAAACGGTCGAGGAACTGGAGCGAGTGCGCACGGACAAGGGCGAGTGGCTTTATGCGAAGATCCATCAACAGGGCAAGCCCCTCGCAGACCTCGTCTACCCGATTCTGGAGCAGGCCGTACACCAATTGCCCATTCCGCGTCCGATGCGCTGGGCCGACCACGATTTCAGTTTCGTGCGGCCGGTGCACTGGCTGCTGGTACTGCACGGCGATCGCGTTCTGGAGGGCGCGCTGTTTGGGCAGCAGGCCGGCAACACGACGCACGGCCACCGGATTCACGCGCCGGGACCGCACCGGGTCGCGCATGCGCGCGATTACCGCGACACGCTTCGGCGCGCTTTCGTGGTCACGGACCAGGACGAGCGCAAACAGCGGATTCTCGAAGCACTGCGGGCCCGCGATGCCCATGTCCGCATCGAAGCGGATCTGCTGGCCGAGGTGAATAACCTGGTCGAATGGCCGGTGGTCATCGAATGCAGTTTCGAGGAGTCGTTCCTCGAACTGCCGCATGCGGTACTGATCGCCAGCATGCAAGCGCACCAGAAATTCTTCCCGATCGCAAACCCGTCGCACCCCGGGGAAGTCAGCCACCGTTTCCTGGTGGTCTGCAACCTGGAAAGTACCGACGTTGAAGCCGTCCGTGAGGGCTTTGAGCGAGTGATACGCCCGCGCCTGGCCGACGCCCGCTTTTTTCTCGAGCAGGATCTGAAACAGGGTCTGGAAGCCTGCCTGCCGCAACTCGATGAGGTCATCTTCCAAGAGAAGATCGGATCAATTGGCGAAAAAACGCGACGGATAACGGCTATTTCGGAGACGATTGCTGATGACCTGTCCGTCGATTCCAAATCGTGTTCGCGTGCGGCGCAGTTGTCCAAATGCGACTTGCTAAGCCTGATGGTGGGGGAATTTCCCGAACTCCAGGGCACTATGGGGCGGCATTACGCGCTGGCCGCAGGAGAACCGGAGGCGGTGGCCAAGGCCATCGAAGAACATTATTTACCCCGCTATGCCGGGGATCGGATTCCAGCCACGATCTGCGGTCAGATCGTCAGCATCGCGGATCGCCTGGATACGCTGGCCGGCGTTTTTGCCGCCGGACTTCGTCCCAGCGGCAACAAGGATCCCTTCGCTTTGCGCCGCTCCGCGCTCGGCTTGTTGCGGATATTGCTTGAAGGCGACCTTGAACTGGAGCTGAACCGCCTGCTGGCCATTGCCGCCAACGAACTCGCCGGGCGTCTGCCGGTGGAGCCGGAAGTGTTAGTAGAAATCCGCGATTTCTGCAGCGAGCGTTTGCGCAGCCATTTCCGCGAGCAGGGGCTCGCGGCGGAATTGATCAACGCCGCCCTGGCCTCGGACTGGGATACCGTCCCCGACCTGAACCGGCGGCTGTGCGCGCTGGCCGATTTCATGGGCGACGAAGCGGCCTCGGCACTGGCGGGCGCCAACAAACGCATCGGTAACATCCTGCACAAAGCCAATCAGGATATTTCGACGGAGATCGCAACAGATCGCTTTATTTTAGCACCTGAAAAAGTACTTTTCGACGAGATCACGCGCCTCGAGGCAGCGGTTGAACCGCTGCTCGAAAACGGCGACTACGCAGATGCACTGGCGCGCCTGGCCGCTTTGAGAGGACCGGTGGACGGTTTTTTTGACGCGGTGATGGTAATGGATGACGACCCGGCATTGAGGACCAATCGCCTCGCTCTGCTGTCGCGGTTAAAATCGCTGTTCGACCGAATTGCCGATCTGTCTGTGCTGGGCTGAGGCCATGCCGATGCAAAAACTGCTGATGATCAGTCGTGACGACATCCTCGATGTCGCCGCGGGCGAAGGCGGCGACGAGCTCTATCGGAAGCTCGCTCGCTTCACCCGCCAGGGCTTCCACCTGCTGGTGACCGCCCCACAACCGGATCGCTGGAACGATGAACACGGCGGGCCGGACATTGCGCTGCTCGGACCGGACAGCATCAGGCGACGTCTTGCCGATGCCGGCGGGATTCTGGACGGCGTCTATTACGTGCCGCGCTCCCTGATGACACAACGACGAAACCGCGAAGAAGCGCTGCACGACATGATGCAGCGCTTCAGTGCCAGGTCGAATAATTGCTACCTGTTCAGCTCAAGCCGAAAGTTCGTAGACGCGGCCAGTGATCTGGGCATCAATGCCCGGTTTTTGCAACGTGACGTCCGGCTGATGGATGAACTCGACAAGCTGCTGCTCGCGCAATCCGAAGCAACCGGCTGCGATTGATTGCGGCACGACCGGGTTGCGGAGCGCTGTTCGCCATCATACGTCAAGGTTGGCCGCGTCCAGAGCATTGGTCTCGATGAACTGCCGCCTGGGCTCGACTTCATCACCCATCAGGGTCGTGAAAATCTGGTCTGCGGCCACGGCGTCTTCTACCGTCACCTGCAACAGGCGGCGCGTTTCGGGGTTCACCGTCGTGTCCCAAAGCTGCGCCGGATTCATTTCGCCCAGACCCTTGAAACGCTGGATGCTCCTGCCTTTCTTGCTCTCGGCCATCAGCCATTCATAGACCTCCCGAAAGGACGAAACCTCCTGCTCCGCCTTGCCGCGATGGACCGTCGCGCCTTCCTGGATCAAGCCGTGCAAGGTATCGGCAAGTTGACCGATCAAACGGTATTCCGGGCCACGGAAGAAATCCCGGGAAATGCGCTTTTCGCTGGTTACCCCGTGTGTGAACTTGCTGAGCAACAGCTCTGGCCCCTCTTCACCGTCGACGACCTCGACCTTGTAACGCACGCTGGGGGGGCTCGCGCCGTTCAGCCGTTTGGCCATCCGCGCCGCCCATGCCTGCATGGTATCAATCGGCCATTCGATAGAAAATCTCTCAGAATCAATAAGGTGCCTAATAAATAACTCATCGAAGCGACGGCTCAGGCGCTCGCTGGTCAACTGCACCGCAAGGTATTCCCGCAGCACGTTTTCCAACGCCTCGCCCTGCAGGGGGGGCGCATCCGGATCAAAGACCAGCGCTGCGGAATCCATCGCTCGTGCGAGCAGGTAGTCGTTCAGTTCCACATCGTCCTTGAGATAGGTCTCCTGCTTTCCCTGTTTGATCTTGTACAGTGGTGGCTGGCCGATGTAGATATGCCCGCGCGCGATGAGTTCCGGCATTTGACGATAGAAAAACGTCAGCAACAGCGTGCGGATATGCGATCCGTCGACATCGGCGTCGGTCATGATAATGATCCGATGATAGCGAAGCTTGTCCGGATTGAACTCGTCGCGCCCGATGCCGCAACCCAACGCGGTTATCAGCGTCCCGACCTCGGCAGATGCGAGCATCTTGTCGAAACGCGCCTTCTCGACGTTGAGAATCTTGCCTTTTAGCGGCAAAATGGCCTGGTACTTGCGATTTCGCCCCTGCTTCGCCGAACCGCCAGCCGAGTCGCCCTCCACCAGGAAAATCTCCGAAAGCGCAGGGTCTTTTTCCTGACAATCCGCGAGCTTGCCGGGCAAGCCGGCGATATCCAGCACCCCTTTGCGGCGGGTCATTTCCCGCGCCCGCCGGGCGGCCTCGCGGGCACGCGCTGCATCGACGACTTTCGCGGTGATGGTTTTTGCCTCACCGGGATTTTCCAGCAAAAAATCGCGCAGTTTGCTGCTGACCAACGACTCCACAACCGGCTTGACCTCAGACGAAACCAGCTTATCCTTGGTCTGTGACGAAAACTTCGGATCCGGCACCTTCACGGACAACACGGCGATCAGACCTTCCCGTGCGTCGTCTCCGGTCGTGCTGACCTTGTTCTTGCGCGCCACGCCGGATTCTTCGATGTAATTATTGATCGTGCGCGTCAGCGCAGCGCGGAAACCAGCCAGATGGGCCCCGCCGTCGCGCTGCGGAATGTTGTTGGTAAAACAGAACACGGTTTCCTGGTACGCATCCGTCCATTGCATCGCGACTTCGACGACGATGTCATTGGCCTCGGCCGTCATGTGCATCACCGTCGGGTGCAAAGGGTTCTTGTTCTGTCCCAGGTGTTCCACGAACGATCGAATACCGCCTTTATATTCAAAAACATCCGACTTCCCACTGCGTTCGTCCAGCAACTCGATACGAACGCCGGAATTGAGAAAACTCAACTCCCGCAAGCGTTTGGCCAGGATGTCGTAATGAAACACCCGGTCGCCAAACACCGTCGGGCTGGGCCGGAACCAGATTTTGGTACCTGTTTGCTCGCTGTCACCGGTAATCCGGAGATCCTCGACCGGAACACCCATATGATAGGTCTGGCGCCAGACGTGACCCTCACGCCGAATCCGCAGGCGCAATTCTTCCGATAACGCGTTGACGACGGAAACGCCCACGCCGTGCAAACCACCGGAAACCTTATAGGAATTGTCGTCGAACTTGCCGCCAGCGTGCAGCACGGTCATGATGACCTCCGCCGCAGACTTCCCTTCCTCCTCGTGCATATCGACCGGAATGCCGCGGCCGTTGTCTTCGACACTGAGCGCGTCGTCTTCGTGGATGGTCACCCGGATGGCATCGCAATGACCCGCCAGCGCTTCGTCGATCGAATTGTCCACGACCTCGAAAACCATGTGATGCAGGCCGGTCCCGTCGTCGGTATCGCCGATGTACATGCCAGGCCGTTTGCGTACGGCGTCGAGCCCCTTGAGGACCTTGATGTTTGTGGAATCGTAATGCGTGTTAGTCATGGCGATATTATAGCATTTCCACGACATCACCATGTTCCACGTGGAACACCTTGTGTTCCATGGACAGCTCCACCTTTCGCGTTCCCGTCAACCAGACCTGGCCACGATTTTCAACCGCGTGCGTCAAAACATTGTCGAAATGCTCCTGGTCGAACTCAGACGCGAGGTCATCCAGCAAAAGCAGGGGCGTTTCTCCCGTATGCGCAAGAATGTGGGCTTGGCATAACAACAGGGCGGAAGACAGGATTTTTTGTTCACCACGCGACAACACGGCCCGCACAGGCGCACGACCCTGCAACATGGCCAGGTCTGCACGGTGCGGACCCGAGCCGGTGACCCCGCGCTCCAGATCCTTTTCCCGGCCGACGCGCAAGGCTTCCTCGTATGACTCGCCCGCCCAACCGGGTTGGTACCGCAACGTAATCGGTTTCAATTCGCCACTGAGGGAAGTCAGCAGGACCTGTACTGCTTTTCCGACGGCCTCTGCATGCGCCCGGCGCAAGCGCGTAAGCCGGGCGCTCTCCAACACCAGAACCTGGTCGAGGCCATCCAGCATGTCCAGCCGTCCAGCACGCAGCGCGGAGTTCCGTTGTTTCAATGCCCGCGAGTACCTGCGCCAGACATCCAGGAACTCGTGTTCCACGTGGAACACGCCCCAATCCAGGAATTTGCGACGGGTTTCCGGAGGACCGCTGACCAGTAAGTGGCTGTTCGGTTCCACAAGCACCGTGGGCAGTTCCCGGGTCAACTGGCTCAATTGCGTCAACTCCCGGCCATCGCAGCGGGCGCGCCAGTGCCGCCCAGCCCGTTCCAGACCGAGACGATGGCGTTTTTGCACCTGGTTCTGCGTAAGGGCATAGATGGTAAAAGAAGCCTTGTCGGGCCCAATCAGTTCATTGGCCTGCGTGGTGCGGAACGAGCGACCACGGGACAGGACCACGACGGATTCGAGAATGCTGGTTTTACCGGCACCATTGGCGCCAAACAGAACGTTCAGCCGCGGGTGCGCTTCAATCCGGACTTGGGAAAGGTTTCGGAAGTTCTCGAGCTGTAGCGTCTCGATCAGCAAGTGTCAGCAAAGCAGCGGTGCGGCACTGCCGAGAACCACTATGGTGCCCGCTTTGTGGACGCAAGACAGCATGGTCCCAGCGATCAGAGTTTCAGCGGCATCACCACGTGCCGGTCTTTACCGCCACTGTCCGCCGTGATCAAACAGGAGCTGTTGGCATCGCGCAATTCCATGCGGACCCTCTCTGACTCGATCGCCGTCAACGCATCGAGCAAATAAGTGACATTGAAACCGATCGCAAGCGTATCGAAATTCAGTTCGGCGTCGATCTCTTCAACCGCCTCTTCGTGCTGCGGATTGTGGGCGATGATCTTCAGCGCGCCGTCGGAGGCCTCGAGTCGCACACCCCGGTATTTCTCATTGGACAGGATCGACGCCCGTTGCAGCGCATGCGTAAAGTTCCCCCGGTCCATGACGATGTGGCGATCGGTTCCAACAGGAATCACGGCCTGATAATCGGGAAAACGACCGTCGATCAACTTCGATGTGAACTTGCTGCGGCCTTTGACCAGCCGAATGTGATTCTTCCCGAGCGCCAATTCGACCAGATCGTCACTGTCATCGAGCATCCTCGACAGCTCGACCACCCCTTTGCGCGGGACGATAAGCTGGCGGTTCTGGGCGACCGCGAGCTGCTCGCCCAGATCACAGACCGCAAGACGGTGTCCGTCGGTCGCAACGGTTCTCAAACCGCTGTCCTGGAATTCGAATAACAGGCCGTTGAGGTAATACCGCACGTCCTGATTGGCCATGGCGAAGGAGGTTTTATCAAGCAGGTTTTTAAGTTCAGCTTCTTGAATTTTAACGGTTTCCAGAGTTTCTACCTGGTCGGTTGCCGGAAATTCCGTGGCCGGCAGGGTGCGCAGCGTGTAGCGGCTCTTGCCGGACGAAACCGTCAATTTGTCGCCCTCGACCTGCGCCGTAATGGTGGCGCCATCCGGCAACATCCTGACGATATCCACCAGCTTGCGGGCCGGGACAGTGATCTCGCCTTCGGATTGAATTTCGGCATCAATCGAAGCGATCAATTCGACTTCCATGTCGGTGCCGGTAATCGACAGTTGACCGTTCCGGGTCGCCACCAGAAAATTGGCCAATACTGGCAGCGTTTGGCGACGTTCGACCACGCCGACGACCTGGGTGATGGGCTGGAGAAGTGCTTCACGCTGGATATTGAATTTCATGGCCACTTTCCTTTAATGAATTATTTATATTTATATATAAAAACAACAGTAATAACAGTCTCTGTGGATATCGACATAACTCTGAAAAAACCTTTTATTTCATAAAGATAAAATATTTCCACTGACTGATAACCCGGCTTGCAGCCTGTACACAGCCTGTGGACAGAATCAGGGATAAAAGCCGGTCACCGTTTGTCCACAGGTTTTACTGCTGTTGCACACACCGTTGTCACTCGACTGCGTGCAGTTTTTGGGTTTTTAGGCGGTCAAATGGCGCAGCAGTTTCGCCTTGTCTTCCCGCAAACGGCCGTCTGTTTCACACAGTGCCTCAATTCTACGACAAGCATGCAGAACGGTGGTATGGTCGCGTCCGCCGAAGGCGTCACCTATCTCGGGCAGGCTGTGTTCGGTCAGTTCCTTGCTCAGGGCCATGGCCATCTGCCGCGGCCGCGCGATGGATCGCGTCCGCCGTCGGGACAACAGGTCGACGACGCGCATCTTGAAGTATTCCGCCACCGCTTTTTGGATGTTTTCAATGGTAATCTGGCGATCGTGCACCAGCAGGAGGTCGCGGAGTACTTCCTGCGCGAAGCTCTCCGTAATGGGCCGGCCGGAAAACTGCGCGTTGGCACACAGCGTGTTCAAAGCGCCCTCGAGGTCACGCACGTTCGAGCGCATGCGCTTGGCGATCAGGAAGGCAACGGCTTCGTTAAGGGCGACATTACGCTCCTGGGCCTTGTTCATCAGAATAGCGACCCGCGTTTCGAAGTCCGGCGGTTCGATCGATACCGTCAGCCCCCAACCGAAACGTGAACGAAGTCGTGCCTCGATACCGTCTACTTCCTTGGGATAACGGTCGCAGGTGAGAATGATCTGCTGTTGGCTGTCGAGCAAGGCATTGAAGGTATGAAAAAACTCTTCCTGAGAGCGGTCCTTGCCGGCAAAAAACTGGATGTCGTCGATCAGCAGCGCGCCGGCGGAGCGGTAATGCTGTTTGAACGCTTCAATTCGATTGCCCCGCAGCGCCTGGATCATTTCGCTGACGAACCGTTCCGAGTGCAGGTAAATCACACGCGAGTCGCTGTTGTGCTGGTGGATCAGGTTACCGGCAGCGTGTAGCAAATGGGTCTTGCCAAGGCCCGTTCCCCCGTATAGCAGCAGCGGGTTGTAGGCAAGACCGGGTTTCTTGGCGACCTGCTGGGTGGCCGCGTTAGCCAGTTCGTTGGATTTACCCTGCACGAAGTTGTCGAAACGGTAGCGCGAATCGAGGCCCGTTTGCGGCGGAGGTCGGGCCGAGATGAACTTGCGCTTGACTGCGGTCGATTCGTTGCCACGTCCGACGTCGACGATCACCGAGTCGCGTGTGTTGCCGAGGTGTTCGTATATATCCCGGATACGTTCGAGATGGTTCAGGGAGATGTAATCTTTGACGTATTCGTTGGGCGACAGCAAAACCGTCCGTCCCTTGCTGGCCTTGACCTGCAGCGGACGGATCCAGGTGTTGAAATCCTCCATCGGAAGCTCTCGCTCCAGGTGATTCAAGCAGGTTTGCCAGTGGTTTTTCGACATTCCAGAAGTCAGTGAGTTGTCATTTCTCCCGCTCGGGGAGTGCGATCAATGTATCCGAAGGCCAGAGTCTACCCCGCTGTGGATAACTTGGCCATAGACAGCTCGGGATACGCGCCGGTGCAGTGCGCAAAAGGAAGCCGCGGCAAAGCCGCTGGATGTCCGAAAACGCCTTCAGCGCTTGTTTACGCGGGAACTGGAAGTTACAATTACCCTCTTTTGTCGGCCATTCGCGGCTTTGACCGGGTCCAATCGTTTTTTCTGATTCATGCGGTTGGCACTGGGCCGCGGTTCCGGGCCGACTATGAACCATTTTCCGAGGTGCAAGAACAATGAAGCGTACATTTCAGCCAAGTCTCCTGAAGCGCGCACGACGGCACGGATTCCGCGCGCGTATGGCGACGCGCGCCGGCCGGGCTATTATCAAAGCCCGCAGGGCCAAGGGAAGAAAGCGTCTGTCTGCCTGAATGGCGGGTGGATGACGGCCAACGGGCCAAGCCGCGGCGAGCGCACGTTTTTGATACCAGCCGTGGACCCGGGCGCAGTGGACCGGTCCGCAGCCGCGCCAGCGGCTTTTCCGCGATCGGCCCGATTGCTCAAACCCAGAGACTTCCAGCGTGTATTTGCCCGTCCCCGGGTTTGTTCCGACGCGTACTTCAAGTTGCTGACCCGCGACAACGATGCCGGGCAGACTCGAATCGGCATGGCCGTTTCGAAACGGGTGGACCGGCATGCGGTTGGCCGCAACCGCATCAAGCGGATCGTTCGGGAAAGTTTTCGCCACTGGCGCGCCGACAGGCGCCAAACGGCGCTGGAAGCGACAGGCAATCATACGTCCCCCGGCCAGGACATCGTCGTCCTGGCTCGCCCGCCCGCAGCCATGGCTTCCAACGAGCAACTGTTTTCGTCACTGGGGCGGCTCTGGAAACGCCTGGAGGATCAGTGCGAACGAGCGCTTGAACCGCAGCAGCGAAAAACCGATCATTCGGGCAGCGTAGGAGCCGGCACGGCGGCAAAAGGAAAAACCCATGGGAAATCTTAGACCCGCATTGATCATTGGGCTGGTCTTTCTCGCGTACCTGATCTGGGTCGAGTGGCAAAAAGACTATGGCACTGTGCAACCGCCGCCGTCGCCGCAAAGCCAGGCACCGTCGTTCGCACCCGATGCGCCGTCCGTCGAGGACATCCCCGCCGTTCCCGCGCCACAGGAAAACGGCGCTCTGCCGGAGTCCCGAGCGGTGCCCACGGGCGCGGCACAAGAGGCAAGCGGGCCGGGTCGCGATACCGTCACGGTGACGACCGATCTCCTCGAAGTCAAGATCGATCCGGTCGGCGGCACGGTTTTTTCCGCCCGCCTGTTGGATTACCCGGTCGAGCACGACCAGCCGGAAATCAAAGTCAGACTGCTGGACCGCAGCGGCAGCGACCTGTTCGTCGCCCAGTCGGGCCTGCTGTCTCAGCAAGCGGCACCGAACCACACAAACGTCTATACCGTCGAGCGTTCCACCTACCGCCTGGAAGATGGCGAGGACCTTCTCGAGGTCCGTTTGAACTGGCGTTCCGAGACCGGTCTGCAGGTTACCAAGAGTTTCATCTTCCGGCGCGGGCGCTACGACATTACCGTGCAGCACCTGGTGAAAAACGGCAGCGCTGCCGTCTGGTCCGGCAGCCGCTACGACCAGTTGCAGCGTTCACTGCCCGAAGACGAAGACACCGGCGGCTTCTCGAATCCGGGCCGCTACAGTTTCCGTGGCATCGCGTTTTACAGCCCCGAAGACAAATTCGAAAAAGTCGATTTTGACGACATCGGGGACGACCCCTACCAGAAGACCCGGCGCGGCGGTTGGCTGGCGATGATCCAGCATTACTTTTTCGCGGCCTGGATACCACCCGGCGAAGAGGAGGTCACGTTCTCGACACAAGTGCTCGAGGCGGACGGGCAGGCCCGCTATATTGCCCGTGATGTATCGCCGCCGCAGCAGGTGGCGCCCGGAGGCCAGGTCGCGTTCAGCAGCCGGCTTTACGTTGGTCCGAAACTGCAGGACGACCTGCCGCAAGTGGCGCTCGGCCTCGAGCACACCGTGAACTACGGAATATTTACGGTGTTTTCCAAGCCGCTGTTCTGGCTGCTGTCGAAAATACACAATTTTACCGGCAACTGGGGCTGGGCGATCGTCCTGTTGACGGTGTTGATCAAGGCCGCGTTTTTCAAACTGACTGAAGCGCAGTACAAGTCCACCGCGCGAATGCGTAAGCTGCAGCCGCGCATCGAGCAGCTCAAAGAGCGCTACGGTGATGACCGCCAACGCATGAGCCAGGCGATGATGGAACTGTACAAGAAAGAAAAAGTGAATCCGCTGGGCGGTTGTCTGCCGATCCTGGTGCAGATTCCGATCTTTATCGCGCTGTACTGGGTTCTGCTTGAATCGGTCGAACTGCGCCAGGCCCCGTTCATCCTCTGGATCCAGAATCTGTCGGCGCGGGACCCTTATTTCATCCTGCCGGTCTTGAACGCGGTGTTCATGTTCGCCACGCAGCGCTTGACGCCGATGGTCGGCATGGACCCGCTTCAGCAGAAGCTGATGAGTATGATGCCGCTGGTGTTTTCAATCATGTTCGCCTTCTTCCCGGCTGGCCTGGTGCTGTACTGGGCGACCAATGCCGGCCTGTCTTTGGCGCAGCAGTATTACATCACCCGGAAAATTGCCCGGGCCGAGAGCTGAGTCAGCCGTTCGGGAAAGCGGCCGGCATGACGAGCGACTATCCGGATCACGCTGCCGGCACAGCAGAAACGATTTGCGCCATCGCAACGCCTCCCGGCGTGGGCGGGGTGGGGATCGTGCGCGTTTCCGGGCCGGCCGTGCCGCAGATGGCGCAAAGCCTGCTGGGGCGTCTGCCCCGGCCTCGTACCGCGACGCTCGTGGACATTCTCGCTGCGAGCGGTGAATTGATCGACTCCGGCATCGCGCTGTATTTTCCGCAGCCGCGTTCGTTCACGGGCGAACACGTGCTGGAACTGCAGGGCCACGGCGGCCGCTTCGTGCTGCAGGGTATCGTCGAGCGGCTGCTCGAACTGGGTGCGCGGGCGGCCCGGCCCGGCGAGTTTTCGCAACGGGCTTTTCTGAACGACAAGCTGGATCTGGTGCAGGCGGAAGCCATTGCCGACCTGATCGAATCGGGCACGGCGGCGGCCGCGCGTGCGGCGCAACGCAGCCTGCAGGGCGTGTTTTCCGACCGCGTGCGGGACTTGCAGCAACAGTTGACGGAATTGCGCGCCTTCGTTGAAGCGGCGATTGATTTTCCCGACGAAGAAATCGATTTCCTGGCCGAGAGCGACGTACTTCAGCGAATCGGCGCGACCCAGCGGAAGGTGGAAAACCTGTTGGGCGAGGCCGGCCAGGGCCGGCTGCTGCGCGACGGCATCGTCATGGCGATCGTCGGCCGGCCAAACGTCGGCAAATCCAGTCTGCTCAACGCCCTGTCCGGACAAGACAGTGCGATCGTAACCGAGATTCCGGGAACCACCCGCGATGTGCTGCGCGAACTGATCGACCTCGACGGCATCCCGGTGCACGTCGCCGACACCGCCGGTATTCGGGACAGCGATGACCTGATCGAGGCCGAGGGCGTGCGCCGTGCGCGCCAGGCGCTGATGGCGGCGGACCTTATTTTGCTGGTCGAGCAGGCCGGCCGTGAAGCGTCTCCTGGCGACGACGCCGGGCTGGAACTGCCGGCGGGCGTCAAGGCACTGCGCGTGTACAACAAGACGGATCTGCTGCCGGCAGCCGAGCAGGCCGACCGCTTCGCGCGCCTGGACCCGGAACGCGTCTGGATATCGGCGCTAACCGGCCAGGGCCTGCAGGCCCTGCGCCAGCGAATCGGCGCGGCCATCGGCGCCGGCGAACCCGGCGTGGGCAGCTTTTCGGCACGCCAGCGGCACGTCGACGCCCTGCAGCGTGTCTGTGCTCACCTGGCGGCGGGCGCGCAGGTCATGGAGGCGTTCGCCGCGGGCGAACTGCTGGCTGAGGAGTTGCGGCTTTCCCAATGCGTGCTTGGGGAGATCACGGGCGAGATGCTGGCGGATGATTTGCTGGGCGCGATTTTTTCGAGCTTCTGTATCGGCAAATAATTCCGCCGCCAGCACCAAAAAGGCGCGCCGGCATTGCCAAGCGACTTGAACTCAGGAGGAACCGGGATTCTTGCCGCTGCCGGCCGGAGCGACTGGTTTGGCGCCTTGCTCGATATCGCTCAGAGTAGCGACCATCCGTGCGTTACAGTCTTCACAGATTCCGTGGGTCACTTCGGGGAGGAGTGATCGCTCAGGCAAGCCGAGGAGGGATACCGCCTCCTCGACTTCCGTCCAGCGGTCCCCCATATCCACCCTCTTGCACCATGCACACACACACAATAACTCGCCGGAGGGCGGTCGATACGGGTCGAGCAGCGCTTGTGGCTGCCGCTTCTCTTTCGCCAGAGTCCGGACCCGGAATTCGGTCGAACCGTGTTGCCCGCGGGATACTTCCATCTCCAGCAGCCGGCGACAGTCCGGCGAGTCACAACGGAAGTCGAAGCGGACGGGGCGATCGTCGCGGACCTTCGCCAGCACAACCCGATACAAGCGCCGGCTTGTGTCATCCGTAATGAAATCCCATAAAGGGCGTCCCAGGACGCGGGTTGCAGTCAGGTGTTCGCCCGAATTAGCTAAGGCGAACAGGTCCCAGACCTCGTTGACATACACGATCTCATCTCGATCGTTCAATCGATAGTGAATTTCATCCGTTCGGGACGACACCTTCAACAGCACTCCCTTCCGCGCAGATTCAAATCATGGGGCGACGGCGTAGCAGACCTCCCGGCAGCCACCGGCCGGGCCTTTGAACGAGGCATTATCGTTCATTCGAAGTGCGTCTACAGGGCCATTGCGATTCTGGAGGATACCCAATCGCATTCATTTTGGGATAGGGTTTTGTCTGTAACAAGAGAAGAAGCGCTACGATGAGCGGCGTGGCACCAGCAGAGGTATCGGCAATGGCTTTGTCATCCGGCCCGGGGCACGGCACGTGATCGGGGCTTTCCGCCCACAGCTGGTCGCATTGCTTTGCGGCTTGTTGCCGTTCGCCGGCGTTCATCTCGCTTACCTCATCAACCTGTCGGATGCCGCGGCCCTGCGGCCCGAATTTCACTGCATGCCCTACTGGGAAGGTTGTGTCTCGATCAGCCGCGCCGCCCGCTCGGGGGAAGGTCTGCATCTGTTCCGCGCTTTGGTGTTGCCGGCCGCTGCGCTGATGGTGCTGACCTGGTTGTACACGGGGCGCTGGCTGCAACTGCTGTTGCCGAAGAAAACCCGTCAGGCAGGGCTGATCGGCGCAATGGGCGCGATCGGGGCTTTGTTCCTGATCGTCTATGCCAGTTGGTTGGGCACCGATGGGCCCTGGTACGGGTGGCTGCGGCGTTACGGCGTGATTTTCTACTTCGGCCTGACCGCGCTGGCGCAATTGCTGCTGCTCAATACGCTGTGGCCGAGCCGTAAAATCCTGCTCGACGGCTTGCTGCAGCCGGCTTTGCGGCTGCTGTTTACACTGGTCGCCCTGCAGTGGGCCGGGGGCGTTTTTTCTTCGCTTAAACGTTTGCTGCTCAGCGACCCGCTACTGATCGACCGTCTCGAAAATACCATCGAGTGGTCGTTCGCCCTGTCGATGTCGGCGGGTTTCCTGGCAATTGGATGGCTGTTTCGTCGGTCGGGTTACGTATTGCAGCCCCGAACCGGGTTGAATCCACCCGACGATCCCTCGGGCAGCATTTGAGCGGGTGTCCGGGGTTGATCGGGCGCGCTTGGACCGCCGGGTCAGCCGTCGCAGTACACGTCGTGCAGCAAGCTAATGATGTTCAGGGCGGTGGTGTCGGCCAGGCGGTAATAGATGGTTTGGCTTGCGCGGCGGGTTCGCACCAGTTCCTGCTCCCGCAGCACGGCGAGGTGTTGTGACAAGGCGGATTGACTCAAGGCAATGCGGTGGTTGAGCTGCCCGACGGACATTTCGCCCTCGCTGAGCACGCACATGATCATCAGCCGGCGCTCATTCGCCAGACCTTTCAAGAGACTGACCGCAGCCGTTGCGTTGCGCTGCATGGTCTCGAAATCCATGGCGGGCGTTTCAACGATTTTGCGGGCCGCATTCATCCCCTGGATTGTACTTGCAATGTATCTAAATTACAAATATCTTAATAAGATACACTGCATATTACTTACTTGCCCTCCATGAAATGCTTACCGACATCGACGTGATGCACATCGAGCCGTTTTACGAACCGGGCACCGGAAGCTGGACTTACCTGCTGGCCGACACCGCGAGCCGTGTGGCGGCGATCATCGACCCCGTGATGGTCTACAACCCGGTCAGCGGCATGACCGACCCGGCCTTTATCGACGCGGTGCGGAACTTTGCCCGGGAGGCGGACTACCGCATCGATTGGGTGCTCGAAACGCACGCCCACGCCGACCATCTGACCGCTGCGGATTACCTGCGCCGCCGAAACGGCGCGAAAATCGCCTGCAGCCGCGGTATTTGCGGCGTGCAGGATAATTTCGTCCGGGTATTCAACCTGGGCGACGAGCCTACCGACGGCAGCCAGTTCGACCGTTTGCTCGATGACGGGGACAGCCTGTATCTGGGCGCGCTGGAACTGCGCGTGATGGCCACGCCGGGCCACACCAACGACAGCGTGAGCTACCTCGTCGCAGACGCGGCTTTCATCGGCGACACGTTGTTCGCGCCGCGGGCGGGCACGGCGCGTTGTGACTTTCCGGGCGGCGACGCCGCGGAACTGTTCGATTCCGTTCAGCGGCTCCATGCCCTGCCCGACGACACGCGGCTGTTCCTTTGCCACGATTATCCGGACGACGGCGTCGAGCCGGTTTGCTGCATCACCGTTGCCGAATCACGGCGTGCAAACGTACACTTGACGCAAAGCACACCGCGGCAGCAATTCGTGACATTGCGATGCCGTCGTGACGCGCAGCTCGACTTGCCCCGGCTGATCCTGCCTGCGCTGCAAGTCAACATCCGGGCCGGTGCGCCGCCGCCGGCAGACCGTAACGGTGTATCCTATCTGCGCACGCCTTTCAACCGCGCGCTCAGCGATCTGCTCGGTCCGGGCGCGTCTGCAGAAAAAGAAAACTGATGTCAGGGATCGTTGTTTTGGGCGGCGCCGGGCGTCGCTTGTTCGTTCAATGGGCGTGGCCGCCCCCCGCTGTCGTTTGCCGTGCCTACTTGCGTCTCGGTGTGGCCACCCGCTCGCCTTCCTCCAGTCCGGACAGGACTTCCAGCATACCGGGCAGCACCTCGCGCCCGCAGCGGATGAAGCGCCGGCCGGTACCGAATTCGCTTTCTACCCAGACAATGTTCAGCTGGCCAAATTGAACCACCCGGTCGGCTGGCACCAGCAGCAGTCGTTCGGTGCCGGCAGGAACCAACAGCCGCGCATACATGCCGGGCAGCAGGCTGCCGTCGTCATTGACCCGGGCTTTGACCATGAAGCTGCGCGAACCGGGGTCCGCGGCCGGTACCAGTTCCTCGATGTGGGCAGGCATCGTGCGTTGCAGCGACGGAATCTCCACCTCGAGCGCCTGCCCCAACTCCAGCGGCAAGGCCAGGTCCTCGCGAACCGCTGCCTCGATCCACATCGATGAGGGGTTGTACAAAGCCAGCAATTTGTCGCCGGGCGCAGCGGTGTCGCCGGGTTCGGCGAAGCGCTCGACCACGCGGCCGTCGATGGGCGAGCGGATCTGCGTGAAACTGAGTGCCACTTCGGCCTCGCGGACCGCTTGCCGGGCGTTGGCCATGTCCGCCGTCAACGCGGCGAAGTTGGCCTCTGCTTCGTCCAGCGCGGCCGCCGAGATCAGCTTCTGTTCGTAAAGCCGGCGTGTGCGATCCAGGCTCTGCCGTGCCTCGGTGAGCCGGGCGGAGATCGCGCGGGCGCGGTCGGCGGCCTGCTGCAGGCGCGACTCGACGTCGCCGCTTTCAAGTTCCAGCAGCAATTGGCCCTGGCTGACCGTGTCTCCGGCCCGCACCTTGATGTCGGTGATGCGTGCGAGCGTGCGGGATGAAATCGTCGTGGCCTGGCGGGCGCCGATGCCGGCAGGCACCGGTTCAACCAATGGCACGTCCTGTGCGCGCACCGGGAACGCGTCCTCCGTGCGCTCCGCCGCCGCCCTTGGTTGCGTCCCCGGTTCGATCCGGTCGCTGAAATAGCCGGCCATCCAGGCGATGACCAGCAGCAGCGCCAGCACCGCGGCCAGTGGCAGCAGCCACTTTTTGATGCGCTCGGTTTTACTTGGGTTCATGCGTTTGGCCCTCTGTCGCTTCGGGTTTGTCGAACACCAGCAAATAGACGGTCGGGACCACCACCAGGGTGAACAGCGTGGAGGCGACGATGCCGAAAATAATGGCCAGCGCCAGACCGCTGAACACCGGGTCCAGCGTGATGATCAGGTTGCCGAGAAGGGTGGTGCCGGCGGTCAGCAAAACCGGCCGCATGCGGACCGCCCCGGCCTGCAGCAAGGCCTCCTTCACGACCAGGCCGGCAGCGCGTGACTGGCTGATGAATTCGACCAGGATCAGCGAGTTGCGCACGACGATTCCTGCCAGCGCGATCATGCCGATCATGGCCGTGGCGGTGAACATGACCGGGTCGGGTGCTCCGGCCACCACGCGCTCGCCAAATTGATTCATCAGCCAGAAGCCCGGCATGATGCCGATGATGGTCAGCGGTATCGACGACATGATGATCAGCGACAGCGCGGTCGAGGCCGTTTGCAGCCGCAGCACGAAGAAGATCGCAACCAGCGCGAAGGCGAAAGCCAGCCCCATGTCGCGAAAGACCCGCACCGTGATCCGCCACTCGCCTTCCCCCGTCCAGCGCAAGGTGATGCCGTCCGGAAGCTGCCAGCCGAGACCGGCGCCCGGGGTGAGGAATTGACGCCGGCGCCAGTCGGAAGCCTCCTCGCCGCTGCCGCCGAGATCGGCGTGTACGTCCGCGACGACCTCGGCGGGCGTGCGCCCGGACAGCTCCGCGGTCACGTAGACAACCGGCTGAAGGTCCTTGCGATGGATCGACTGATCGGCGGCGTGTCGGTCGAATTCCCCCAGCTCGCCGATGGCAACCAGTGGCCGGGCGGCGCTGTCGAGCCCCTGCGGGGTGGTCTCCTGCACGATGCCTGCCCGGCCCTTGACGCGCAGCCGCCGGAAATCGCTCAACAGGCCGCGTTCCTCCGGTGCCAGGCGCAGTTCGATGGGGACCGGAACGGTTTCCCGGGGCACTTGCAGATAGCCGACCTGCAGGCCGTCATTGGCCATGGCCAGCGTGGCGTTGATGTTCTCGGTGGAAATTCCTGACAGCGCGGCTTTCTGCTTGTCGACCACGAAGCGCAGCCGCTGTTGAGGGTGCTCGACGCTGGAATCAATCTCGTCCACGTGCGGCTCCTGGCGCAGGCGCGCCATGACGGCCACGGCCGCTTCGCGCTGGGCTTCGTAGGGCAGCAGACCGTTGCCGTAAACCTCGGCAACCAGGGTGCTCAGCACCGGCGGGCCGGGTGGTACCTCGACCACGCTGATGCGCGCCTCGCCGCGGTTCAGCGGTTGCAGCAGTTGGCGCAGCCGAAGCACGATCGCGTGGGACTGGTGCTTGCGGTCCGCCTTGTCGGCCAGTGTCAGCCGCAAGTCCGCCATGTGCGGACCGATGCGCTGGTAATGACGCCGGACCATCCCGTTGAAGTCGATTGGCGAGGGGCTGCCCACGAAGAACGCGATCGCCCGGACTTCGGGCAGTTGCCGTGCCACCTCGCCCACTTCGCTGGCCAGCGCCGCGGTGTGCTCCAGGCTGCTGCTTTCGGGCATGTCTATGACCACCTGAATTTCGTTCTTATTGTCATAAGGCAGCAGTTTCAGGGGGACCAGCCGGAATACGGGCAGACTGGCTGCGGCCAAAAACAGCAGCAGGACGGCCCACAGCACCCACTTGGCGCGTTTTCGGCTGTTCAACACGGGTGAGAGCGTGCGCCGGTAGAAACCCCGCAGTTCGGGGCCGCCACTCTCCTGTTCGTTCGACCCGCCGGCGTCCGGCTTGAGCAGGCGGCTGGCCAACCACGGTGTTACCAGGAAGGCGACCAGCGTGCTGGCGGCCACACTGACCGGCACATTGAATGCCATCGGCGCCATGTAGGGGCCCATCATGCCGGTAATGAAGCCCAGCGGAATGAAGGCCAGCACGATCGTGAGGGTCGACATCAGCAAGGGTGTGCGGATCTCGGCGACCGCATCGACGATCCGCTCGCGGAAATCCTTGCCCTTGCGGCGCATGTAGCGCTCGATGTTGTCCACGCCGGTGATGGGGTCGTCGACCAGCAGCCCGAGCGACAGGATCAGGGCGAACAGGGTCACCCGATTGATGGTGTAACCGAAGGCGAAATCCAGTGCCAGGGTGATGCCGTAACAGATAGGCACAGCCAGTCCGACCACCAGCGCCGGCCTCGGGCCGAGAAAAACGCTCAGGAAGACGACCACCGTGAGGATGGCGAAGGCCAGCGAGGAACTCAGGTTATTGACCTTTTCATTGGCCGTCTGCCCATAGTCCCGCAGTACTTCAACGTGCACTTCTGGCGGCAGCAGATTATCCCGTAACGCGGCCAGGCGCTGATGGATTTCCCCGGCGACGCTGACGGCGTTGCTGCCGCGCTGCTTGGCGATGCTGATGGTGACCGCCGGGTATTGTTCACGGGCCGTGCCGTGTCGCGGATGACCCGGAGCGAATTCGAGCCAGCTGTAATTGTCCGCCTCGGCGGGTCCGTCCATGACGGTCGCGACGTCCTGCAGCAACACCGTCACGCCGTCGATCACGTTGACCGGCATGTTCTCGAGTTGCCGCGGGCTGCGTATGAAATCACCGCTCTCGAGCTGGATCGATTGGTTATCGAAGGTCCAGCCACCGGCATTTTGCAGCTGATTCGACAGCATCAGGGCTTCGGCGACTTCCAGCGCGGTGGTTTTGCGCGCCGCCAGGCTCTCCGGGTCCAGCAACACGCGTATCGTGCGCGGCCGCCCGCCGCTGACGTTCACTTCGCTGGTTTGCGGTATGCGCTGCAGGTGGATGGAGATTTCATCGGCCATCCTGCGCAGCTCGAAGTCGTCGTAGCGCAGCGGATCTTCGCTCCACAATGACAGCACCACGATGGGTATGTCGTCGACCTCTACCGGACGCAGGATCCAGTCCGAGACGATGCCCGGCACCTTGTCCTGGTTGGAATAAAGCTTGTTGTAGGTATTGAGGATCGACTCTTCGCGGTCCTCGCCGACGAAAAAGCGCAGCGTGACGGCCGCCTCGCCCGTGTCGCTGGTCGAGTAAAGGTGCTCCACGCCCGGGATCTGGGCGAGCAACTTTTCAAGGGGAGTGGTGACCTGCCGCTCCACCTGTCTGGCGCTCAGACCGGGCGCCGAGACCAGCACGTCCAGCATCGGCACGACGATCTGTGGCTCTTCCTCGCGCGGCGTGTATTTGAGGGCCATCAGCCCGGCCACCAGCGCCGTGATGAAAAAGAACAGCGGGATGCCGCCGCGCAGCCCGCGGCGTACGAGGCGGTCTGCGAAGTGATTATTCAAGACGCCAGCCCGGCTGCGGTCGGCGGCTTATTGCGCGGCCATCGCGGCGGCTTTTTGCTGCGCTTCGTCGAGACCGCCGAAATTATCGACCCGGGTATAACCCATGTTTTCCAGAATGGCTTTCGCCTGAGCAGAGCGGTTGCCGGTGCGGCAGTAAAGGTAAACGGGGCTGTCTTTTTCGCGGTTCACCTCATCGATGCGCTCGCCAATTTCATCGAGGGGTATGTTGATGGCGCCGGCCACGTGCCCCGCACGGTACTCGGCGGGTGTCCGCACATCGATCCAGATGCCTTCGCCGGCCCACGCGGTCGAAGTCAGCAGGGCTGCCAGCAACAGGGCCACGATTCTGCTCCAGGGGAAGTAAATCATCATGAGTTCCTCAGTTTTATCAGAAAAGTCTAATATATCGTGATATGGGGCCTGCCAAAAGGGGTCTCAGCAATCGCCGCGAGCACGAACACGTTCTCGAAACGGCGGCCAGGCAGCGCATCGCTCCGCGGCCGCTGCGGGCGGCGCTTTTAAAGCGGGTGCTTGTCCATTGCCCGATCCGACAGCATAATCCACAAGCGCGACACGCGGGCAGCGCTGTCTGGCGTTCATTTGATACAGGTCGTTTGACCGCGGCCGGAAAGCAGCGGGATGAAAATTGCCGTTTCCTTTACAATCCCAGTGAATCAGAGCTCACAAAAAATGACCGAGACGAAGGCAATCGATCCCGGCCGCATGGCCGAAGCCGCCCAACGGGCCAGCGAGCTGATGAAAACCCTGGGGCACAAGGACCGGCTGATGGTACTGTGTCACCTCACTACCGGCGAAAAATCGGTCGGTGAACTTGCCGGCTTGCTGGATATTCCACAGTCACCCCTGTCGCAGCATCTCGCGCGTATGCGCAACGAATCGCTGGTCAGGACCCGCCGCGAAGCACAAACCATCTACTACTCGATCGCCAGCCCTGAGGCGGCCCGCACCATCGAGGTGATGCACGAGCTTTTTTGCCAGGCGGGCGCAACGCGGAATACCGGGTGAGCGCTTCATTCGACGGGCTGCCATCCCCGGCGATGCGGATCTCCGAAATATTTTATCGTGGCATCTGTATATTAAATAAATGTACATTGGGCTTGCGCAATCCAAAAAAACTTAAGTTGAGGGAGGCTTGATATGATAAAGATTCGCACTTTGCCGGCGTTGCTCGCGGCATTGATCGGCCTGGGCAACGTGGGGACAGCGTTTGCCACGAACGGTTACTTCACGCATGGCACGGGCACCAAGACCAAGGGCATGGCCGGCTCGGGTCTCGCGATGCCCGAGGACGCGATCGACGTCACGAACAATCCGGCAGTGGCCCCCTTTGTCGGCGATCAGTTGATCTTCGGCGCCGCTCTGTTCAGCCCCATACGTAACTACAAAAGCTCCGAGAGCCAGCTGAACGGCCAATTCGGAGCCATCACGATCGGCCCGAACGACATTGACAGCGATAACGAATACTTCGTGATTCCCCACATTTCCAGGAGTTGGCAGCGCGCCAACGACACTGCCTGGGCGCTGTCGTTATATGGCCGCGGCGGCATGAACACCGATTGGAAAGGCGGCACCGCGACCTTCGATCCGGACGGTGCCGGGCCCGCGGGGCCGACCGTCTTTCCCGGCACTTTCGGCGCCGGCACGGCCGGCGTGAACCTTAGCCAGGCGTTCCTCGACATCACCTGGGGTAAAAAGCTCAACGACCGCATCGCGGTCGGCATATCCGCCGTGCTGGCCGCTCAGTGGTTCAAAGCCGAGGGCGTTGCATCCTTTGCGCCGCTGACCGAGACCTTCGCCGCCGCCCTGCTGAGCACCGGTCAGCCCGTTCCGGTTGAAAACCTGTCCGACAACGGTCACGAGTGGTCCTACGGCGCCGGTCTGAAGTTCGGCTTGCACGCCACCCTCTCGGAGCGCTGGAGCTTGGGGCTGATGTACCAGACAGAAACCAAAATGACGGATTTCGACGATTATGCGGACCTGTTCACCGGGCAGGGTGGTTTCGACATCCCGGCAGACTTCAAGGCCGGCCTGACGCTCCAGGCCAACGATCGATGGGCTTTCAACTTCGACATGCAATACACCTGGTACAGCGAAGTCCCCGCGGTTGGCAACCCCATCTCGCTGCTCTTCCAGTGCCCGACGGCGGGCCGGGGCGGGACGCAGCTTTCCAACTGCCTGGGCGGCGACAACGGCGCCGGTTTCGGTTGGGACGACATGGCGACCTTCAAGCTGGGGGCCCGCTACAAGGCCGGCGCGGACTGGACCTGGCGCTTCGGTTACAGTTACGGTGAGCAGCCGATCGACAGTACGGAAATGTCCTTCAACATCCTGGCGCCCGGTGTGATCGAGCATCACATCACCGCCGGCTTCACGCTGGAGCGGACCCGGGGCCGGCAGTTCAACATGGCCTTCATGTTCGCACCCAGCAAAAGCGTCAGTGGACCGCAGAATTTCGATCCGACGCAAACCGTGACCTTCAAGATGCACGAATGGGAGATCGAGGGCAGCTACAGCTGGCGCTTCTGAAAACGGCTGTTATTTTCTGAAAAAGCCGGTGGCACGCTCCGCTGGCTTTTCTTTTTGGCAGGTCGACCCTAGATATACGGTTGCCAATCATCTTAGCGACCAGAGGAGAAACACCATGAGTTTTGAACTTCCCGAGCTGCCCTACGAGCGCGACGCGCTGGAGCCGCACGTTTCCGCGCGGACGCTGGAATACCACCACGGCAAGCACCATAAAGCCTACGTCGACAAGCTGAACGCGGCGATTGAAGGCAGCGATTACGCCCACATGAGCCTGGAAGACATCATTGCCAAATCCGAACAGGCCGGCGACAGCGGCGTTTTCAACAACGCGGCCCAGGCCTGGAACCACGATTTCCTTTGGAAAAGCATGTCGCCCGATGGCGGCGGCGCGCCGCAGGGTGCGCTGATGGAAGCCATCGAAGCGAGTTTCGGCGGACTGGATGCCTTCAAAAAGCAGTTCAAGGATGCCGCGATGGGCCAGTTCGGCAGCGGTTGGGCCTGGCTGGTGAGCGACTCGGGCAAGCTCGCGATCACCAGCACCCCCAATGCGAAGACGCCGTTGACCGGCAGCGCGACCCCGCTGCTGACGCTGGACGTCTGGGAGCACGCTTATTACCTCGATTTCCAGAACCGGCGCGACAGCTACATCGACAGCTTCCTGGATCACCTCGCCAACTGGAACTTCGCGGCCTCGAATCTCTGAGTTCGTGCCGGGTGGCGCCACAATAAAAAAACCCGGCCAGCACAAGGCTGGCCGGGCCCGGAGGGCAAAAAGCCGTACTCAGGCTTTCTTGCGGATCAAAAAGCGGTACACGCCGCTGTCTTCGCCGTGTTCCAGCAGTTCATGTCCGGTGGTGCGGCTGAAAGCCTGGAAGTCCGCGACCGAACCCGGGTCGGTCGACAGAACCTCCAGTGTGCCGTTCGGGTCGACGTCCTTCAATGCCTTTTTGGCTTTCAGGATCGGGAGCGGACAGTTGAGTCCTTTTGCGTCGAGTAATTGATCTGCCATGGTAATTCCTGCCTCGGTCTGGGTTCGTCGATCGTGTTAGATAAACAGGTTGATATGGGATTTCGTTGCCACTTCAATGTAAGTGGCCGCGCCGCCGATTTCAATGGTATCGAGCATGTCACTGCGTTTGTATTCGAACAGGTCCATGGTCATCTGGCAGCCGATCATGCGCACCTCAGCCTCGACGGCCAGTTCGCGTAATTCCTCGATTGACGCGACGCCTTTTTTCTTGATCAGGTTCTTCATCATTTTCGAGGCCATGGCATCGACGCCGGGCAGCGCCGAAACGAGGTTGGGCATGCCCATGTGTGCGCCCATCATCGGCATTTTCATCGCGGGATTGCCGAGCGGACTGACCTGCAGATTCAGGTCTTTGCTGAGCAGCGGCAAACCGTAAAAGGTAAAAAACATGGCGACTTCCAGCCCCATCGCCGCTGCGGTCGTGCTCAGGATGAAGGGCGGATAGGCCCAATCCAGGCTGCCCTTGGTGACGATGATGGACATGGTGTTCGGATCGATGGCGCCGCTGGTTTCATCTGACATGCTGCTCGGGGCTCCGTGTAGTGACCTGGTGGATGATGCGAGTATATACAGTTTTCATTTATTAGTGAAATCGAATACTATTCAGCGAGCTCAGTCGGATCGGCTTGGAACACGAAGTGACCGGATTATTCTTACAGAGCCTGGCCTCGGGGCCCGACGCGCGGGCGCCCGGGCGAGCCGCGCGCAAGGCGACGGCGGTCGCAGAACGGCCGGCGCTTTTCGTCGGCAGTGACGTCTACCGGGCTTCGGCTTTCGGCCGACATCACCCGCTTTCGATCATCCGGGTCGCGGGTGTGATGGACCTGTGTCAGATGCTCGGATGGTTCGAAGGAGAACAGTTTCGTGACAGCCCCCGGGCGAACAACCAAGCCCTCCTCGCCTTCCATCGGCCTGATTATGTGAATGCTGTCAGACAGGCCGATGCCACCGGCAAGGTAACGCCGGAGCAACGTGACCGCTATCGCATCGGCACGATGGAAAACCCGCTTTTTCCCGGCCTCTTCAAGCGCGCTTCTACCGCCGTGGGTGGTTCGATCCTGGCGGCCGAGTTGGCCATGCAGCAGCGCACGGTTTTTCATCCTTCCGGCGGCACACACCACGGCCGGCCCGGCCGCGCCAGTGGTTTTTGTTATTTCAACGACCCGGTGTTTGCGATTCTGACGTTTCTCGCCGGCGGCCTCGAACGGGTATTGTATGTCGATCTGGACGCTCACCACGGCGACGGCGTGCAGGACGCTTTTGCCGACGACCCGCGGGTGCTGACCGTTTCCATCCACGAGGAGAAACGCTGGCCGCATTCCGGACTGGTGACCGACCGTGCCGCGGGCGCCGCCCGCAACCTGCCGGTGCCCAGAGGCTTTAACGACAGTGAACTGCATTTTCTGATGGATAAGGCCGTACTGCCACTGGCGGAATGTTTCGATGCGCAGGCGCTGGTCGTGACCTGTGGCGCCGATTCGCTCGAAGGCGATCCTCTTTCGCGACTGGCTCTGAGCAACCTGGGCCTGTGGCGGGCCGTCGAAAAGCTGGTCGCCGGCCACCCCTGCAGCGTGGTGCTGGGCGGCGGTGGATATAATCCGTGGACGGTTGTACGCTGTTGGAGCGGCCTTTGGGGCCGTCTCAGCGGGCGCGAACTGCCGGAGCGCCTGTCGCCGCAAGCGGTCGCTCTGCTGCGGAGTTTCCAATGCGAGTTGGTCGATGAGGAAGACGTCCCTGAGGGTTGGATGACCACGCTGGCCGATCCGCCCAACGACGGCCCGGTGCGGGCGCAGGTGGAGCGGCTGCCCCGTCTGGTGTTGAATTGATGCCTGATCGGACAAAAGAAACGCAAATGAAAATGGGCTGGCTTGAATCCCTGCAGCAGATCGAGGCGCTTGAAGACGCCGTGTTCGACGCCGCCCTCGTTCGGCGGATGCAGGCTTGTGCCGCCGACACGCTGCCGCGCATGGTCCGTTTCTCGACGCCGACCTTCAAGGAATATGAGAGCTCGGAGCTGCAAGGCTGCGGCAAGAACAGTTTTCCGGCCTTCTCGATCACCGCCGGCGGCTGCGCCCTGATGTGCGACCATTGCCAGGCGCGCATTCTCGAGCCCATGATTCCGGCGACGCGCCCCGAGTTACTCGACCAGCGGGTCCGGCAGCTGATCGCCAGCGAAAACCTGCAGGGCTTTTTGCTGTCGGGCGGTTCCAACAAACGCAATGAGATCCGCTACGGCCGC
>JAVVFH010000160.1:0-7945 GCA_032250585.1 Lysobacterales bacterium
CTGCAATTGCCTGATATGCGATGAGTTTTAGCAAATCGCCCTTCAATCAGTCTTGGGCAAGAATTGATCAGCGCGGGCATTGGGACAAAATAGGGACAAAATAGGGACGCCCAGAGAGCCGAAAAGTTGGTGTTTTGACCACAGTCCTATTTCGGCCAAGGATCTGTTAACTAGGTCGGTGGCACTAGTGTCCGACAGAATTTACAACAGATTCAACTGTTTATCTGGTCCCATGTCATTTTCGCTAAGCCCAGAATCCGTAAGCAGTTGATCAAACGGGATATTTTCGAATGGCGTCACGCTTAGAATCTGTAGCATTGAATGTAAAGATAGCGGGATCTCCAGTCGTTTTCTGGCGATGGCGACGAGCAGATAAGTCGCTACGGCCGTCCAGATCTGGCATTTCACCGCGTTTTCTGAACGACCGAAGAATTGGTTGATCCTCAAATACTGCTTGATCCATTTGAAAAACAACTCGACCTGCCAGCGGCTCTTGTACAGCGCACAGACCGTTTCGGCCGAGATTCCGAAATTGTTGGTCAGAAAGACCAGCGTTTTCGCGGTCTCCGGGTCCCGGAAGCGCACTCGCCGAAGGGCCTTGGGATAGGCCTTTCGAGAGTAAAAGCCGGTCAACCCGATGCGCTGATCGCAGATCAGCCCGATCGATTTGTCGACCGGCGTGGAACTGATCCGCTTGAACTGCAGGGGCTTTTTGGCGCGGGTAACGAAGTACGCACTGAGCCGGTCGATGGTAAACAGCCGCGCGAAATCCACGTAGGCGCGATCCATGACATAGAAGGCACCAGGATCGGGACCGAGCAAATCGAGGATGTTTACGTCGTGGAGCAGACCGTCGGAAACCAGCATGAATGCTGGGATTGCGCCGCGCAGGTCGAGCAACGTATGGATCTTTATCGCAGCTTTGGTTTCGCGATAGTCGGCCCATGGGAACAGCGAAAGACACAACCGAATGGTGGTTGAGTCGAGTGCGTACACCGTCCCGTCCAGTTCCAGACCCAGGTCCTCGTTGGCATAAAGTTGCCGGGCCGTTCCGATAAGCGACTGGGCGAACTCGGCATAGATGCGCCAGTCGCGACTTTCGTTGGCATCGGCCAAGTTGGACCGGGTGACGTTGCCTCGGATGCCCATGTGATAGAGCTTCGACGGCTGCGCCAGCAGGCAACCTTCGATGTCGCGCAAGCTCCTGCGATAGGTCAGCTGGGCAAAAGCCATGCACAGGAATTGATCCCGACACCGAAAGGTGCGGGCATTGAAGTCGCCGCTGTACTTGACCACCAGGCGCCGGAATGTGTGCCATGGCGCGAATTCCATCAACTGGGCGAAAACCAGTTTCCCCGCATATATCAGCTTTCCCCGAACAAATTCGGAAAGCCTGAACTGATTCAGTGGTGGAGTTCAAGTCGATGACACCTAAAAATAGCTCTAAATTCGCGTCAGATCAGATACTTGCCACATTCCTGGAATAAATCTGTCGGACACTAGTGACCTACTACTATGTGCTGGCAGCCACGGACGCATCCGGCAATGAGAGTCCGCCGAGCGGCGGGGTTGGCGCGACGCCGCAGAAGGGCGGTGGCCGGGGCCCGAACAAGTGATCCGGCGCCCGTGGCCTGGGGCGCCGGGCATCGGGCCGGCTCCCGACGCCTTAGGCCCGACGCGCCCGGTCAGGGCCGGAGTGCGGCACTGAGGACGCAAAGAGGCTCTTTTTTGAAAACGCCATTCTTCGCGCTCTTGGCGAACCTTTACGCGCTTTGCGAGAAAGTTTTTTCTTCGCAGGTCACCAGCACAGGAATGGAGTTGCAGCTTGCGACCGTCACTCGGCGTCGGCGTTGATGATGTGCATGGCAATGCCACTGGTCAGCTCGCTGTCGATATAGGCCACCCGCCAGTCCTTGTAGGCTCTCCGGGGGCGGCTTTTCATGTTCACGCCACGTGCCTGGAGCTGATCGCAGGCCGCGTCAACATCATCGACGGCGAAGGCCAGGTGGAAAAAGCCCTCACCGTGGCGGGCGAGGTGGTCGTGCAGCGGGCTGTCGGGCCGCACCGGGGAGACCACCTCGAGGTTGAGATTGGCCAGCTTGAAGATCACCACTTCGGCGCCGCGCCCGGCTACCGGGCCGCGCTCGGCCTTGGCCACCCCGAGCAGGCGCTCGAAGCGCGCCACGGCTTGGTCGAGGTCGGCGGTGATGAAGGCCAGGTGGTGGACCCGGTCGAGCACCGGTCCGGGGGCATCAGTGTGTCCGCTGCTCATGATCTGGGCCGGTCCGGGAAAAGCCAGGGCGCCTCGCGCGCGCGGCGGCGCTCGTAGTCACGGATCGCCTCGGCATGGGCCAGTGACAGGGCGATGTCATCGACACCTTCGAGCAGGCGTTTTCGTACCGCCGGGTCGATCTCGAACCCGAACTTCCAGCCCTTCGGGGATCTGAGTACCTGGCCCTCCAAGTCGACCTCCAGGACCAGGGCCTCGTCGCCGCCGGCCATTTCGAACAGCGTCTCGATCCGGTCTTCCGGCAGGGCGACCGGGAGCAGGCCGTTCTTGATCGCGTTGTTGTAGAAAATGTCGGCGAAGCTCGTGGCGATGACCGCCCTGAAGCCGGCGTCCATCAGTCCCCAGACTGCGTGCTCGCGCGAGGAGCCGCAACCGAAGTTCTCCCGGGCCAGCAGGATTCCGGCGTCCCGGTAGCGGGGGTCGTTGAGCACAAAATCCCGGTTGACGGGCCGGTCGGCGCAGTTCTGACCGAGTTCGCCCTCGTCGAGGTAGCGCCAGCTGTCGAACAAAAAAGGTCCCAGACCCTCGCGGGTGATGGCTTTGAGAAACTGCTTGGGCATGATTGCGTCGGTATCGACGTTGGCGCGGTTCAGCGGCGCGACCCGCCCCTGGAACTTGGTGAATGCCTTCACGCTTGCACCTCCTCGCCGCGCGGGTCGACGAAATGGCCGTGGATCGCCGCCGCGGCCACCATCACCGGACTGGCCAGGTGGCTGCGTCCGCCGCGGCCCTGGCGGCCCTCGAAATTGCGGTTGGAGGTCGAGGCGCAGCGCTCGCCCGGCTCCAGCCGGTCGGGGTTCATGCCCAGGCACATCGAACAGCCCGAGCTGCGCCACTCGAAGCCGGCCTCGGTGAACACCCGGTCCAGGCCCTCGGCCTCGGCCTGGCGCTTGACCGCCTCGCTGCCCGGCACCACCAGCGCCTGGCGGATGTTCCCGGCGACCTTGCGCCCGCGCACCACGCCGGCCGCCGCGCGCAGGTCCTCGATGCGTGCGTTGGTGCACGAGCCGATGAAGATCTTGTCAAGCAGGATATCGACCAGCCGGGTGCCGGGCTTCAGGTCCATGTACGCCAGCGCCTGCTCGAGGGATCGGCGCTTGCCTGGATCGGGCTCGTCGGCCGGGTCGGGCACTGCACCGCCCACCGGCGCCACCATGCCGGGGCTGGTCCCCCAGGTGACCTGGGGCTCGATGTCCGCGGCATTCAGTTCGACCACCCGGTCAAAGCACGCATCCGGGTCGCTTATCAAATCGCGCCAGGCGTCCACGGCCCGCTCCCAGAGCGCGCCGGCCGGTGCGAAGGGTCGGCCGTGGACATACTCGAAGGTGGTATCGTCCACCGCCACCATGCCGGCGCGGGCGCCGGCCTCGATGGACATGTTGCAGATCGTCATGCGCCCCTCCATCGATAGCGAACGAATGGTGCTGCCGGCGTATTCGATGACATAACCGCTGCCGCCGTTCGTGCCGATCCGGCCAATCAGGGCCAGGATGAGGTCCTTGGCGCTGACCCCGGGTCCCAGTTGTCCATCGATGCGCACCTGCATGTTACGCAACCTGTGCACCACCAGGCACTGGGTAGCCATGACGTGCTCGACTTCTGAGGTGCCGATGCCGAAGGCCAGGGTTCCCAGGGCACCGTGGGTGGAGGTGTGGGAGTCGCCGCAGACCACCGTCATTCCGGGCAGGGTCAGTCCCTGCTCCGGACCAATGATGTGCACGATGCCCTGGCCGGGATGGTCCAGGTCGTAGAGCTCAACGCCGAACTCGCCGCAATTGCTTGCCAGGGTCTCGAGCTGCAACCGCGCGATTGGGTTGGCGATCCGGGTCCGGTTCCTGGTGGGCACGTTGTGGTCCATCACCGCCACAGCCGCGCCCGGCCGCCACAGACCCCGGCCAGCCAGCCGCAGACCCTCGAAGGCCTGGGGCGATGTGATCTCGTGCAGCAGGTGGCGGTCGATGTAGAGCAGCGTGGCGCCGTCTTCATTGGAAACCACCGCGTGGCTGTCGAAGAGCTTGTCGTAGAGCGTTCTGCCCGCCATGTCAGGGGATTCCTCTTCGCGGTTTCAGGTCGAAGGCCCGGCCCGGGGCACGGTCTCCGGCGGCGGGCCCAGCCTGCGACCGAGGCTGAAGACCCCGGTCAGGACCATGGCGAATCCCAGCCACTGCAGCGGCTCGAGCCGCTCGCCTAGGATCAGGTAGGCCATGATCACAGTCAACCCCGGACCGAGCAGGTTGATCGAGGCCGAAGTGCTGGTGTCGATCCGCCGCAGGCCCTCGGCAATGAGCAGGATCGGCAGCACCGTGCTTACCAGTCCCAGTCCCAGCGCAAAACCGTACACTGGTGCCGGCTGCTGGAAGAGCTCCAGCGCAGGGCGCTGGAGGAGAAAGTGAGCCAGGGTGGCCGCCCCGGCGATGGTCATGACGTAGGCGGAAAAGCGCACCGCCGAGAGCCGCCGCGCGAGGTCGCCGGCAATCACGTAGTAGGTTGCGAAGATCATCGCCGCGGCCAGCACTAGGGAGACGCCGACCCAGTCTCCGCCGACCTGGTCCCAGCCACCGGCGGCCAGGGTCACCACCACGCCGCCGTAGGCCAGGCCAAGGGCCAGCAGGGTGGCCGGCGCCAGGCGCTGTCGGTTCAGTGCGGCGGCCAGCAGTACCACGAAGCACGGATACAAAAACAGGATTAGCCGCTCCAGGGTGGCAGTTACGGTCTGCAGCCCATAGAAGTCCAGCCAGGCCGACAGGTAATAGCCGGAGATCCCGGCCCAGGCCATCGACACCCTGCCGCGCCGGCCGAGGGGCCGGGAAGCGTCGGCTCGGAACCAGAACACGAACCAGAGTATCGGCACAGTGATCGCCGAGCGCAGGGTCATCAGGGTGATTGGGTCCACCCCCCAGGGGTAGGCCAGCTTGGCAAAGATTGCCTTCGCCGAGAAGCCGGCCACCCCCAGCGCGGTCAGCACGATCCCGGAGCGCTGGCGTGCGGTCAGGACGGATCCCCGGGGAAATTTCACGCGGGGCCATCGGGGCGGAAATCGTGGCGGAAAATTGTTGCGTTGGCCGGGCCGGGAAGCCAGCCCGAGGCGGCTTTTCCGGCTGGCCGCTCAACTCCCTGTTCAACAACCTGCTTCCGGCCCGCATCCCGGGGACTGGCTGTTGGGCGCCCGCACGGTCTGAAGCGGACCCCAGGCCTAGCGCGCCTTCGAACCCGCGTCCGATGGAGCCGTATTGATTCGAGGGGTTTTTCCATTGGCGGTTGAGCCCCGGGGAGTTCGGCGCCGGATGGGCCGGCGCGCTGCGACTTCGATGGACTAGTGAAAGCAAGCCCCGGGCCAATTCGAAAACTTTCTCGGGGATGCGCTCAAGCCGTTGATATCGGGACCATCGCTGCGGCAGAGTCCGGCCGTTGGCGTGCAGCATGGTGCATTATGTTTCACCTCCAAATCATGTTGGTTGCAGATGCGCAGCGGTCGAGCCGCAGCGGCGATCGCTATCCCGGGCTTCCCCATCACTGCCCGCGTTCCGGCGTGACGAGCCTGGATGAGCGGGATCGGGCTTTCCCGTCGCAACCCGCGTTCCGACCTGACGCGCCTGGATAAGCGGGATTCCCTGCATACCCGTTGGCGTTTACCATGGGGAACATCACCGCCACAGGGAGGTAATAGCAGGTCTTCCGGGAAATTCGCGGGATGCGATCTCGGGCTGTAAGGTCCGAGCCCAATTCCTTCGCTTATCGGTGATCCGAAGTACCTCGCCCCGGCTCTCCCCCGCCATTCGCCCGGTCGCTGGCATACCTGTTGCATTTGAGTTTCCGCGTAATGTCCGGCCCGACTGTAATTGCCGAGCGCCCGCCCGCAGGCCCACTTGGCAAACCCGCACCCGCCGCCTCAGGCGCGTTCGACGGGGTGCTCGAGCCAGCAGGCGGGACGGGCATGATGGCGCATTTTGTTGATCCTGAACTGGAGAAAACCGTCCGCATGAGAACACCGGCCGCCCCGATTGCATCCGCCGCCTGGAGAGCCAGATGACGTTTACCCGGAAGATCCTGATCGGCACCGCCCCTTGGCTGGTGATCGCGAGCCTGCTGCTGGCCGCCCTATATGTCGAGCCGGCCGCGGTGGGCGATGCCATCGAGCCCCGGCCGATCCTGCCCCAGGATCGTTTCTACGACGTCGCCCGGGCCGGCGAGGACAAGTTCTGGATGGTCGGCAACCTCGGCAAGATCCTGCACAGCAGCGACGGCGGGGAGCACTGGATCGATCAAAGCCCCTCGACGGAGAACAGCCTGCAGTCCATCGCCGCCTGGGATGAGCAGGAACTGGTCGCGGTCGGCAGCGCCGGGACCGTGCTGGTCAGCCGCGATGGCGGGGAGAACTGGACGCGCGTGGAGGTGCCGACCTCGGAAATCGCCGACACCCTCCTTCGGGTGCGCGTGATCGACGACCGGGCCTGGATCGTCGGCGAGTACGGCACCCTGCTGGTCTCGGAGGACCGCGGCAGCAACTGGCGCCAGGCGATCGAGCCGGAAGACCTGACCTGGCACGACATTGCCGGTGCCGGCGATCGCTTGGTGGCCGTCGGCGAGTTCGGCAGCATCCTGGTCAGCCGTGATGGCGGGGAGAGCTGGGATCTGCTCGAGCCGCTTGTCGAGGAAACCCTGAACTCGGTGTACTTCGACGATACCGGGCGCGGCTTTGCCGTCGGCCTGGCCGGCACCATTTTGGTCACCGAGGACTGGGGAGAAAGCTGGACTCGGCAATCGTCCGTGACCGAGGAGCACCTCTACGCGGTGCGCTGGGACGGCCGAAGCTGGCTGGCGGTGGGGGCCAACGGGGCGCTGGTGGTTCAGGCCAACGACGATCTGCACTGGAACGTTACGCGCGTGGCCGAGAACAACTTCGCCTGGCGAACCGGTGCTGTTCCGTCCGGTCGGGGCTGGTTTCTGGTCGGCGCCGACCAGGGCTTCTACCTGGATGAAAGCTGGCGGCCGATCAACGGCAACGGAGAAATTGACTGATGACGAACCCGGTTGAGAAATTCGCGAGCACCTGCATCGAACGGCGCACGCACGTCCTGATCGCCCTGGTCCTCGTGACGCTGGTGCTGGGGATCTTCGCCTTTCGGATCGACGTTCGCACCATCTTCGAAGACATGCTCCCGCACAATCACCCTTGGGTGGAAACGCACGACGATTACAAGGAGTATTTCGGCGGGGCCAATCTGGTGACCATCATGGTCTCCGTGGAAGAGGGCAACATCTTCCGCACCGAGGTACTCGCGATGGTTCGCGAGATCACCCGCGGACTGCGCATGGTCTCAGGGGTCAATCACCTGCAGATCACATCGTTAGCCTCGAGAAAGGTAAAGGGTATCCGCGCGACCCACTACGAAATCGATACCTCGCCGCTGATGTGGCCCGATGTCCCTCAGACCCGGGCTGAACTCGACCGCCTGCGCGAGGACGTGCTGAAGAATCCGCTGGTGCTCGGCCAGTACGTGTCCACCGACCTCAAGTCGACCGTGATCACCGCCGATTTCATCGACCATCTGGTCCAGCCCGACGTCGTGTTCCGGGACATTCGCCAGTTGATCGAGGAGACCCGGATTCCCGGCGTTGAGGTCGACCTGGTCGGCGAGCCGATTCTCAACGGCT
>JAVVFH010000161.1:0-7925 GCA_032250585.1 Lysobacterales bacterium
CTGGCGCTGATGGAGCACGAACCGGCCTGCGCCGCCGCCCGCTACCGGCTGGCAGATTACAGCGTGCAGATCGCCACACAGCCTTTCGAGCAGTCCAAAGTCGACTACCCTGCGGGCTCGTGGATCGTTTCCGCGCCCGACGGACAAGCAGCCGCGGCACTCGACCAGGCGGTCGAAGGCCTGGCGCGGGAGCTGGCCCTGGATTTCCGGTCGGTTCGCAGCATCCCGGACGTTGCGCGCCACGACGCCCAGCTGCCGAAACTCGGGCTGTGGGTGCCCTGGGCCGATACCGACATGATGGGATGGATTCGCTACATACTGGATCGCCAGAAAATTCCCTATACGTATCTGCGCGACGAAGACCTGCGTTCAGGATCTTTGAAGGAAAAAGTCGACGTCATCGTCTACGGGCCGTTCTCGCGCCTGCAACTGGCCGCTCAGATTCACGGCATCGCGCCCACCGCAGGGCCGATGCCTTTTCGCGCCAGTAACGAGTTTCCCAGCCTCGGCCAGCCTGTGGCATCCGACGACATCACCGGGGGCCCGGGCTACACGGGGCTGGCCGAACTGCAGCGTTTCGTCGAGTCCGGGGGGGTGCTGCTGACACTGGGCACCGGCACGTCCCTCGCCCTGGAGGGCGGCCTGGTCCGGGGCGTCGCACGGGCCGATGCAGCGACGGTGTTTACGCCCGGCGTCGAACTGCGTGCCCGCTTCAACCGGCCCGAACACCCGATCGCCTACGGTTATGGCCCCGAAACCGCGGTTTTCCGGACCAACCTGCCGGTCTACGAAAAACCGCGACGCTGGCTGACGATGGCCTATTGCACCTCCTGCCTGGACGGGCCGGTCGACGAACGCCGCGTCGTGCTCAGCTGGGGCGGCGCGGAAGACCTGATCGTCAGCGGTGGCATGCATGGCGAGGATGAACTGGCAGGCAGGCCCGCCATACTGGATACGCCATCCGGCGAAGGCCACATCGTCAGTTACAACTTCAACGGCATTCACCGCGACATGAACCGCGGGGACTTCCGCCTGGTCTGGAACGCGATCATCAATTGGAACGCACTGCCCCGGCCAGGCCGGTGACCTAACCCTCCCCAATCACTCCAGCTTCACCGGCGGCGCCGGCTTGGGCGGAAAGACGGGCGGCTGCGCTTCGATGCGCTGCAGCACTTCACGGATGCCGCGGTCGAGCTGCGCGTCGCGGTCGCTGGCAGGGTCGTTTTCCACTTCGATGTCGGGTGTCACGCCCTTGCCTTCGATGATCCACTCACCGTTTTTACCACCCATGCCAAATTCCGGCACGAACACCTCACCGCCGTCGAGCAGCGGCCCGCGGTTGGTAATGCCGACCACGCCGCCCCAGCTGCGCTTGCCGATCAGCGGCCCGAGACCCGCCTCGCGAAAGAAATACGGAAAAATATCCCCATCCGAAGCGGAGTCCTCGCTGATCAGCGCGGCCATCGGCCCGTTGAACGAGGTCTGCGGGTAGGCTTCCGTCCAGCTCGAATGGGCCTGGTAACCAAAGCCCAGCGGACGCTGCATCAGGCGGCGTAAAATCATCTGCGACACGTTGCCGCCACCGTTGCTGCGCACGTCCACCACCAGTCCCTGCTTGCGGATTTGCGGGTAGAACCACTTGATGAATTCATAGATACCCCCAGGGCCCATATCGGGTATGTGCAGATAGCCGACGCGCCCGCCGGTCTGCGCGCTGACGTAATCGCGGTTTTGCTGCACCCACTCCAGATAGGCAAGACCGGCCTCGTTGTCGATGGCGTCCACCAGCACCCGGCGGGCGCCCCCCTCGCGCGGCCGCGGGTTCACGGTCAGTTCCACCGGCATCTGTCCGCGGTCGGTCAGCAGTTCGTAGGGATTGTCGGACAAAGTCAGCGAGCGCCCGTCGATGGCCAGGACATAATCGCCGACGTTCACATCCACCCCGACTTCGGTCAGCGGCGAGCGGTACTTCGGCTCCGCGTTATGCCCGGGGTAGATGTGCGCAATCCGGTAGCGGCCGGCTTTATCATCCGCTTCAAAACGGGCGCCCAGCAGCGCCGCCGACGAGCGTTTGGGCGCCTGCAGATCGCCGCCGGACACATAGGCGTGGCCGACGTTCAGTTCGGCGACCATCTCGCCGATCAGCGTGTTGAGGTCTTCACGCGTGGACAGGGCGGCCAGCAGCGGCCGGTAGCGCGCGCGCAGCGCCTCCCAGTCGTAGCCGTGCATGTTCCTGACATAGAAATAATCGCGGAAGCGGCGCCAGACTTCATCGAACATCACCTGCCACTCGACCATTGGTGCCCGGTAGACCACCAGGTTGGCGAGATTCACTTGCCTGGGCTCGTCCGGTTTTTTCAGCTCGATGCGGTGAAAATCGCCGTTGCGGCGCACGATGACGTACTGACCGTCAGAAGATGGAACCAGGCCCTGGACGTCGGTGGCCAACTCGCTGGTTTCGCGGCTTTCGAAATCGAGGCTGTGCAGCAACGTCTTGCGGTCGGGTTCCCGGCCGTAGTAGAACGGACTGCCGCTGAGGTACAACAGGCGATCAGCCAGTGGCAGCACGCCGAGCAGGTTGTCCGGCTCCACCGGCACGCGGATCAGGCGCCCGGACAGGCCCTCGGCGTCGACCACCACCGGCTCCACTTCGTCCTTGCCGCCCTCCTTTTTATCATCCTTTTCGCCGTTCTTTTCGTCATCGGACGAGTCGTCCGCGCCGACTTCGTCGTTGCGCGGCCCGAACGGGTTGCCCGCTTGCGCGTTCAGGGCAAGGGCGAAAATACCGGTTTCCCGGTCGCCCACGTAATTCCACTCGAAAGCACCGATCTGCGGCGCGAATTCGCGGTTACCGAGGAAATACAGGTGCTTGCCGTCCGCGCCGAAGGCCGGGCTGTAGGCGTTGAAAACGCCGTCGGTGGCCTCGATCAGCCGCTCGCTGTCCCGCGACCACAGGCGCAGGGCACGGCTGCCGCTGTCGGTCTGCACGCTGAAGGCCAGCCACTGCGAATCCGGCGCCCAGCGGTAATCGCTGACGCTGCCGTACTCGCTGTCGAAAACGAGGTCGACGCCGCCATCGCGATCGACCACGAGGACCTTACCGGTATGATCGTGGAAAGCGATGGCACTGCTGTCGGGCGACCACACCGGGCGGTAGAGACGGGCGGCCTCGATGTCCGTCAGCAAACGTGCCTCGCCGCCGTCCTGATCGACCAGGTACAACTGTTCCTCGCCACTGCGATCGCTGACGAAGACCACTTCGCGGCCATCCGGCGACCAGGCGGCCTCTCGGTCGTGCGCGTCGCCCCGCCGGGTCAGGTTGCGCGTGACGCCGTGCTCGACCGGCACGCTGAACACGTCGCCGCGAGCGGTGACCAACAGGCGTTCGCCGCCGGGCGAGACGTCGAAATCCTCCACCTGGCTCTTGACTTCAATGCGCCGGGCGATGCGCCGGACTTCGTCGTCCGGGACGCGCACATTGAGCAAGCGATTGCTGTCCGCCTGCGCGTCGTAAAGCCCTATGCGACCCTGCACCTCGTAGACGATGCGCGAGCGGCCGTCGCCGCTGGCCCACTTGACGTCCCACTCGCCGTGGTCGGTGACCCGGCGCCACGCGCCGCCCTCTTCCAGGGCATAGAGGTTCAAGGTACCGTCGCGGTCGGAAACAAAATGGATACCGGCTTGCAGCCACACCGGGTCGCGTTCGGTGCGCACGTGATCGGTCAATTGACGGGCGCTGTCCGCGTCGAAATCGTAGATATAGAGATTCTGCGCCCAGCCGCCCTGGTAACGCTTCCAGGTACGGAAATCGCGGAACAACGGCGAATACAGAAGCTGCCGGCCGTCCGGCGAATAATCGCCGGAACCGGCGCGCGGCATCGGCAGCGGGCTGGGCAGCCCGCCCGCGGCCGGCACCTGGAACAGGCGGCGCTGCAGGGCCGAATGGCGCTGTGAGCGAAACAGGATGTGTCTCCCGTCCGGCGTCCAGGCATAGACCTGGTGATCGGTACCCCAGCGCGCCGGCAGCGGGCCCGCGGTGGGGTAGAAGGTCAGCTGCCGCGGCGCCCCGCCGGCCACGTCGATCAGGTAAACCTGCTCGTCGCCGCGGTACTGGCCCGTGAACGCGATCTGCGAGCCGTCGGGCGAGAAGCGAGGATAAAGCTCGAGCCCCGGATGCGAGGTCAGCCGGCGCGCCGGGGCGCTGTCGTCCAGCGGCGCCAGCCACAGGTCACCGGCGTAACTGAACACCACCTGGTCCCGATGCAGGTCCGGATAACGCAGCATGCGGGTACCGTCGGCCGGCAGTTGGCTGGTCGCGAAAAACGCGAGCAAAACAAAGATTCGCAACATCGTCACTGTCCTCTTTTCCCGTGTTCTGAAACCTGGCCGAACGTGGGCCACACAAGGCGTCAAGCCATTTTGAAAAGGATATCATCGTTTGTGCCGGGAATGCCGGAGCTCGCGCAGGGCCGAAACAAGTCGTGCAGCCACTCACAAGGACTTGGCGCCGGCATTTGAAGTGCTAAGATGTGCGCCTTTAACAATCGCCCGGAGTACATTATGACGCGAGTCAAATTGATCAAGCCCGACACCGTTGACGATCCCGTGATTCAGCAGATATTCGACTGGGTGACGGAACTGGAAGGCGCGGTGCCCAACCATTTTTACGTGGAAATGAATTTCCCCGAACTGCTCAAGGCCAAGCTGGGCACCAGCCGGGTGCTATGGGAAATGGGCGAACTGACCATGGAGGAAATTCAGCACGTGGGAATACTGGTGTCCCGGGACAACGGCTGCCCGTATTGTACGGCCGCGTTCTGCACCGTTCTCAACTACGGCCTCGACACCGCCGAGGACTACGTGCAGCAATTGATCGCCGAGGGCAGTGCGGCGGTCGGCGAGCAGCGCCTGAGAACGATTCTGGATTTCGCCGTCAAGGTGAACAGTGATGCCCGGTCCATTACCGACGCGGACGTCGAGAGCTTGCGCGACGCCGGGCTGACCGACAAAGGTGTCGTGCAACTGATCCACCTGACCTCGGATTTCGCCAGTTACAACCGCCTCAACCTGGCGCTCGACACCGAATACGACTATCGGGATCTGTGGCGCGCACAGCTGAAGAACTTCAATGATGCCTCCGTGCCGGACGACGCCGGGGAGACGGGTGGAGAGCCAGATCGCGGCTGAAGCCGCTCCCACTGGTTACTCGAAGCGCCTGGTTTTTTTGTGGGAGCGGCTTCAGCCGCGATCGGGCTGTGGTCCGGCACCCGGACGCAGCCTCTTCAGAGCTTACCCAGCGCGTCGAGTATTTTCTCCGGCGTGATCGGCAAATCCCGGATTCGCACGCCGATCGCATTGTAGATGGCGTTTGCAATCGCCGGCGCCGGCACCGAAACGCAGGGCTCCGACAGGCTCTTGGCCCCGAAAGGACCACTGGGTTCGTCGGATTCGATGAATATGCTCTCGATGCTGCGCGGCATTTCAACTGCCGTGGGCATCTTGTAATCCAGGAAATCGCCCGTCAGGCAAGCACCCGATTCGGCCTCGAACTGGATTTTTTCCGTCAGCGCGAAACCCATGCCCTGTTGAAATCCGCCTTCGACCTGCCCCTGGGCCGACAGAGGGTGAATGAGTTTGCCGATGTCATGGGCGAACACCACACGCAGCACTTCGACCTCGCCGGTTTCGGTATCCACCTCCACTTCGACGAATTCCACCGAGGAGGGTGACGGATTGGTCGGCGGCGCCATGCTGGAAACGCCCATGATCGTGCCCTTCTCCGCAAGCGTCGTCGGTTGTGGGCCCTGCTCGGTCATCACGATGAAAGGGCCCTCGGCCCGTTCGATGATTTGCACGTAGGACAGTTTGCGGTCCGAGTTCTTGACGAACACGTGTGCATCGCGGATTTCCAGGTTCTCCTCATCCTCTCCCAATATGTGCGAGGCAACCATGAGCAAGCGCTTCTTGACGTTCGCGGCGGCCGCTTTCACTGCCGTGCCGGCCGAGTAGGTAACGCGGCTCGCGTGGCTGGGGGCATCGAAGGGCACGGTCTCGGTGTCGGCGTAGGTCACGCGCACCTGCTCGGCGCTCAGACCCAACTCCTCGGCCACAATCTGCACCAGGGCAGTGATTTGGCCGGAACCCATGTCGATGGTGCCGTTGGCCAGGTTGGCCGTGCCGTCGGCATTCATCGTTATGATCGCGCCGCTGTGCTCGTAGATATCGGGAAAGCCGACACAGCCGCTAACCCACACGGGCTGGCAACCGAAGCCGATGCCGCGTTTTTTCGTGCCCTCGCCGCTGCCCGCCGGAGTCCGCTGCGACCAGCCGATGCGCTCGGCCGCCTGGCGCAGGCAATCCTCGAAGCGATAGGTCGACAGCGTCCACTCCGGATTGAAAGGATGCGGGCCGCCCTCTTTGTGGGCGTTCTGCAAACGAAACTCGATCGGATCGAAGCCCAGCGTCTCACAGATCTCATCGATCTGAGTTTCGACCGGAAAGGAACCCTGCGGTGAACCATAACCGCGATAACCGCCGCCGATCATGTTGTTGGTGTAGACGGTGCGCCCTTCCCATTTCTGGTTGGGACAGTTGTAGGTCAGCAGGATGCCGAACATGCCGTGCACCATCAGGACTTCCGCCCCGTGCGTGGCGTGGGCACCGCAATCGAGCGTACTGCGCGCGTAGCGGGCGGTGAATGTTCCGTCCGCCCTGACGCCGGTTTTCAGGTACACCTCGATCGGATTCCGCGTGGTGGTGATGAAGTCCTCGTAACGGGTCTGTTCCATGCGCACCGGCTTGCCGGTTTTCAGGCTCAGCAGGGCGGCGACCGGCTCGATGTAGCCGATGTCGAGCTTGCCGCCGAAGCCGCCACCGATATACGGCGGTTTGATGACGCGGACCTTGCTCACCGGCATCTCGAGAACGAAAGCGAGCTTCTCCCGCAGCCCGAACATGGTCTGCATCGAAGAATGCACCGTCAACCGCCCATCAGGCTCACTCTCGACCACGCACACGCGCGGTTCCATGTAACAGGTGTGCACCCGCTGGGTCTGATAGGTGCCTTCAAAGATGTGATCGGCTTCCTCGAAACCCGCCTCGAGATCACCGAACTCGAACACGGCTTGCTTGGCGATGTTGTTTTCTGCTTTTTCATGCAGCCGCGGCGCGCCCTCGCGCATGGCGGCCTCCGGCTCGAACACGGGCTCGAGGCTCTCGTATTCCACCTCTATGAGTTCCAGCGCCTGTTCGGCGATTTCTGCATTGATCGCCGCCACCGCCGCCACGGGTTGCCCCGCATAGCGCACGGTATCGCTCATGACCATCATGTCCTGCACCATGCTGGACGCCAAAGTCGGCACGAAATAGACCGGACAGAACTTTACCTGCGGGACATCGGCGGGCAGCAGGACGGCTTTCACACCGGGCAGCCGTTCCGCCCGCGAAGCATCGATTTTGACGATGCGCGCATGCGGGTACGGGCTGCGCAGCAGCTTCGCATGCAGCATTCCCGGCAAGGATATATTGACCGGAAAGCCCCTGCCGCCAAGCACCTTTTCGAGCGCGTCGGGGCGGATCACACTCTGGCCCACTACCGTCGTTTTCGTCATCCTGTCATTCTCCTGCGCGTTTCAGCGATCTGAAGCCGCGGCCTTGATGGCATCCACAATCTTCGTGTATCCCGTGCAGCGGCACAGGTTGCCGGCGATGGCATGCCGTATCTGATCTTCATCCGGCTGTTCGTGCGCGGCCAAAAATTCTTTGGCGGTCATGATCATGCCGCAGGTGCAATAGCCGCACTGCACCGCACCTTTTTCGATGAACGCGGTCTGCAGCGGATCGAGTTTGCCATTCCGGGCCAGACCCTCGATGGTGGTGACCTTGCGACCCTGCAGGGACTGGACGAAGGTCATGCAGGCATAGAC
>JAVVFH010000162.1:0-7754 GCA_032250585.1 Lysobacterales bacterium
ACCGAGTTCGTGCCGCTGCCTTTCGTCGCCAACGAGGCGCCGATTTATCGACGTGGGCAGTCGCGCCGCGGGCCGACTTTCCGGGAATCGGTGCTGATGCATGCCGTGGCGCGGCTTGTGCTGTCGCCTGAGATCCCAAACATTCAAACATCCTGGGTCAAGATGGGAATTGCCGGCGCTCGCTTCTGCCTGCAGGCCGGTGCCAATGACCTGGGCGGCACTTTGATGAACGAAAGCATAACGCGCGCCGCCGGTGCCATGCATGGCCAGGAAATGAAAGCCGCCGTCCTTGAGCATACGATTCGCTCCGTTGGTCGCCAGCCCTGCGAGCGAACGACTCTTTACGGCAGACGCGATGAGGGCGGGACAGGCGAGCCGGGCTTCATCGCGATCGTCACGCGGAGAAGTGCTGCAAGTAACAGTTGAATCTGCCGGACCGTCAATGGATCCGTTGGCCAGTCCTCGGCAAGCAATCGGTCCGCGGACCGTCAAGGGAAGAAATCGATGAGCAGTCCCTCCAGTAAGATTCCCGGCTTCAACCAAGCCGACATTCAACTCGCCACGCCGCTGCGTTTCGTCACCGCCGCTTCGCTGTTCGACGGCCACGACGCGGCGATCAACATCATGCGGCGGCTGATCCAGGCGCAGGGCGTGGAGGTCATTCACCTGGGCCACAACCGCAGCGTGCTGGACATCGTGCGTGCGGCCATCCAGGAGGACGCCGACGCGATCGCGCTTTCGTCCTACCAGGGTGGGCACGTCGAGTACTTCAAGTACATGATCGACCTGCTGCGCGAGCGCGACGTCGGGCACATCCGGGTATTCGGCGGCGGCGGGGGGACCATCACGCCGGAGGAGATCCGCGAGCTGGAAGCCTATGGGGTGGAGCGCATCTACCATCCCGACGCGGGCATGCACATGGGCCTGGTCGAGATGATCGAGGACGTGGTGGGCCGGGCGGCGCAGCACCGCCAGGTAACCGCGTACCCGGCGCAGGTGGACCCTGCCGACGACCGTTCCATCGCCAACGTGATCTCCGCGCTGGAAGACGAGCTGTTCGGCGCGGCGGAACTGAAGCTCAAGCGCCGCGAGTGGGCCGGCGCGCCCCGGCAGGCGCCGGTGGTCGGCCTGACGGGCACCGGCGGGGCGGGTAAATCGTCGGTTACCGACGAACTGCTGATTCGCTTCGCGCAGAGTTTTCCGGACAAACGGGTCGCGGTGCTGGCGGTGGACCCGACACGGCGCAAGACCGGCGGCGCACTGCTGGGCGATCGCATCCGTATGAACGCGCTGCGCAACGAGCGGTTCTACATGCGCAGCATGGCCACGCGCCGCCAGCACCTGGCCACCTCGGTGATCCTCAAGGACGCCATCGATTTTCTGAAGTCGGCCGGCTTCGACCTGGTGATCGTGGAGACCGCCGGCATCGGCCAGAGCGATTCGGAGATCGTCGATCTGGTGGATTTTCCGGTCTATGTGATGACCTCGGATTTTGGCGCCCAGAGCCAGCTCGAGAAGATCGACATGCTGGATTTCGCCGAACTCGTGGTGCTGAACAAGTACGACCGGCGGGCCGCCGAGGATGCCCTGCGCGACGTGCGCAAGCAGTGGAAGCGCAATCGCCTGGCCTTTCAGATGGAAGACGAGCAGGTGCCGGTCTACCCCACCATCGCCAGCCAGTTCAACGACCCGGGCGTGACCTGGATGTTCGCCAACCTGTGCCGGCTGCTGGTCGAGAAGCTCGACCTGCCCGCCGATGAGTGGACCCCCGAGCTCGACACCGCCGTGCGGGAACCCAAAGCCACGGTGCTGATCCCGGCCAATCGCCAGCGCTACCTGGCCGAGATCGCCGAGCAGGGCCGGGCAGTCAAGGCCGACATCGCGCGCCAGGCGCAAGCGGCCAGCGAGGCCCAGAGTTACTACCAGGCACTGAAGGCCATTCAAGACCCGGAGCTGCCGAAACCCCTTTCTCCTGTGGGAGGGCCTGCTGTGAAACAGGCTCCTGTGGGAGAAGTTCCTGTGGGAGCGGCTTCAGCCGCGACTGTCGCGGCTAAAGCCGCTCCCACAGATCAAGCCAGCCCCACCGATCAAGCCAGTCCCACCGATCAAAGCCCTCCCACGGACACGACCGACCGCACCCTGCTGCTGCTGCGCCAGCGCTACAACGAAGCATTGAAAGAACTGAGTGACGAAGCGGTCGAACTCCTGAATGCCTGGCCCGAACGCAAAAAGGGCATCCGCAGCGAGCGCTACCGCTACGAAGTGCGCGGGCGTGAAATCACCGGAGAGAACTACCGCGAGAGCCTCAGCCACCAGCAGATTCCGAAGATCGGCATGCCGCGCGAGCGCGACTGGGGCGAACTGCTCAGTTTCCTGCTGCGCGAGAACCTGCCGGGCGGCTACCCCTACACGGCGGGCGTGTTCCCCTACCGCCGGGCCGGCGAGGACCCGATCCGCATGTTCGCCGGCGAGGGCACCCCGGAGCGCACCAACCGGCGCTTTCACCTGATCGCACAAGGCCAGCCCGCCGTGCGGCTGTCCACCGCGTTCGACTCGGTCACCCTTTACGGCGAGGACCCGCACACCCGGCCGGACATCTACGGCAAGGTCGGCAATTCCGGCGTTTCCATCGCGACGCTGGACGACATGAAAAAGCTCTATTCGGGCTTCGACCTGTGCGCGCCCAACACCTCGGTGTCGATGACCATCAACGGCCCGGCGCCGATGATCCTGGCCTTTTTCATGAACGCTGCCATCGACCAGCAGGTCGAGCGGTACCTGAAGGAAAACGGCCTGTGGGAAGCCGCGCAAAAGAAGATCGACGAATATTTCGAAGGCAAAAAACGCCCCGCATACGCCAATGAACTGCCGCCCGGCAACGACGGTCTCGGCCTGGCCATGCTTGGCGTCACCGCCGACCGCCTGATCGGCATCAAGGGCTTCGACCAGGCGAAATACGAGGAGATCAAGGCGCGCACGCTGGCCACCGTGCGCGGCACGGTACAGGCCGACATCCTCAAAGAGGACCAGGCGCAGAACACCTGCATTTTCTCGACCGAGTTTGCCATGCGCATGATGGGCGACATCCAGCAGTTTTTCGTCGATCACCAGGTGCGTAATTTCTACAGCGTGTCGATCTCCGGCTACCACATCGCCGAGGCCGGCGCCAACCCGATCAGCCAACTGGCCTTCACGCTCAGCAACGGTTTTACCATCGTCGAGTACTACCTGGCGCGTGGTATGCACATCGACGAATTTGCACCCAACCTGAGCTTCTTCTTCTCCAACGGCATGGACCCGGAATACGCCGTGATCGGCCGGGTGGCGCGGCGCATCTGGGCACGCGCGATGCGCGAGCGCTACGGCGCCGGCGCGCGCAGCCAGATGCTGAAATACCATATCCAGACCTCCGGGCGCTCGCTGCACGCGCAGGAGATCCAGTTCAACGACATCCGCACCACGCTGCAGGCCCTGTACGCGCTGTTCGACAACGCCAACAGCCTGCACACCAACGCCTTTGACGAGGCCATCACGACCCCGACGGAAGAATCGGTGCGCCGGGCGGTGGCCATCCAGATGATCATCAACAAGGAACTGGGCCTGAACTTCTGCGAGAACCCCTGGCAGGGCAGTTTCATCGTCGATGAACTGACCGATCTGGTCGAAGAGCAGGTCTACCAGGAGTTCGAGCGCATCTCCGAGCGCGGCGGCGTGCTGGGCGCGATGGACACCATGTACCAGCGCGGCAAGATCCAGGACGAGAGCATGTACTACGAGCAGAAAAAGCACGACGGCAGCCTGCCGATCGTGGGCGTCAACACCTTTTTGCCGGAAGAGGGCCATGGCGAAGTGGGCGAGATCCAGTTGATGCGCAGTTCCAGTGAAGAAAAAGACCAGCAGGTGACCAATGTCGAGGCATTCCGCACGACCCACGCCGAAGAAGCCGCGCCGCGCCTGAAACATCTACAGCAGGCGGCGCGTGAGCGCAAAAACACCTTCGAGGCGCTGATGGAGGCGGCCAGGGTGTGCAGCCTCGGGAGTATGTCGCACGCTTTGTACGAGGTGGGGGGCGAGTATCGGCGGAACATGTAAATCCGGGTACGTATAAACCACTTTTTTTGATGCATCCGAAAGATGCCCCCTATCCCGATTGGCTTTACATTACCGGCACGTGCCGGCTGGGTTTTGGCCGATGCAGCAGATCCCGTCTGGCGCCGGACTACAGATTCTGACTCTGGCGTTAATACCGAAAAAGTGGTTGATCTTCTGCCCACGTTGACGCGCGGCGAGATATCCGGTACTTTCTGGAAGCTTATTTAAAGCGACGACGTTCCGCCACAAAGCGATTAGCACCATGCCTTACGGCCCTGCCTTCGAACGGCGCGCGAATAGCCTGTTCATGTTCCACTTTGACATCGTTCACGGTTGCCAATTGCGCTGTATCGGTTGCCCCAATTCAACGCTATTGCCCAAGATTCAGCGCATCGAAATCGACGATTTTGAGCGTTGCATGAACAACGTTGACGTCGATCATGTACATACACTTCGTCTGTTCAATTTCGGCGAACCCCTGCTGCACAGGAATTTGAGCGGCATTTTCCAAGTGATCAAACGGCAACGCTGGGCACCTGATAACGTGGAAATTTCCACCAACGGGCAGCGCGTGTATTGGGACGATTTTGAGGAAGCACTCAAGCTCGGCGTACTGACGCGGCTGGTGGTCAGCTGCGACGGCGACGGCAGCCCGGAAGCCTACGAGCGCTTGCGACCGCCGGGCAAATGGGACAAATTCATCGAGTTTCTGGAGCGTTCTCGCGAACTTCGCGACCGGCATGCGCCTGAACTGGAGCTTATGACCCGCTCAATCGTCCAAAGCAAGCAAGACGCACTAAACTGGAAACGTGTTCTCGAGCCGCGCGGCTGGAATGCGGAATTTCGCACCTGGAAAGCCTTGCCGGAAGCGAAAGAGAACATGACCGGCCGTGAGATTAAGCCGGCTAAAGGCATTTGCACCTTCGTCGCCCCGTCGGAGCGGTTTTCGCATCTGTATCACGGCCAACTCAATCAGCTTTACGCCGACTGGGACGGGACGGTGGTGCCGTGTTGCGTGCACCCGAAAGCGGCCGTGCTAGGGAATCTCAAAGAGCAAACGTACAACGAGATCTTGCGCGATGAACGGCGCAAGCATTTTCTCGCGTTATTGGAAAAAGATCGCAAAAATATGCCGATTTGTGGCATCTGCGAATACGGCCCGCCGGAAAATCCGGGGCCTTCTTTTGCCGACAGCGCCCCCGAGTTGGAAGAGATGACCGTTTAGCGTTTCGCGGCGGATGAGCGAATGATGAGCATGCAAGAAAGCGCAACGAATTATCAGCAATTTTGGAATTCCCAGGCCGGTTCACCGGAATCGGCGCTGGCCGCCGTAGACGGCAGCGGCGATGAAACCATTACCCGCGCTACCGGCCAGTGGTCGGCGAAGCAGGTACGAGCCGCGCTTGATCTTCGGGAGACGGACACCGTGCTTGAACTGGGCTGCGGCGTCGCGCGCATCGGTCGCGAACTGGCACCGCAATGCAAGCAGTGGGTAGGCGTGGACATTTCCAGCAATATGTTGCGCTCGGCAGCGCATCGACTTAAGGGCCTGCAGAATACCGAACTGCACGCGCTGAACCGCACGCAGCTGGAAATGCTGGAAGACGAACGTTTCGACAAAGCGTATTGCGTGGCGGTGTTCTGCCACATGGACAAGGAGGATTTCTTCCTCTACATGAAGGAACTCTGGCGTGTGCTCAAACCGGCGGGGATGATTTATTTCGAAACCTGGAATATGGATCATCCGGTCGGCTGGAAGCGCTGGCAATTTGAAGTCGACCAGTGGTCACGCGCCGATCACAGCCAGCGCAAGGACGTGGCTCGCAATCAGTTCTCAGTGCCGCAAGAGGTGGATTTGTTTACGCGCCGCGCCGGCTTCGAACCCTTGGCCTGCTTCGGCAATTCGCCCTGGGTGCAGATGCTCGCCGTCAAACCGGCCACCCATTTCGATCGGCCCGGCGCGCTTGAGCACATCGAACGTCATCGCGACGTGATTGAAGTATCCCAGGAGCGCAGCGAACTGTTCGGCGACTACTTGGATGTCGTTTATGGCTTGCGTCATCCGCGGGAAGTGCTCAGCGAATGGCAGACGCGTCCTGAAACCGAAAACGTATATCTGTATCGCCTGTATCTCGAAGGGCTTTGGCGAGCCGGTGCGGGACGCTGGGGTGAATTGGACAACTACTGACTGGACCCTGCTCCTGTTGTCTGCCCATTGCAATGACCGGAGCGATCCTCCATATCGATAGGCTCGTCGTTCAGTCACTCCAGCCGCAGGCGGGAAATTCCATGTCCAATCCGCTATCCGATCTCATTGCCCAAAAAAGCTTCCTGCTCGCCGATGGGGCGACCGGCACCAACCTGTTCGCGATGGGGTTGATGTCGGGCCATGCGCCGGAGTTGTGGAACGCGGACGAACCGGAAAAGGTCACCCGGTTGCATCGGGATTTCATCGATGCGGGTTCGGATATCATTCTGACGAACTCGTTTGGCGGCACGCGCCACCGGCTGAAGCTGCACCATGCGCAGGATCGCGTGTTCGAATTGAACCGGAAGGCGTCCGAACTGGCCCGCGCCGCCGCCGATCAGGCGGGACGCAGGGTGATCGTCGCCGGATCGGTTGGGCCGACCGGCGAATTGCTCGTCCCGCTTGGTGCGCTGAGCTTCGACGAAGCGGTCGCGGCGTTCCGTGAGCAGATCGAGGGACTGAAGGCCGGCGGTGCCGAAATTGCCTGGATCGAAACCATGGCTTCCCCGGACGAAATTCGCGCCGCCGCGCAAGGCGCGATCGAAGCGGGCATGCCCTATACCTTGACCGGGTCCTTCGACACGGCCGGCAAGACGATGATGGGCCTGCATCCCGGAGACATCCATAGCGTGACCGCCGGGTGCCCCGAACAGCCCGTCGCCGTGGGCGCCAATTGCGGGGTGGGCGCGCCCGACATTCTGTCGTCATTGCTCGACATGAGCGCTGCCAGACCGGATGCGACGCTGATCGTGAAAGGCAACTGCGGCATTCCGGAATTCCAGGGCGAGCGGATCGTCTACTCCGGCACGCCGGAACTGATGGCCGAATATGCGCATCTGGCGATAGACGCCGGCGCAACCATCATCGGCGGCTGCTGCGGCACCACCTGCGATCATCTGCGGGCGATGCGAATGGCGCTCGACGAGCACCGGCGCGGCCCGCGCCCGACACTGGACGACATCGTCAGGCGCGTCGGGCCGCTGCGCAACAAGGCCGCCGGAAGCGACGGCGAGACACCGAGGCGCGAACGCCGCGGACGTCGCCGCGCCTGAGCGCGCGGTGGTGGGAGCCCTCAGGCCGCTGTGCTCGCCCAGGCATGAGCATGGATATGGCTGATCTTGTCACCGAGCGACATCCGGTAGAACCGACGCAACTCGGGCAGGACCTCGCGGCCCCGCTCGCGCAGGCGGGGCCCCAGCACCAGGCAGAAGCGAGCCGCGTATTCGCTGGCCGCGCGGTAGCGCTCGAGCTGCCGGTCGCTCAGGTGGGCGTGAAACCGGGTGCTGTCGAACAGGCGTCCGTGCAGCGCATTCATCAATTCGGTGTCCCATTCCGCACGGGCAAGGCAATAAGCGGCCATCTGCGTTGTTGCACTCGCTTGAATTAGCATGGCTAGTCCTGCACTCGCGCGCCT
>JAVVFH010000163.1:0-7743 GCA_032250585.1 Lysobacterales bacterium
CTTGGCGATCGCGTAATAGAGGAAGATGTTCTCTTGCGGCGGCAGGCGTTTGTCCTCCAGCACCGCCAGCATCCGGTCGACGTGCGTACGATCCCGCGCGCGCTGCAGGCGCGCGAGTTCGTAGTGATTGCGCTGGTGATCCGGGCGCTGCTCCAGCAGTTCCGAATAAAGCTTCCTCGCTTCGTCGAGATGGCCCAGCAGCACCGCGCAGGCCGCCAGGTTGGACTGCAATTTTTCGACGCCCGGTTGCAGTTCGTTGGCCCGGCGATAAAGCGGCCAGGCCCGGGCGTGCAGTCCGAGCCGGGTCCAGACCGTCGCCGCCTTGTCGAGATACAGGGGGCTTCCGGCCAGCAGCGGCTCGCAGGATTCCAGCAACGCCTTCGCCTCGCGGTGCCGCATGCCTTTCCAGTACAGCTCCGCGAGTTCCACCGCCGCATCGTAACGCCGGGAATCGAGGCGCAACGCCCGGGTGAATGCCGTAACGGCCTGCTGCGACTTGCCCCTCGCCTTTTCCGCCAGCCCGGTCAGGAACCAGCCCTCCGGGCTGTGCCGGTTCGACTCGAGGATTTGCCGGGCGCCGGCCTTGACCGCGGCCCAGTCGCCGGTACGTGAGGCCTGCCGGGCGGAAGCGCTGATGCGGGCGAGGCGATCGTTCACCGTGCGATCACTCGACCGGGATTCCGGCGTTTTCCAGGTACTCTTTCAAGGGCTGCAGATGACTCGCAAAGTGCTTCCAGCGCTGCACCGAACGGGTGTGAACCTTGTCGCGCACCTGCACGTTGCTGGCCGTCGTGCTGGGCGCGCGGTTGCGATCGAATTCCAGGCAGGCCTGCTCGAAGGGCAGGCCCAGCCGGTCCAGAAGGCAGCGGGTTTCGCCTTCCTGGTCGGTCACCAGGGCCTCGTATTCGACTTCGACCAGACGCGCGCCGAGCACGGTCTGCCAATGGCGCCGCAACCGGTCATAAGCCACGTAATAGCGGCCCAGGCTGTCGAGGGAATAGGAAAACTTGTAGGCCCAGGTGAAAACCTGCTTGTACATGGAAAAACAGGCGTCCATCGGGTGCCGCACCAGGTGCACGATGCGGGCCTGTGGCCAGGCCTGGGCGATGAAACCGAGATAGAGGAAATTGAACGGCAGCTTCTCGATGAACATCGGCTCCGGGCCCAGCCGGTAGCGGATCGCATCCATATACCCGTTCACGATCGATCCCATGTCCCGGGCCGCCAGGGCCGCGATCATCTCCGGATTCATGTTTTCCACGCTGGCGACACCGCTCTCGCGCCGCAGCACCATTTGCAGGAACAGCGTTTCCCCCAGGCTCTGCACCTGCGAGTGCGAGGACAGGATGCGCTCGGTCAGCGTGGTGCCGGTGCGCGGCAGCCCGACGATGAAGATCGGCGTCCTGCCGGAATCGTCCAGTGCCGTATCGGTCGAAGTATCGGCCAGCCATTTCGCATCGCAGACTTCGATGATGCGGTCGATGAGTTCGATGTCCCGCCCGACATCGTGGCCGGCGACCCTGGATACTGCGTCGCCCGCCCGCCGGTAGTACTCGAACGACTCGTCCCACTGCTCCAGGTCCTCGAGTTCCTTGGCGATGGCGTAAAACAGCGGAATATTGTGCTCCGGGGGCTCACGGCTTAAGCGCAGAATTTTCTTCATCTGCTCCACGTGCGTGAAATCCGTCGCTTTCTGCAGGCGGGACAGGTGGTAATGATTGCGCCGGTGGTTCGGAAAGCGCCGCAGCAGGGCGAGATAAATCTCACGGGCTTCGTCGATCTTGCCCAGGTAGACGGCGCAGGCCGCGCGGTTGGCTTGGAACAGATCGACGCCGGGCTGCAATTCCGTGGTCTTCAGATACAACGGCCAGGCTTTCTGCGGCAGCCCGATCTCGGTGTAGATGGTGGCGGCCATGTCGAGATAGATGGGGCTGTTGGCCAGCGCGTCTTCGTACTTCGCCAGCAGCGCCGCGGCATCGCCGTTGCGCCGAGCGGTCGAATACTGGTTGGCCAGTTCAACCGCGGCATCGTAGCGGCGGGGATCCGCAGCCAACGCCTTCTCAAAAGCCTCGATGGCTTTGAGAGGTTTCTTTTGAACTTTCTTGGCCAGCCCGTTGAGAAAAAGTCCTTCCGCGCTGTTCGGCGCGCGACGCAGGATTTCGTTCGCACAGGCCCCCACGATCGCCCAGTCGCGGGCTTCGACGGCGCGCCGGGCGGTCATACTGATTCGGGAAACTTCGGAGTTCATACCGATATTGTTAAGGAAATGCCGCTGCTATACTAGGCCATGGCCGCCTCGCGCCCCTTTTCCGACCCCACAGGCCGATGACCGTCCAAGATCAACCCGAAACGGCAACAACCGCACAGAGTTGGGATACCTACTGGCGCGGCACCGGCGATGCAGAAGCGTGGACAGCCGGCGGCGCCAGCCATCCGGCGATCGGCGCGTTCTGGGATCGATTCTTCCGGGCACTGTCGGAGGATCTCGACAATCCCGCAATGCTCGATATCGCCAGCGGCAACGGCGCTGTGGTCGAGCGCGCGCTTGAGGTTTTCAATCAACAGCCGGTAGAGATCACCCCGGTCGATGTGTCGGAAGCGGCCATTGCGAACATCCGCGCGCGCTTCCCCGGCGTGCGCGGGCTGGTCTGCGATGCGCGGTCCATCCCGCTGGAATCCGGTGCCTTCGACATTGTAACCAGCCAGTTCGGCGTGGAGTATGCCGGGCGGGAGGCCATCGGCGAGGCGACCCGCCTGCTGGCGCCCGGCGGCCGCCTGGCGCTTTTGATGCACCATCGGGACGGCGCCATTCACCAGGAATGCGCGGCCAGCCTGGATGCGATCGAGCAGACCCGGTCCGCCCGTTTCATACCGCTGGCAACGGACATGTTCCGGGCAGGTTTTGCCGCGGTCCGCGGCGCGGACCGTCAGCCCTATGACGCCGCGGCCTCCCGGCTCGCACCTGCCGTCGAGGCACTGGAACGCATGATCGCCCAGCATGGCGAGCACGTCGCCGGCGACACCATCGTCCGCCTGTACGGTGATGTGGCCCGGATCCACCGCGAATTGCCGAACTACGATCCGGAAGAAGTGATGAGTTGGCTGGCGCGCATGGGACAGGAACTCAATGCTTATGCCGGCCGCATGTCGTCGATGATGGCGGCCGCCATCGATCAGTCGGAATTCGAGCGGATCCGCACCGAATTGGATGCAAGGACCGTCGTCGAACAGGCGGGACCCCTGCTGGTGCCCGGTCTGGAGTTGCCGCTGGCCTGGGCCATCCTGGCCACGGGAAAATAGAAGGGCACCACTCCGTGCCGGAAATGCAGCAGCCACTAATGGACGAGAAGCTCCAGGCCTGGATCAAGCAGCGACTCGACGCGGCCGTTCAGACGTTGATGAAAGAGGGCGTGGTCGAAAGCATCGTGGTCGAGGCCAAGCCCGCCTGGGTGCTTCCCCACACCCTGCTGATCGGCAAGATCCGCGATCAGGCGCGTCTCGGCGGCTTCACCTGGTTCATCTGCGGCGATGCACCGCTCACGCACGCGGAGTCATCCGTGGCGGCGACGCCGCGCGAGGCCGCGCGGCACTTCGCCCTGCAGTGGCAATTGCGGGCCTCACGCGAAGGCATGGCCGGTGAGGCACTCGCGATCAGGGCGGGTGCGCTGTACCAGATCGTCGAGGAAGACGCGTTCTGGCAAACGGGAAACCTGGGGTCAGAGTAAAGGGTCAGAGTTGGGGAATTGGGGTCAGAGTAAAAACCCGGGGTCGTCCGACCCCGGGTTTTTACTCTGACCCCTTCCCGAAAAGAAGGGCCGCTTGTGCGGCCCTTCCTCATGCTTTCCGGCTTCAGTAGCCGATCAGAATTTCCAGGCGAGACGCAGGAAGTAGCCGCGCCCGAACAGGCGGTAGGTCGATGGGTCCGTCGTGGCGTTGAAACCCACCTCGATGAACGGAGGTTCTTCGTCGGTGAAATTGGTGACACCACCGGAGATGGTCAGACCCATGGCGCCCACCGTATACGAGGCGACCAGGTCGTGATACAGCTCGTCACCGATATCCTGGATGTATGAACCATCCGGCAGATTATTCGAAGGATCGCCATCGCTGTCGCAGTTACAGAACGTATCCGCATCAAGACCGCTGATGTATTCAGCCAGGTAGCCGATGGAAAGATCGCCATAGGCCCACTGCAGCGAGAAATTGGCCTTGTCTTCCGCATACGCACCGCCGTCTTCCGCGGTGGGGTCCGTGAAACGGCCGGACAGGTCCTGCTCTTCGGCACCCTCGAACGGGATCTTGGTCCGCTCGATCAGATGGGACCACAGAAGCGCGGCTTGCCACTGGCCGATGCTCGAGTTGTAGTTCCAGCGCACCTCGGTGTCGACACCCTCGGCGCCCTGCTCGGCCACGTTCAGCGGTCCGTCGAGAATCAGTTGGATGCCGAAGTCCGCAGGACGGCGCGTGATCAGATCGCACGAGGCCTGATTCAGTTCGATATAGCAGTCCTCGAGAATGAACTGCACACCCAGCGAGCTGATGCCGTCATCCAGTTCGATCTTCCAGTAGTCCACCGTGGCGGTAAAGTCGTGATCGCCGAAGGATGGCGTCCAGACGATACCGGCGGTGTAGGTGTCACCCGTTTCAGGCTCCAGGAAGGGGTTGCCGCCGATTTTCGCCAGAGCCTGGTTCTCACCGGCGGGCGCCTCTCGCTCGCATCCTGGCGCGACGCCCCGGGGGTTCGTCGGGTCGCAGGGATCGGTGAAGGTCGGGAAGCTGTCGAACGTACCCGCGAACAGGTCTTCGATGGTCGGCGAGCGGAATATGGTGCCGGCCGTGCCCCTGAGCTTCAGGTCATCGATGACCTGGAATTCCACCCCCAACTGCCATGTAGTATCGCCGTCGAACTCATCATAGTCGTCGTAGCGCACGCCGCCCTTGAGCATGATTTCCTGCGTGCCGTTGTCGTACACCGGCGCCAGCACTTCGAGGAACACGGCATTGTTGACCAGATCGCCCTCGGTCGGGCTGCTGGCATTACCGGTCACGCTGTCGGCCGCCTTGCTGGAATCCGGCGTGAACCGGAACTCCTGCTTCCAATAGCCGTAACCGACCGCCCAGCCGAGCTCACCACCGGGAAGATCGATGAACGAACCGGACAGGCTTGCACCTGCCAGAGTCGCCTTGGTCGAGAAGGAATCATTCAGCATAAAGCTGATGTAATCGAACATGTCCTGCGTGACCGAGGTGGCCGTCGGCTCGCCCGTCTCACGGACGACCCCACCACCACCGAACATGTTGAGCGGTACGCAGCCGGGGATCAGCGTCGTCGGATCGTTGATGTCCCGGTAACATTCGGGTAATCCGTCACCATCCAGGTCGGCCGAGGGGCCGAGCGCGTTGGCAAAGCGATCGCCGAGGTACTGGCCAAAGTCCTGGTCGGACCGGGTGCGCAAGCCCCGGTTGACGAATACGTCCCAGTTGACGTCGTTGAAAACGCCCTCGAGGCCGGCCACGAACTGCCACTGCGTGATCTCCTGGGTGAACCGGCGCGGCTGCTCCAGCATGCGCCGGCGGACACTCACCGCGGCCTGGTACGGGAGGCTGGTGCCGTTGGCCGCATTGAAGTTGTCGATGGCCTGGCGCAGGTAGAAGTTGTCCGCAGAAACACCGAGTTGGGTCGGGGTTGCCTGGAAACACGGGTCGCCAACGTCGCAGAAGATCGGCGTCGGCGCCAGTTCCTGGGCCGATTCACGGAAGTTGCCGCGAAACTCCGCGTTGAAGCGGACATTGTCGGTGACATCGAAATGCCCCTCGGCGAAGATGTTGGTGCGCTTGTAGGGCGTCTGCAGGTAGTTGACCGGCGCGTAGTTGTAGTTGCGCCCGTCGTGCACGATCGGTACGCCCGCCTGGTAGGGTGCGGAGGACGGCGTTCCAATCAAGAACAACCGCCCGTCGTCCACCAGGCGGAAGCGGCCCTCCGGAATCGACGAGGAGCCGAGGCGATAGCAACCGGTGGGGTACGGCTCGGTCAGCTGGTTCTCGCAGCCTTCGGGATAGATGTAGAAGGAATCCTGCATGAAATCCCAAGGCACGTCAGCCTGGAAAGCCTCTTCCTGGTCGATGTACTCGGCGCCGAACACGAAATTGCCGCGCTCGAACGTCATGCCGGCAATCACACCGAAGCTGTCCTGCCGGCCGGCACTGTCCTCCCAGTCGGCAACCTGTGCATTGAATTCGACACCTTCGAAATCGCGCCGAGTGATGATGTTCACCACGCCGGCGACGGCATCGGCACCGTACACGGCTGAGGCGCCATCTTTCAGGATTTCGACGCGCTCGATCATGGTCGACGGGATGGTCTGGAAGTCGCCGCCGTCCACGATGCGCTGGCCATTGACCAGCGTCACGGTGCGGTCGACGCCCATGCCGCGCAGGTCAATCTGCACCGAGCCGTCACCGCCATTATTGGTGGTGGTGCCGATCGGCGAACCGGACATGGACGGCATTCTTTGCAGAAAGTCGCCGACGTCGGTCAAACCGGTGATCTGGAGATCCTCTCTGTTGATTACCGTGACCGGGCTGGCGCTGGCGAGGTCCGCGCGGCGAATGCGCGAACCGGTGACAATCACCTCTTCAAGCCGGCTCTCATCTGCTTCCTGGTCTTCAGCATCCTGCGCGAAGGCGATCGGCACGTGGGACGACGCCAGTGCACCTACACTCACACCCAATGCGATGTGAATGGCCGTTTGGACTTTAAGGTTTGTAGGCATGAATCCTTCCTCGTGAAGTATTGATGTGCGTGATTTACATGATTAGTTATTCGTAAGTACTTCATGGATCATGAATTGCGTGGGTTTTATATACCACTTCTGCCCCGATTAGTAAACAATTTATTAACAATAGTTTAACAAGAATCATACGCAACGCGCAAACATTTTGCGCGTTCGAAACGGGCGTCCGGCCCCTTGTTACGGGCCGGGTCTCCTTCATTGTTGCACTTGATCCCTATCTACTCCGGGCCGTCAGCCATTCGCTACTATCGAATCATACGAATCACGGAGACTGTGGGAGACCGCCCGGAATGTACGAACCGAGCCAAAAAGGGCCGCTGCAAATCAATGGATCCGGCAACAGCGGCCAGGCAGCGAGCGGCGTCGAAATCGTCGGGCGGCAGGATTTTTCGGACGTCACCTACCTGTTGAAAATCAGACACCCGATGATGGCGCGGGCCGCCCGGCCGGGCCAGTTCGTCGTCGTGATGCTGCACGAGCACGGTGAGCGGATTCCGCTGACCATCGCGGATTTCGACGCCGACGGGGGGACCATTACCCTGGTGATCCAGGCGGTCGGCAAAACCATCCGGGAAATGCAGCAGCAATGCCAGGCCGGCACGCACCTTCTGAGTGTGGTCGGCCCGATGGGCGCGACCAGCCACATCGGCAATGTGGGCAAGGTCGTTTGCGTGGGCGGAGGACTCGGGGTCGCACCGGTCTATCCGCAGGCTCGCGCCTTCAGGGAGGCCGGTGCCTACGTCATCGGCATCGTCGGCTTTCGGGACGAAAACCTGGTGTTCTGGGACGAAAGATTCCGCGAATGTTGCGATGAACTCATCATCTGCACGGACGACGGCTCGGCCGGTATCAAAGGCCTGGTCACCGACGGCATCCGGCAGGCGCTGGATCGCCATCCGGACGTCGACGAACTGGTCGCGATCGGGCCGCCCTCGATTTTCAGCACGGT
>JAVVFH010000164.1:0-7729 GCA_032250585.1 Lysobacterales bacterium
TCAAGAACTGGCGCAACATCGAGGCCGTTGGCGGCCGGCGGATCAAGCGCGCAATCAACATCGACGCGACCAGCGTGGCCTTCGCCAGCGATGAGGATCTGAAGCGACTGCGCCGCGCCCGGCTGCTCTCGGACTACATCGAGGAAAAGCTCGCCGCAATCAAGCGTGCCAACGATGCCGAAGGCGTGGACCCGTCGTCGCCGATCAACATCCGGCGACTGACCAACCTGGGCCTGTTCCGCGCCTACCTCACCGCCTACCTGGGCGCCAGCGAGCACATCAACCACGATCTGACCTACATGGTGCGCCAGCTCGATCCCGGCCCGCACGGCATCCCGCTGCAGATCTACGCATTTTGCAACCAGACCAGCTGGGTGCCCTACGAAAACATCCAGTCCGACATCTTCGATCACATTTACGCCGTGGTTCCCGAATTCGGCCTCCGTTTGCACCAGGCCCCCGGCGGCCACGACCTGCGGATGCTGGCTAGCCCGCGGCCAGGCGGCGAAGCCGTTGGTCCCGATTCACCGTCCGCGCCAACCGAACAGGCCCCGTTTTTCGTGCGGGAACGATAAGCGCCGGAAAGGTCATGACCGTTTCGGCGGTCCCCGGTAGCGTGGCATTATCCAAAAAAGCGTCATCCCATGCGTGGCTTGCTGCATACCTGCTGTGGTGTTGCACGCTGCCCGCGGCGGTGGCGGGGCAGGCTGTGAAAGCGCAATTGCTGGCCCGTCTGCAGGCTTTGCGCCTGCAGCATGACATCAGCGCGGTGGGGCTCGCCGTCGTGGACCTGGGTTCCGGGCCGAAGCGCCTGGATTTTTCCACCGGGCTGGGTACGCTCGGCCACGGCCGGCCGGAAGCGGTCAGCGCGCACACCGTGTTTCGCCTGGGATCGGTGACCAAGAGTTTTACCGGGCTGGCCGCGCTGCGCCTGCAGCAGCAGGGCCGGCTGCAGCTCGATACGGCCCTGACGCGGCATGTCGATGCCGGCCTCTGGCACAACCCCTGGGCCGGGTCTGCGCCGGTCACGCTTGCTCAACTGCTCGAGCACAGCGCCGGGTTTCCCGGCATCGGCCGGGCAGAATTCGACAGCAACCAGGTCCTGTCGCTGGAAGCGGCGCTGCGGCGGTTCGCCCCGGAACATCGCGTGGAATGGCGGCCCGGCCTGTACACGTCCTACAGCAATCTCGGTGCCGGGCTGGTGGGCCTGGCCATGGAGCGTGCCACCGGGGTGTCCTATGAAGACCTGATCAAGCGGCAAGTGCTGCAACCGCTCGGCATGTCCCGCAGCGGCTTTGAAGCCGGGCGGGTCAGGGTGATCGGCTACGACAGCGACGGGCGCAGCCCGATTCCCTATTGGCATGTCGTGTACCGGCCCTTCGGAGGGCTTAACGCCAGCGTCAGCGACATGGCGCGCTATGTGCGCTGGCACCTGGAAGCGGGCGCCGGCGACAGCGACGCGCTGTTGCCCAGGGGCATGCTGCGGCGCATCGAGCAGCCGCAAACCACGCTGGCTGCCCGGGCGGGCCTCGAATTTGGCTACGGCCTCGGCAATTACGCCTGGCTGCGCGATGGCGTGCTGTTCCACGGCCACGGCGGTGACGCGGACGGTTACCTGAGCCGCTTCGGCTACAGTCACGAACTCGGCCGCGGTTACTTTTTGGTGATCAACGCCTTCAACGGCACGGCGCTGGGCCGCATGCGGGCAGCTGTCGAGCGGGCGCTGATGGATGACTTCGACGTGCCGGAGGCTCCGCCCGCGGCGGCGGTGGACGCAGAAGCACTCGGTTGGGCCGCAGGGCGCTACCGTGAGCAGACCTGGCGCTTCGCCCGACCTGCCCGGACCAGCGGGATCGAGCTGCAGCTGCGCGCGCAGGGCGTGCGTTATCGCGAGGGGTCCGTCTGGCGGTATATGGTTGCCGTGGCGGCCGGACCGGACCGGCTGCTGCTGCGCGGTTCGGACGAAAACCGGCCGACCGCGGTACTCGCGCGCCTGCCCGACGGCAGCGTGCACTTCGTCACCGACCGGTTGAACCTGCGCAAGCAGGAGCAATGAACAGCAGGAGCCGGCCGTGGCCAGATCGGGACCGTTCGCCGCGATCCACTTGCTGCGCCGACCGGAACCTTGTGGGAGCGGCTTTAGCCGCGATTTGTTCTGGTCGAAGCCAACACCATCGCCGCTAAAGCCACTCCCACAAAGACACCAAAGCGCTTCGGGTCGCCTTGCGCCTTGCTCCCACAAGGGCGGGGTTTTAGCTTTTACTTGATGGTCTTCAATCCGGCTGTTCCGACCTGCGGCACCCGCCAGCGGGGGGGGGAGTAGCGCATGCCTTGCAAATGTTCGTTACCACGGTTCGTCAAGGCGCCTCGGAAGCGTGGCACGCCACATTTAGGTCAGAACAGCCGGACCGAAGCTCGGTTATCTGTCGTGCAAATGGGCACCTGCCATCAAGGACCGGGGTGGGCCCGAAATTGTTGCAAGGAAATTTAAAATCACGTGCTTGTGCCGCGCTCCTGCCCGCCGTGCGGTTGCGTCGGCATCGTTGTCTTTGGGCGGGTGCGAGCGGCTCCAGGCTATCGCCAGCCGTTCGGCTGAGCCGATCGCGAACGCAATCGATCTGCGCGCTGAAATAAAACGACGGATTTGCCGTTCTTTGACTTCAGGAAGACAAGAAGTCTGCCACAGGGAGCATCCGTACAGCACATGAACCTGGAATCCGGAATCAGCTTGCGGACCCTGGTACCCAACAAGGCGCCAAACTGGGTCAAACGCGTCACGCCGGCTTTCGACCGCGTGCTCGGCATCGACAAGTTCGACCGCATCTATCGTCAAAACCGGCTGCAGGGTTTGCCGCCCTTCGAGTTCGCTGAGCGGGCGGTTGCCGCACTGGAGCTGGACGTACTCGCCCGGGCGGAAGATTTCGTCGCGCGCGTGCCGCGCCAGGGGCCGGTGATCATGGTCTGCAACCACCCCTTCGGCGGCATCGAGGCATTGATCCTGATGCGCCTGCTGCGCAAGGTGCGCGAAGACGTCAAGTTTCTGGCCAACAGTGGCCTGCAGGTTTTCCGCGAATTGCGGCCCCTGTTCATCGCCACCGACCCGCTGCGCGTCTCGCAAAGCAATCTGAAGTCAATCCGCTGCTGCGAGGCGCACCTGGCCGGCGGCGGACTGCTGATGATCTTTCCGGCCGGCAAGGTATCGTTCCGCCCGCGCGGCGAGCAGCGCGTTCGCGACGCGCAATGGAACCGCATCGTCGGCTTCCTGGCACGGCGCACCGAGGCGGCGCTGCTGCCGGTGTTCTTCCATGGCGCGAACAGCCCGCTGTTCCATTTTCTCGGCGCGCTGTGGGACCGCTCGAAACTGCTGTTGCTGCCGCGCGAATTCATGCGCATGCGCGGCCGGCGTATCCGCGTCGAGGTCGGCCACGCGATGCCGGCGCCGGCCTGGCGCCACCTGGACGAAACGGGCATAACGCGCTTCGCCCGCTTCATGACCTACGCACTGGAAGCACCGCCGCCGCCGGTGGTCGACAGCGAACCGGCGCCGGAGTCTCAGGAACCTTTGGCCGCGCTTGGCAGCCCGGCGGCCATCAGTGCGGAGCTGGCGGCGCTGCCGGCGGCGCAGCACCTGCTCGATTTCAAGCAGTTTTCGGTCTTTTACGCCCGCGCCGCTCAGATACCGGTGCTGATGGACGACATTGCGCGCGAACGTGAACGCGTGTTCCGCCAGCACGACGAGGGCAGCGGCGCGGCACGGGACGGCGATGCCTTCGATCAAACCTACGTGCAGTTGTTTGCCTGGGACCATGCCGCCAAATCGCTGGTCGGGGCCTACCGCATGGGCCCCACCGACCGTTTGCGAGAGCCCGGCGGCGGCGGGCTTTACCTGTCGCGCATGTTCGATTTCGACGAAGCCTTTTACAGCGAAATGCCGGCCGCACTGGAACTCGGGCGCTCGTTCGTGGTGCCCGAGCACCAGAAAAACTACCACTCGCTGTACCTGCTGTGGCGCGGCATCGGACAGTACCTTGTGCGTCATCCGCGTTATCGACAGTTGTATGGAACGGTCTCCTTGTCGCGCCAGTACGACCCGCGCGCTATCGCGGTCATTTGTGACAGCCTGATCGAGCCTTCTTCCCGCGTGCGGCCCCGGGTTCCGTTGAACGCGCCGCTCCATCCGGAGTGGGCGGCGCTGCGGGGGACCTCGGCCAAACGCGACTTGCCCACGGTTTCTGCCTGCGTGCGCGGGCTGGACGCGGAGGGAAAAGACATTCCCGTGCTGCTGCGGCACTATCATCGCCTGGGTGCCCGGTTCCTGTGCGTCGGCGTGGACCGGCATTTCAATGACACGCCCGGCCTGCTGCTGCGTGTGAACATGGAGCGGGTTGCGCCCAGGGTGCTGTCAACCTACCTCGCCCGGGGCATGGAATCGTACCTGGCGTGGCGTCCCGACGACCGCGCCGGGGCGCCTGGGGCGCACGGCGCCGCTCGCCGCCCCAGGGAGGCATCATGATAAGGCGCGTGCGCGAGAACATCGAAGCCCTGCGGCAGGGCGAGGCGCTGCTGGGACGTCTTGGCGACGAGCAGTATACGCAGCTCCTGCGGCCGGCGTTCGAAGCCACGCTCGGCGCCCATATTCGCCATAATCTGGACCATTACGCCTGTTTTTTGGCCGGTCTCGACAGCGGCCTGATCGATTACGCCGCGCGTTCCCGCGACCTGCGGGTGGAACAATGCCGGCAAATTGCGCTGAGCGAATCGCTGCGGCTGTGCAAAGCGCTGGAAGGGCTGCAGAGCGACCGGCAGGGCCTGCATCTGCTGGCCGAGGCCGATGAGGATGGCCGCCGGCTGCTCACCGCGACCTCGGTCGAGCGGGAACTCGAGTTTCTGCTGAGCCACACCATCCACCACTACAGCATCCTGGCGGTGATGTGCCGCTTGCAGGGTGTGTCCGTGCCGGCCGACTTTGGCGTGGCGCCTTCCACGCTTCGCCATCGTGCGGCCCACGCCACGGCGCAAGGGGCGCCAAAGGCTGCGCCCGCGCGCGAAGCGGACTTCCCGGCATGTGCACGCTGAGCTGGAAACCGCAGGCCGGGGGCTACGTTTTACGCTTCAATCGCGACGAGCGCCGTGAGCGCAGCCCGGCTGCGCCGCCGGCCGCATTGCAGCGCGGCGGCATGCGCTTCCTGGCGCCGCGGGACGGCGCCGCCGGCGGTAGCTGGCTGCTGGTCAACGCGGCCGGCCTGAGTATAGGCCTGCTGAATCATTATGCCGCGCAGGCGACCACCACTGCGGGCGGGCAGCTATCGCGCGGCTGGTCGGCAGCATGCATTCGGCCACGGCGGCCCGGTTGCAGGCCTTTCACCGGCACCAGGGCGCAGACGCGGCGGCCGGTGTGCTGATGTCACGGCCGGACGCCTGCACGCACAGCATTTCGCGGATCACGGTGTCACGCACCCGTGGTGACCTTGAGTTCTGCTACTGGCCGTCGGCGGAAATCCACCCGGGCGCCATGCCCTCGCGGTGCAGGCTGAAGTTCGCCGTGCCACTGGCCGCGTGAAGGACGAGCGCCCATTCAACCAGCCCGAGGGCGGGCTCGGCAAGCTGGCGTTTGCGTTTATCGACTGGATGGAGCGCCGCGTGCGCGCGGGTTCCCGCGTCGGGGTCGGCCCGTTTTTCGAGGCTTCTGATTTTCCCTGGCTGCCTGCGCTGCAATCCGAGTGGCAAGCCATTTGCGCCGACGCGCAAGCCGTGCTGAAGCTGCGGGAACGCCTGCCGGCCTTCCAGGACATTTCCGAGGATGTTGCCTACATCAACAAGGACGACCAGTGGAAGACCTTCATGTTGGTGGGCTACGGCTTGCGCTCGGCGCGTAATCTCGCTGCTTGCCCGGCCACTGCGCGGGCCTTGCGGCACATCCCGGACCTGCGCACGGCGTTTTTCTCGATCCTCGAGCCCGGCAAGCGCATACCGCCGCACCGGGGGCCCTATAACGGCGTGCTGCGCCTGCACCTGGGTCTGGTCATACCGCAGGCGGCCGAACGCTGCTGGATCCGGGTCGGCGAACAGCGCCGCCAGTGGTCGCCGGGCGGCGTATTGCTGTTCGATGATGCGCTCGAGCACGAAGTGCACAACGACACTGACGAGCCGCGCGTGGTGTTGTTCGTCGATTTTCTGCGGCCCTGTCGCTGGCCTCTGAGCTGGCTGAACCGGCTGCTGGTCTTTCTGGCCCGCTACAGCCCACTGGTGCAGAGCGCCCGAAGAAACCAGAGCGATTGGGAAAGTCGGTTCTACGGCGAGCAGCGCAGCGGCCTGTAGGAAGCGGTTCTCGTGGGAGCGGCTTCAGCCGCGAAAGGTTGCGAAAGGTCTGGCTCTGAGCGGAAAGAGATCGTGGCTAATGCCGCTCCCACAGAGGCCAGACGTCCTATTCGCCCCTGCGCACCACGCGGCCCGGGAATTTACCCGTGCTCCTGCCATCCCGATAAACCGCCACGCCGTTCACCCACACCGCGCTGATGCCGGTGCTGAGTGCGTCGGGCTGCTGCGGTGTGGCCTTGTCGATGATGGTGTCGGGATCGAACAGCACGAGGTCGGCGAAAGCGCCGACGTGGATGACGCCCCGCGTGGTCAGGCCCATGTGCTGCGCCGACAGCCCCGTCATCTTGTGGATGGCCTGTTCCAGGCTCAGCAGCCCTTCTTCACGCACATAGCGCCCGAGCACTTTTGGAAACGCACCGGCGCCGCGCGGGTGACGGTCGTCCAGCGCGCCGTCGGTGCAGACGTTGGTGTGCGGCCAGGCCAGCAGCAGCCGGATATCCTCTTCGCGCATGCTGGTGGCGATGATGGCGTCCGCCCCGTCGCCGAGGCCGCTGGATTCCCCGTGCTCCTCGGACCAGGCATGGGATTCGGCGATCAGCTGCATGTAGGCGGTGGCCGGATCGACGTCGCGCAGTTCGGCGATCTCGCTCAGCGTTTTGCCCACGTAGTCGGGCTCCGGTTCGAAGCGCGACAGCCACATGCCGTCGGGTGGCGCGATCTGGTCCAGCGCGAATTCCACGGCTTCGCGGTCCGTGAAATCCCGCTCGGGCAGGATCACCGACAGGTCCGACTGCCAGAATTCGTAAGGATAGATGTCGGCGCTGATGTCGATGCCGTCGGCGCGTGCTGCGTCCAGTTTCGCGAGCAGTTCCGGTGCCGTGCCCCAGAGCCGTTTCATGGCCAGCTTGATGTGTGAAATCTGCACCGGCATACGCGTGCGCCGGCCGATCTCGATGATTTCGTCGACAGCGTCCTCGAAGTTACGGTCCTCGCTGCGCAGGTGGGAAATGTAACGGCTCTGGTTTTCCGCCGCCACCCAGGCCAGGTGCAACACTTCCGAGCGGTCGGCGTAGATGCCCGGGTCGTATTCCAGGCCGGAACCGAGACCCAGCGCGCCGGCGTCCAGTTCCAGCTGCAGCAGATCGGCCATCTGCAGCACTTCGTCCATATTCGCTATGCGCTTGTAGTCGTCGCCCATCACTTCGGCGCGCAAGCGCCCGTGCCCGGCGAAGGAGGCCAGGTTGACGGCCGCCGGTTCGGCCTCGCGCTGCTCGAAGTAATCGGCCAGCGGAAAGTTCGACCAGCCGTCCTGGCCGACCACCACGGTGGTGATGCCCTGGCTGACCGCCGCCAGGGCTTCAGGCTGCTCGTTCAGCGCACCGTCGGCGTGGCTGTGGGTGTCGATGAAGCC
>JAVVFH010000165.1:0-7602 GCA_032250585.1 Lysobacterales bacterium
CGCACCACGGCTCGCCGCTGGAGCGGGCCGGCCACGGGCTGGATGGGATTCTCGGGATCAGCCCCTACTCGGCCCCGTTCAACCGCCTCGGCCGCATCCGCTCGGCCGGCATCACCGACCTGCGCCACGGCCGAATCGTCGATTCGCCTGACGACTCGGGCCACCAGCGCATTTCAGCGAGCATCCCCGACAACGTAACACTGCACGCCATCGCCGCCACTACCGCCAAACGGATCGAACGCCGCGCCGCCAACCTGTTCGGCGACGGCCTGGTGCCCATCGACAGCGCGCTGGGCCACCACCCGGACCCCGCCCGGCACCTGCCCATCCCGGCCGAGCACCGGCAGATCCTGCCGGCGACTACGCATACCGGCCTGCTTCATCACCCACGGGCTCTCGAAACCGTGCGGGGCTGGTCGGTCTGAACCGTCGGCAGCGGGGCAATCCACAAGACGTCGGAACGATTCCTCCACGGATCTCTCCGGCCGCGACCAGCCTGCTGCAAGCCCTTGGGCTACCCTGCGTACCATGCAACCCGACTTCTGGCACGCGCGCTGGCACAACGACGAGATCGGATTTCACCGATCCGACATCCATCCGGCGCTGCGCGCGTACTGGCGGAAAGCCGCCGTCGGCGCCGATACCCCGGTGCTGGTACCGCTGTGCGGCAAGAGCCTGGACCTGCGCTGGCTGGCCCAACGCGGACACGCCGTCACCGGCATCGAGCTCAGCGAAAAAGCCGTGCCGGAATTCTTCTATGAGGCGGACCTGGAAGCGCAGCGCAAGCCGGCACTATTTGAAATGTGATTTGAAGTAGTTGAACGAGTTGCCCAGCGCCTTCCACGCATGCTCCGCCTCGTCCTTGAGATGCTGCCACTTCTCATCGCCGGCCGAGCGCAGATCATCGATTCTGCGCTTGATTTCGCGCCGCTTCTCGCGCAGATCATGCAGCCGATTCTCGTACTCCATGCGTGCCTGCGCCTCGAACTTCCCGGCCTCGCCCTTGAGCTTGTCGATATCCCGGTCCAGTTCGTCAAGCCGGTCCTTCATCCGGGCGATGAATTCATTGCGATTCGATTCGGTCATGCGCTGCTCCCCGGCCGATCAGGCCGCTTGGCGAGGATCATTCCTCAGCCAATGAATTTGCTCCACGGGCACCCGATTTCAAGCCGGACGTTGCCTTCGACGACGCCGGGTATCTGAAGTAGACTGCCGCCGGTTACCTCGCGCAGGCAACGCAATGTTCGTGATATTCACCTCGGGCACGCTTTCCAGGGACGTTTCAGCCACTGCCGAAGCCAAAAGCGCCAGCGCCGATGCGATCAACTGGTACGGCCATCGCGTCACCATCGAACACCGCAAGTGCGTGGTGCTGATGGAAGCCGCCACCCGCTACGGCGTGCTGATGCCCGGGCTGACCAAACCCGACTTCAAGCGCCTGGGCGACCGCCTCCGGGAACGCCTGCCGCAGGAACTGGCGTGGATCCACGGCGGCGACCGCGAGATTGCCGAACGCTTTCGCCCTGCGGTGGAACGGCTCGCCGAGCCCGTCATCATCGCCCCGGGGAGTGATCGCAGCGTGCAGGCCCATATCAACGATTTCGTCCACAACGTGCGCGACTGGGTTCATCGCAACGACAGGCTGCCGCGCGACGACGAGGAATCGTTCCGGGCCGCGCAAATCGCCAACTGGATGATCAAGATGGGCAAGGCGCACCCGAAGGGCATGAGATCCGCGCCGGCCTTCCGCGAGCAGTGGCTGGAACTGGCCGGAATCGATGCCGATTCGCTGCCCGAACCGATCGACCCGATCGGAACATTCTGGGCGCGGTACCTCCCGCGCAGAGATACCGGCACGTTTCAACTGAAAATCGAGCTGCTCGGGGCCGAACCGCCAATCTGGCGCCGCCTCCGGGTGCCGTCCAATCTTCCGCTCTTGGGCCTGCATGATGTTATCCAGGTCGCAATGGGCTGGTGGAACAGTCACCTGCACGAGTTCAGCGACGGCCGACGACGCTACGGCCAACCGCACGGCGAATGGCCGGACGAAGCACTTTCGGACGAAGGCGAATTCGGGCTCGACCAGCTCCTGTCCCGCACCGGCGACCGGCTGGAATACCTCTACGACTTCGGCGACGGCTGGGAACATCTATTGACACTGGAGGCTGTAGACCCGCCCGGTGCCCACGCCCGGCGGCTCGAGTGCCTGGACGGCATGCGCCAATGCCCGCCCGAAGATGTCGGCGGCCTGTCCGGGTACATGGAATTCCTCGAAGCCGTGCGCAACCGCTCCCATCCCGAACACGCCGAGATGTTGCAGTGGGCGGGCGGCGAGTTCGACCCGGAAGAATTCGACGCCGACCAGATCAATGCCGAACTGGCCGAAGAATTCCCCCCGATCCCGTCGCCCCCGCCGCCGGATTCGAACCCGCAATAACGTAGGCCGGGGTTACCTCCCCGTCGTTCCGGAGCCGCGCAGCGGAACCCGGAACCTCGAGACTCGGCCAGCAAATCTGCGCGGATATGAATAATTCCGTCCGGGTCGATCCCGCGTCAGCACTTCCCCGTGCAACGCCGTCTGCCGTTCGAGCCAGTCGAACGCCAACTTTCGGACCTGCGCGTCGCGGCTTACCGGGTCCATGCGGCCAGGATACCCGCTGGCCCTGGCCCAGCAAAGGCCTTGGATACGGTGTGCTTGCAAAACGGCGCCCTGCCCGCCCAAAATCAGCCCGTACTCCTGCAGGAACCCGAACATGTCCGAATGGCCCAAGCTCAAGAACTTCCAGGCCGAATTCCGCGCCTACGTCACCGGACCCGGTGTCACGATCCAAGTCATTAGACGCGCTGATTCAGAAGATAAGGCGTGAAACAGCCATATGAATAATCGCTACGATGCCTCCGAAAACCAGGCCACCTGCCAGCCAGGCTCGGACGGGCGCGTACTGCAAAATCTGCTCGGCATCACCAGCCCTGACGAAATGAATGATGTCGAACTGGATCTACTCGAGCAGCTATACCAGTTTATCTTTACCGATGAATTCCCGGACCGGCGGCTGACGGTGGCAGACCTGAAGCACTGGCATTACCAATGGCTGGGCAATGTGTACGCCTGGGCGGGCGAGGAGCGCAGCGTGAACTTGGTAATGGACGACTTCCACTTCGCCGCTGCGGCACAGATCGCGCGTCTGCTTGATGAATTCCAGCAGGCGTGCCTGGATCACTTCACCCCGGCTCATGAAATGGAAGATACAGCGCTGACCGAAGCACTTGCCATCACTCACGTCGAGTTGATTCTTATCCACCCCTTTCGGGACGGAAATGGACGGCTGGCGCGCGTTCTGGCCGACGTGATGTCCGTCCAGGCAGGCCGGGGATTACTGGACTACAGTGGTTGGGATAGCAAAAAGGAAAGCTATTTAGCCGCCATCCAACAAGGAATGGCGGGAGGGTATGAGCCAATGACCGCATTATTTTCAGGTGCCCTGCAAGCCTGAAGCCCGGCGACATAGCTCCCGAAACACTCCGGATGAGCCGTCCACAACAGGTGAAGGCGCGATATTTATGCAATAGCCGGATTTACCTAGTAGCGGAGCCGGCCAGCTTCACGCGACGTACCTGGCGCAGGCCGCGCTTGAGCTTCTGCTCGAGCACCTTGATGCTCTGACCCGTTTCGATGGCCGTCGAGCTTGCGACCGCCCGCCGGATCGCCGATCGGGTGACCTTGACGGCAGTTTTCTGCTGCAGGCTGGAAGCCATCGATTCTGATGCACTCGAAACCAAGAGTTCATAATAACAGGTCGAATCCAGCCGGGGCCTCCAGGCCGCGATTCCGTAGAAAGCACGTTACCGCTGAAGAATTTAGTACGATCCGGACATGAGCCTTTCAGACTACGAGGCCAAATTCGCCGAAATCCGGATAAATGTCTCCGGCGAGCGGGCTAGTCCGCACAAGGTAGCCATGCTCCTCGCGGTCATGAGTGCCATCCAGGATGGCGACATCCGCGAGAATCGAATTTTCTTCTCAGAATCGCTACGCCACCGTTTCAAGCACCACCTCGAGTCGCTGGCCGGTCCCCGCGACCAGAACAATCCGCACCTTCCGTTCTTTCACTTGCGTGGTGATGGATTCTGGCACCACAGAGTCAAGCCCGGAATGCAGCACGCCTACGATCGCCTGACTACAGCCAGCGGCCCAAGTGTCATTCATGATCACATCCAGTATGCTTTCCTGGACAACGAACTCTTTGAGTTGATGCAGAACGAGTTCGTAAGAAAGTACCTCAAATGCACCCTGCTCGAAGCGCTTGAGGCACAGCAGCGCAGCAGACTGTTGCAGCGTGGCAACAATTGGGACTGGCTCGAATGCGAGGAAATCGTAGGCGATTATCTTGAAATGCTTGCCAAGCATTTCCGCGGTGAATCGCTCAACAAAACGGCTCATCGCGAAGCGCTCCAAAAACGGCTCCGAAATCGCAGCGCCGCGGCAATCGAATTCAAACACCGGAACATCAGCGCCGTTATGGTCGAGCTCGGCCTGCCTTATCTTCCTGGCTATCGTCCTGCGTTCAATTACCAGGCCCAATTGAAACAGGCCATCCTTGCCCACTTGGCCAACAGGTACGAAATGCTGGCAGTACTGTGCCGGGAAGGGGACAAAGCTCCCGCGGAACCCGGGTTGGCAAACATCGACTGGTCGCGATTTATCGATCCCACGCCGCCTGAAGCCTTGCTGAATCCCGATCCGCCGGAACGGGAGTTTCTTGCACGAACGACGAATTTCACCGAGCGCGAGGCGCGGAACAAGCACCTCGGTACTGAGGGTGAAAAGCTCATCGTGCAGTACGAAAAACATCGACTCGCAGCTGCCGGGCGTGAGGACCTTGCCGCCGAAGTCGAGCAGGTCAGCGAGACGCGGGGAGACGGCCTCGGCTACGACGTCCGCTCGTTCGATCCCGCCTACGAGAAGGAGCTGTTCATCGAGGTCAAGACCACCCGCTCCGGTAAGTACCAGCCCTTCTTCATCACCGAAAACGAGCGCGCGTTTTCCGAGGAATATCAGAATCAGTACGGCCTCTACCGGGTCTACGAGTTCGAAAGCGCGCCCCGGGTTTTCGTGCTCCCCGGGTTCGTCGAGCACCACGTGGGCCTGCTGCCGGAGAATTATCGCGCGGTCTTTGCAAAGCCCGAATAGCCTATCCAAGGCGCTGTTTTTTCCAGGCATAAGCGAATAATCATCAGAGATTCTCAGCATTTGAGAATTTTTCGGTTAGAGTTGGCAGGCAGGAGGAATCTCGCTCGGCCGGGGGAACCCATATGATCAAACTCGAAGACCTGCGCGAAGATGCGGTCGTCACCGGCCTGCAGCCCGGCGACCAAGCCCGGATCGTGCGGGTGGAGATGCTCGGCGCCGACGCGCGGACGGTTACCTACAAGGACGGTAACGGCAGCCTGCAGGAGCGGGTGGTGTTCCGGAGCGACGAACCCGGTCTCGAACTGGTCGAGGAAGGGGCACGCTGGGGGTTTTCCGCCGACCCGGAACACTTCAAGCTCGGCGTCGAGGCACAGCGCATCCGCCTGGCCCATTTGTTCGATCCGATGATGGCGGTGCACACCTCGAACGTCGAGCCGCTTCCCCACCAAATCTCGGCGGTCTACGAGCACATGCTCGAAAAGCAGCCGTTACGCTACGTGCTGGCCGACGACCCCGGCGCCGGCAAGACCATCATGGCCGGGCTGTTCATCCGTGAGTTGATCCTGCGCGCAGATGCCGAGCGCATTCTTATCGTGGCCCCCGGCTCGCTGGTCGAACAGTGGCAGGACGAGCTCTGGGAAAAGTTCGAGCTCACCTTCCACATTTTCGGCCACGAGATGCAGAACGCCGCGGCCTCGCGCAATGCTTTCGACGAGCACAACCAGTTGATCGCCCGGCTCGACCAGATTTCGCGCAATGACGACTTTCAGGAACTGCTCGCACAGACCCATTGGGACCTGGTTGTGGTTGACGAGGCCCACAAGATGTCGGCGAGCTACTTCGGCAACAAGGTCACCGAGACCAAACGCTTCAAACTCGGGAAACTGCTGGGCCGGCTCGCCCGCCATCTCCTGCTGATGACGGCCACGCCACACAACGGCAAGGAGGCCGATTTCCAGCTCTTTCTGTCACTGCTCGATGGGGACCGCTTCTACGGCAAGTTCCGCCAGGGCGCCCACAAGGTCAGCATCGATGACCTGATGCGGCGCATGGTCAAGGAAGACCTGCTCAAGTTCGATGGCTCCAAACTCTTTCCGGAAAGACGGGCCAACACCGTCAACTACCAGCTTTCCGATCTGGAAGCCGCGCTCTACAGCCAGGTCACCGAATACGTACGCGAGGAAATGAACCGGGCCGAACGCCTCCAGGGCCAGCAGAAGGGCGCAGTCGGCTTCGCGCTCACCCTGCTCCAGCGCCGGCTGGCTTCCTCGCCCGAGGCCATCTACCAGTCCCTCAAGCGCCGCCGCAAGCGCCTGGAAAGGCGCGTCCAGGAAGAGCGGCTGGTCCAGCGCGGCCACCACGTCGCCGAGACTCTGACCGAATACCGCGTCGCGCTGGCGAAGAACGCCGACGACGCCGAAGAGGAGCTGAGCGCGGCCGAGTACGAGGAACTGGCAGACGAACTGGTCGACGAGGCCAGCACCGCCCAGACCATCGAGGAGCTCGAGCTCGAGATCAACACGCTGAATGGGCTGGAAGCCCAGGCCTTGCGGGTCGTGCAGTCGAAAAAGGACCGCAAGTGGGACGAACTCTCCAGGCTGCTCCAGGACAACCCGGAAATGTTCAGCGAGGGCCGGGCCCGCCGCAAGCTGATCATTTTCACCGAGCACAAGGACACCCTGAATTACCTGATCGAGAAGATCGGTGGCCTGCTCGGCAAGCCGGCCGCAGTGGTCGCGATCCACGGCGGCGTCGGCCGCGATGATCGGCGCAAGATCCAGGAAGAGTTCTGGACCAACCCGGAAGTCCTCATCATGGTCGCCACCGACGCCGCCGGCGAAGGCGTCAACCTCCAGGTGGCCAGTCTGATGATCAACTACGATCTGCCCTGGAATCCCAACCGCCTGGAGCAGCGCTTCGGCCGCATCCACCGCATCGGCCAGCAGGAAATCTGTCACCTCTGGAACCTGGTCGCCACCGAGACCCGCGAAGGCGACGTGTTCCAGCGCCTGTTCGAAAAGCTCGAAGTCGAGCGCATGGCGCTCGGCGGCCGAGTCTTCGACATCCTGGGCGAAGCCTTCGAGGGCCGGGCGCTGCGCGATTTGATCATCGACGCGATCCGTTACGGCGATCAGCCTGAAAAGCAGCGGGAGATCTTCCGCAACCTGGAAGAATCGCTGGATACCGGCCACCTGAAGGAAATCATCCAGCGCAATGCCCTGGTCGAATCCAGCCTGAGCATGGAGCACCTCTACTCGGTCCGTGAACAGATGGAGAAGGCCGAGGCACGCAAGCTGCAGCCGCACTTCATCCGCACCTTCTTCGAGGAGGCGTTCCAGCGCCTCGGCGGGCACATGGTCAAGCGCGAGCCGGGGCGCTACGAGGTCAAGAACGTGCCCACCGACGTTCGC
>JAVVFH010000166.1:0-7596 GCA_032250585.1 Lysobacterales bacterium
TGGAACACGGTGGTGGCGGCTCGCGCGAGGCCGCGCCCGTTGCGCGCGCGGTGATCGACGCGTGGCTCGAACAGGAGTTGCGACCATGAACCGCCTGCTGCCGGGCTGGGTCAAATGGCCCCGACTGGACCTGCCGCTGCTGCTGGGCCTGCTGCTGTTGACCGGTTTCGGACTGCTGGTGCTCTACAGCGCCTCGGGCGGCAGCCTGGACGCCGTTTATCGTCAGGCGACACGGCTGGGCATGGGTTTCGCGGCGCTGCTGGTCCTGTGCCAGGTGCCGCCGCACATCCTGCGGCTGTGGACGCCCTGGCTATACGGAGTGGGTGTCGTGCTGCTGCTGGCGACCTGGTTTTTCGGGGTCGGGCGCGGCACCAGCCGCTGGCTGGATTTGGGCTTGTTTCGCTTCCAGCCGTCCGAGATCATGAAGCTGGCGGTTCCGATGATGGTGGCCTGGTACCTGCATTCGCGCCGGCTGCCGCCCGATTTTCGATCGCTGGCGATGTCTGTTTTCATCCTGCTGTTACCCGTGCTTCTGATCGCCCGCCAGCCGGACCTCGGAACCGCGCTGCTGGTCGGCGTCAGCGGTGCATTCGTGCTGTTTTTGGCAGGCCTGCGCTGGCGGGTAATTTTTACTCTGGCGGGACTGGCGGCGGCGGCCGCGCCGGCGCTGTGGTTCGTGATGCACGAATATCAGCGCAAGCGGGTGTTGACCTTTCTGAGTCCCGAATCGGACCCGCTCGGCAGCGGCTGGAACATCATCCAGTCGAAAATCGCGGTCGGTTCCGGCGGCCTGCTGGGCAAGGGCTGGCTGAACGGCACGCAGTCGCGGCTGGAATTCATCCCGGAACGTCATACGGATTTCATTCTCGCGGTCCTGTCGGAAGAGTTCGGTTTGCTGGGCGTGCTGCTGCTGTTTGCCCTGTACCTGGCCATCACGGGCCGCGGGCTGTACGTCGCCAGCATGGCGAAAAGTACCTACGCCCGACTGTTGGCCGGCAGCCTGAGCCTGACGTTTTTCGTTTATGTGCTGGTCAATGGCGGCATGGTTTCGGGTTCACTGCCGGTGGTCGGGGTGCCGTTGCCGCTGGTCAGCTATGGGGGCACCTCGATCGTCACCCTGTTGGCCGGCTTCGGTATCCTCATGTCCATCTTCGGGCACCGTAATTTCATCCGGTGAAGCAAATCCTATTACAATGTCGGTTGCGGCAGCTCAGGGAACATCTGATCATCATGAAGCGAATCGTCACTCTGGCACTGGTTTCCATCCTCAGCGCAGCCTGTTACGGGCAACAACACCCTGGCGCGGAGGAATTTGCCGCCCGCGCCGCGCAGGAATACGGGCTCGAGCCCGCGGAGACCCTGGCCTTGCTCGAAAACGCGCGTTTTCGTCAATCGATCGTCGATGCCATCAGCAAGCCGGCCGAAAGCAAGCCGTGGTTCGAGTACCGGCCGATTTTCATCACCGACAAACGGATCGACGGCGGCGTGGCGTTCTGGCGTGAACACCGGGCGCTGATCGAGCAGGCGGCGGAGCGTTTCCAGGTCGACCCGCAGGTGATCGTGGCGATCATCGGCGTGGAAACGTTTTACGGGCGTATCACCGGCAGTTACCGCGTGCTCGACGCACTGGCGACCTTGTCTTTTCACTACCCGGACACCGGCAACGACCGCTCGGATTTCTTCTCCCGCGAGTTGATGCAGTTCCTGAAGTTGGGCGTGGAGGAGGGCCTGCCGCTGCAGGAAGTTACCGGTTCCTATGCCGGTGCCATGGGGCTGGGGCAGTTCATGCCCAGCAGTTACCGCGAATACTCGGTCGACCTGGACGGTGACGGGCGACGAGATCTGTGGAGTTCGATGGGCGACGTCGTCGGCAGCGTGGCCAATTACCTGAGCCGCCACGGCTGGGACTACAGCGAGCCGGTGACTTATGCCGTCATCCCGGCGAGCGGGGCCGATCTGAGCCTGGCGGCCAGCCACACCTACAAGCCGGCTCAAACCGTTGCCGAACTCGCCGGAGCGGGTTTTACGCCCGCCGCGCCGGTCAGCGGCGACGAGTTGGCCGCCATCGTCCGGTTGGAGGAGAAGGACGGCGACGCGTACTGGATGGTCTTCAATAATTTCTACGTGATCACCCGCTACAACCGCAGCCCGTTGTACGCGATGGCCGTGCATGAACTCAGCGAGGCGATCCGGCAGGGCTTCGAGGCGGGAGAGTCCGGGATATGAGCACCCGTTTGCTCCGTTCGGTAGCCCTGGCGCTGGCCCTCGTGGCTGGCCTGCTGCTGGTGTCCTGCGCCCGCGACAGGCCCCGGGATGAAGCCGCCGACGGACCGTCCAGCATCGGCCTGAAGCCGAGCGACATAGCGGACGCAACGCCGCGTGCGGAGGCCCCGTCGCGTTATGGCAACCACTCGCCCTACAAGGTGTTCGGACGCAGCTACCACGTGATGGACAGCGCCCGGGGTTACCGCGAGCGCGGCATCGCGTCGTGGTACGGCAGCAAATTTCACGGCCGGCGCACGTCCAGCGGTGAACCCTACGACATGCACCTGGCCACCGCCGCGCACAAGTCCCTTCCGCTGCCGACCTACGCTGAGGTGACCAACCTCGCCAACGGCAAGAAGGTGATCGTCAAGATCAACGACCGCGGCCCGTTCAAGGACGACCGCCTGATCGACCTGTCCTATGGCGCCGCGCTGCGCTTGGGCATGATCGGGGCCGGCACCGCGCCGGTCGAGGTGCGGGTCATCGACGTGTTTGCTGAGCCGCCGCCCGACACGACGGTGACGGCGGATGCGGCCGCGACCTGGCTGCAGGCAGGCGCCTACGGCCGCCGTGAAGGGGCTGAGCAGCTGGCCGGTCGCCTCGAACGTGCGCAGGTCCGACCGGTTTCGATCAACGACGCGGGTGCGCTGTTCCGGGTCTGGCTGGGCCCCTACGACAGTCAAGCCGATATCGACGCCGTTATTCGCCGGGTCGTCGAGCTCGGCTTCGACCGCCCCCACCGCGTCAAACGCTGACCCACACCTAAGCTGGATTCCGAATCATGCAACGCACTTTATTGACCGTTTTTTTCATGACCTGCTGGGCAGGTCTGGCTTTCGCGCAGACGCCGATACCGGACCGCGCCGTGGCGGACCAGGCGAGGCCGCCGGTGCCGGCGGCTCCGCAGCTGGGTGCCGACAGTTACATCCTGGTCGATTTCAACAGCGGGGACGCGCTCGTCGAACACCGGCCCGACGAGCGCGTCGAACCCGCCAGCATCACCAAGGTGATGACCTCCTACGTGGTGTTCAGGGAGCTGACCGAAGACAACATCGCGCTGGACGACGTCGTGCCGATCAGCGAAAAAGCCTGGCGCATCGGCGGTTCGCGCATGTTCATAGAGCCGGGTATGGAGGTGACACTGGAAGAGTTGCTACGCGGCATGGTGATCCAGTCCGGTAACGACGCGAGCGTGGCGCTGGCCGAATACGTGGCCGGCAGCGAAGAGGCCTTCGCCGGGTTGATGAATCATTACGCGGAAACGCTCGGCATGCACAACACCCATTTCACCAACGCCACTGGTTGGCCGGGTCCGGAGCATTACACCACGGCCCGCGACATCGCGACGCTCAGCATCGCGCTGATTCGTGATTTTCCCGACTATTACCGCTGGTATTCGGAAAAGGAGTACACCTTCAACGAAATCAGGCAGCATAACCGCAATACGCTGCTGTGGCGGGACCCGGCCATCGACGGTCTGAAAACCGGCCATACCGAAGCGGCCGGCTACTGTTTGGCCGCGTCCGCCAAGCGCGACGGCATGCGCCTTATAAGCGTGGTGATGGGCTCGGCATCGGAGTCCAGCCGGGCCAGCGAGAGCCAGACCCTTCTGAATTACGGATTCCGGTTTTTCGAGACGGTGAAACTGTACGAGGCCGGCCAGGAACTGGCGCGCGGGCGGGTTTGGAAAGGCCTGGTCGACGAGGTCGCCCTGGGTCTGGCAAGCGAATTGTTCGTGACCATCCCGCGCGGGCGTTACGACGATCTGGACGCGCGCGTGGAATTGCAGCCTGATTTGAGCGCGCCGCTGGAGCAGGGCGCGGTGGTGGGAACCATGAACATCTCCCTGGGTGACGAGCCAGTCGCGAGCCGCGACCTGGTCACGCTCGCCGGTGTCGCCGAAGCCGGGTGGGTCGGCCGTTCCTGGGACAGCCTGAAGCTGTGGGTCAACGGCTTGTTCGATGATGCCGAATGAGCGGCCGCCAGGTTTACTGGAATTTCCCTGCCGCTTTCCGGTCAAGGCGATGGGGCGCCAGAGCGAGGATTTCGAGGGCCTGGTCGTGGGCATCGTGAGCGCCCATGCAAAGTTGCGGCCAGGCGAACCGGTCCGTTCCGTGCCGAGCAAGGCGGGAAATTTTCTCTCGGTGACCGTCGTCGTGGAGGCCGTTTCGCAGCAGCAACTGGACGCGATCTACCAGGACCTGACGGATTGCGCCGAGGTGCTGATGGCGCTGTGAGCGTTTCGGTCATGCCCGCTGCTGCCATATCCACCAGGAACGCTACGCTGACCGAAAGCATCCGCGTTCGCCGTCGCGGAGTGTCCGCTTACGAAAACGTCTGGCGGGCGATGCAGCGCTTCACGGACGAACGGGACGAGCGCAGCCCGGACGAATTGTGGCTGCTGCAGCACCCGCCGGTCTTCACGCAGGGCCAGGCCGGCAAGCCTGAGCACCTGCTGGCGCCCGGCGACATACCGGTGGTGCAGGTGGACCGCGGCGGCCAGGTCACCTACCACGGCCCCGGTCAGCTCGTCGCCTACCCGCTGATCGACATCCGCCGCAAGGGAATCAGCGTGCGTGATTTCGTCACCCGGATCGAGGAGGCCATCATCCGGGTGCTGGCAGATTACGGCGTGCGCGGCGAGCGCATCGCAGGTGCGCCCGGCATTTACGTCGGCGGCGACAAGATCGCCTCGCTGGGTCTGCGGGTACGGCGCGGGCGCAGTTTTCACGGCCTCGCGTTCAACGTCGACATGGACCTGGAGCCCTTCCAGCGCATCAACCCCTGCGGATTCGCCGGGCTGCGGGTGACGCAGCTGTCGGCCCTGGCAAGGGTCCGGTGGCGCGAGGTGGAGGACCGCCTGCTCGAGCAGTTGCTGCTGCAGCTGAGTTACACTACAAGGCTCGACGAAACAGCGCAGCGGATTGAAGACAATTGAGCGAACCGAATAAACAGCACAGCGGCATCCCGATCCGGGTGGCGGGATCGAAAGATTTGGGGGGCGACAAGATGGCGCGCAACACCGCGCAGTTCGACAGCGCGGCGCCGCCCCTGCCAAAGCCGGCGTGGATCCGCGTGCGGCTGCCGGCCGGCAACGCCGTCGCTGCGCTGAAGGCGCGGCTGCGCGAACGAAAACTGGTCACCGTGTGCGAGGAGGCGACCTGCCCGAACATTCACGAGTGCTTTTCCAAGGGCACCGCGACCTTCATGATCCTCGGCGAAGTGTGCACCCGGCGTTGTTCGTTTTGCGACGTCGCGCATGGCAGGCCGCTGCCGCCCGACGCCAGCGAGCCCGACTTGCTGGCGCAAACGGTCAGGGACATGCGCCTGAAGTACATTGTCATCACCTCGGTCGATCGCGACGACCTGCGCGACGGTGGTGCGGGGCATTTTGCCGCCTGCATCGAGCGCGTGCGTGAAGCCAGCCCCGGCATTCGCGTGGAAATACTGGTTCCCGACTTTCGCGGCAAGAGCAAGATCGACCGGGCGCTGGCGATCCTGACTGCCTCTCCACCGGATGTGTTCAATCATAACCTGGAGACCGTCGAGCCGCTGTACCGGAACGTGCGCCCGGGCGCGGATTACCACTGGTCGCTCGACCTGCTGAGCCGTTTCAAGACCCGGAATCCGGGCATTCCGACCAAATCCGGCATCATGCTGGGTCTGGGCGAGACACGCCCCCAGGTCGAGGAAGCCATGCGTGATCTGCGGCGGCACGACGTGGACATGATCACCATCGGGCAGTACCTCCAGCCGACCCGGCACCATCACCCGGTCCTTCGTTACTGGACTCCGGAGGAGTTTGCCAGCCTGGCGGAAGTCGGCTACGAACTGGGTTTCACCCACGTCGCCTCCGGGCCGCTGGTCCGGTCTTCCTACCATGCAGACTTGATGGCCGAGGAGTCCGGGCTGATCTGAGTGGTTTTCGTCCCTTGTGTGCAGCCGACAGACCGCATTTTGAACCTCTGCGTTGTATTATTTGTCGTAGACAGGCATAAATAATGACTTATCGTGCTATTCGGGTGCAGTGCCACCCGCAAACCGCAAGAATCGGGAGAAGGACTACGTGAGACGCACGCCGATAATTTTTGTTCTTGTATTGTTCGCATTCGCGGCTTTTGCCGCGGTGGAAACCGATCGGCCGCTGAAGCTCGCGCCGGACATCGAGCAACGCTACGCCGCCAGCCTCGCAACCCGTTTCCTGACCAATTTTCACTACCGGAACACCCGGCTGGACGACGAATTGTCCAGTAAAATCTTTGACACTTACCTTGGCCTGCTCGACCCCAACAGGGTCTATTTCCTGGCCGACGACATCGCCAGCTTCGAGCGTTACCGCAACGGTCTCGACGATGCCCTGCGGCATTCGGACGTGCTGCCGGCCTACGAAATCTTCAACGTCTACGCCGAGCGGATCGGTCAGCGGGTCGACTACGCCCGTCAGCGGGTCGCCGAGCCTTTCGATTTCACCGTTGACGAGTATTTCATTTACGACCGTGAGGATGCGGACTGGATTGCCAGTGCCGAAGAAATGGATGAATACTGGCGCAAACGCGTCAAGAATGACTACCTGCGCCTGAAGCTGACGGACAAGGACGAGGAAGCCATCGTCGAGACCCTGCTTGAACGCTACGGCAACCTCGAGCGGCGCATCAATGAACTGAACGTCGAAGACGTGTTCCAGTTCTTCATGAATGCCTTCGCGCAGTCCATCGAGCCTCACACCGCGTACCTGTCGCCGCGCAGCTCGGAAAACTTCGAGATTTCGATGAAACTCTCACTGGAGGGTATCGGTGCCCTGCTGGGCCGGCAAAATGAGTACACCTATATTTCACGGGTGGTGCCCGGCGGGCCGGCCGCCAAAGATGGCCGCCTCCAGGCCGGCGATCGCATCACCGCCGTCGGGCAGGGCCGGGACGGCAAACTGGTCGACGTGATCGGCTGGCGCGTGGACGACGTGGTCGAACTGATCCGCGGGTCAAAGGACACGGTGGTTCGTCTGCAGGTTCTGCCCGAGGACGCAACGGTCAGCGGGCCGACGCACGTGATCGACATCGTGCGCAACGAGGTAAAACTCGAGGAGCAGGCCGCCAGCAGTGAGGTCATCGAAATACCCGGCAAGAACCCGGATGACCCGCCGCTTAAAATTGGTGTCATCGACCTGCCGGTGTTCTACATGGATTTCAGCGGCCGGGCTCAGAACAAACCGGATTACCGCTCCAGCACCCGCGATGTGCGTCGCCTGATTGGCGAACTGGAAGAGCAGGCGGTGGCGGGCATCGTGGTGGACCTGCGCAATAACGGCGGCGGCTCACTGCTGGAGGCGACCAC
>JAVVFH010000167.1:0-7575 GCA_032250585.1 Lysobacterales bacterium
TGGCTGCGGACCAGGCCAGGCAGCGCCAGACCCGTGTGGGTCGAGCCGCTGCACGAGGGAAATACCGGTACCCTACCCGCGATGTTCGGGCTATTGCTCCTTTTCGATACGACTGGCCTGCTGGCGCAGCTTGCCCAGCAGGTGCATGAAGTCCCGGTATTCGCCGCTGGAGAGACACTCCAGTAATTGCAGCTCCCAATCCAACGCACGCGGCACGAGATTTGCGTACAAAGTTTCGCCGCTGGCGGTCAGGGCCAGGTCCCGCGCCCGGTTGTCGCTTTCCTTGCGGCGCTGGGATATCAGGCCACGGTCGCTGAGGCTTTTGACGGTTCGCGAAACCTTGCTTTTCTCCATCCCGGTGGTGACCACGATCTGCTTGGCATTGAGCACCCGGTGCTCCGCGAGGTTGGCGATCACCCGCCACTCGGCGACCGACAGGCTGTATTCGTCCGCGTAAATCCGCGACAGCCCGGTGCTGATCAGGTCCGCGAGGTTATTAACCAGGTAGGGAAGGAACTGGTCCAGTTGCAGTTCGCGGCGGGCGGGCTGGTCCATGTCATGCTCCGTGGTCGTGCTTCGTGGTCGTGCTCCGGGCCGGGCAGCTGTCAGTCCTGCAGCTTGTCCCACACTTCCTGGTCGCGTTCGGCGGTCCAGATGCGGGGCCAGTCGATGCCGTCGAGTTCGTCCCAGAGCCGCTGCACGTCGAAAGGCAGGCAGTGCTCGAAAATGGGCCAGCGGCCGAACTGCGGAGCCAGGTGCGCGTGCGTCGCTTCGAAGGCCTGCTTCAAGGTGCCGCCCGCCCGGTGCACTTCCCCGACCTTGCTGATCATGCTTTGCAGGAAGCCGCGTGTCTGCGCGATCGCCGCATTGACCGCTTCGCTGCCGCGCACGGTATCGCCGCGGCCGCCGACCAGAATTTCGGCACCGTACTGCTGCACCTTGTCCAGCGTGCCGGTCGACCAGTCGAAATGGAATCCGTCACCGGTGAACAGCGCCGCCTCGGCCTCGACGAGGTCGCCGGCGAACAGGATTTTGTGTTTTGGCACCCACACGCAGATGTCGCCGGCCGTATGCCCGCGGCCGCAATACTCAAGCACCAGCTCGCCGCGATCGCCGCCAAGCGGAATCACCAGCCGGTCATTGAAGACGATGTCCGGGTGGGTCAGGCCGGGAATGCCCTCCGGCTCGCGGAACAGCCGGGGCATGCGCCCGAACTCGCTGTCCCAGTCCTGCTGGCCGCGTTCATTGATCAAAAACCGGGTTTTTTCGTGCGCGATGATGGATTCGGCCCCGAACGCGGACGCGCCCAGCACGCGCACGGCATGATAATGGGACAGCACCAGGTAGCGGATCGGCTTGTCGGTGTGCTCACGCAGTTTCACCAACCAGTCCCTGGCGGACTTGGGCGTGGCGCGCGCCTCGAAGGCGACGACGAAATCTTCGGCCTCGATGGCGCCGATGTTGGGGTCACCCTGGGCGGTCAGTGCGTAAACGCCGTCGGCGAGCACGTCGAGTGTTTCAACTTTTTCGCCGAGGTCGGCGGAGGATGCAAACGGTTTTTTGGCCATGTGGAAATTCGCCCTTTTTCTGCTTGATGAAAATTCCTAATCTAGCACATAGTAGTTGCAGAGGGAACTTAAAGGCTTGTTTTAAATTTCTGCTTAAAACCTCCCCAGACCAGTCAGGATAAAGAAGTAAACGTTGTAAGCGACAAGCTCGTACGTTATATTTAATCGCATTCTGCAACTAATAATTGACTCGGGTCAGGCGCCCAGCCCAGCATTTCGGAGAACGGTCCCCATGGTGAGCACCTACACCAACCCCCAATATCCCTACCGCAAAAGTCCGGATCAGGACGCTGCAGAGCCGGTGCATCATCCGGTTATCATCGTCGGCGCCGGGCCTGCCGGGCTGGCGGCCGCGATGGACCTGGCATTGCAGGGCATCGCCAGCGTCGTGCTGGACGACAACGACACCGTCAGTATCGGCTCGCGGGCCATTTGCATCGCCAAGCGCACCCTGGAAATCTGCGACCGCTACGGTTGTGCCGAACCCATGCTCGAAAAGGGCGTGATGTGGAATGTGGGCAAGGTTTATTTCCGCGACGAGCAGATTTACGAATTCAACCTGTTGCCGGAGAAACACCACAAGGTTCCGGCATTCATCAATTTGCAGCAGTATTACTTTGAACAGTACATGGTGGCCCGCTGCATGGAACTGCCGCTGATCGATCTGCGCTGGCTGCACGAGGTCAGCGAGGTGGAAAGTTTCCCGGAGCGGGCGAGCGTTTTGGTGGAGACACAGGACGGACCCTATCGCATGAGCTGCGACTACCTGTTGGTGGCCGATGGCGCCAACAGCCCGATCCGCGAATCGCTTGGCCTGGAATGCAAGGGGCAGGTATTCGAAGACCGCTTCCTGATTGCCGATATCGTCATGCAAGCGGACTTTCCGGCCGAGCGCCGGTTCTGGTTCGATGCGCCTTTCCACCCTGGCCAGTCCACCTTGCTGCACAAGCAGGCAGACAACGTCTGGCGGATCGATTTTCAGCTAGGCTGGGACGCGGATCCGGAAGAAGAAAAGAAAATCGAGAACATCCGTCCCCGTATCGAAGCGATGTTGGGCAAAGACATCCAATGGGACCTGGAATGGGCCAGCGTCTATACCTTCCGCTGCCGCAAGATGGACTCTTTCATTCATCAGCGCGTGCTGTTCATGGGCGATGCGGCGCACCAGGTCTCGCCCTTCGGTGCCCGCGGCGCCAACGGCGCCCTGCAGGGTGTTGAAAACCTGTGCTGGAAACTGGCCGCTGTGATGCAGGGCCGCGCACCGCAGGCCTTGCTGGCCACCTACGACAGCGAGCGCCAGCACGGCGCCCGCGAGAACATCCTGCACTCGGCCCGCGCGACAGATTTCATGACCCCGAAAAATCACATCACGCGCGTGTTTCGCGATACCGTGCTCGATCTGGCGCGCGATTTTCCTTTTGCCCGTAAACTGGTGAACAGCGGGCGCTTGTCCGCACCCTGCACGTACGAGGACAGTGTGCTGAACACACCGGATTGCGACGCCTTCAGTCCATCCATGCGCCCCGGCAGCCCCTGTGTCGACGCACCCATCGTTACGGCGGCGGGCGACGAATGGCTGCTGAACAAACTGGGCTTCCGCTTCGTGCTGCTGGCCTATGGCGAGATGGCCGCTGAGCAACACCAGGCGCTGACGGCGGCCATCGACCGCTTGCAACAGGAGGGCACCGCGGCGGCGCTGCTGTGGGTCAAATCCGCAGCCGATGGCGAACCGCAAGACGGTGAAATTCTTGACCGCGAAGGCATTCTGGCCCAGCGTTACGACATGCGCCCGGGCACGGTCTATCTCATTCGCCCGGACCAGCACGTGTGCGCGCGCTGGCGACAGCCCGATACTGCGATGGTGCTGGGCGCCGTGCACAGAGCCCTGGGCGCAGCAGCGGCGGAGGCGCAGGCAGCATGAGCAAACTCATTACCGACAACAACTTCAGCGACCCCGACGCCTTTTACGCGGCCCTGGCCGAGTTGCATCGGGATCGCAGCGACGCCGAGAGCGAAGTCATCAATGCCCGCCTGATTTTACTGCTGGCCAACCAGGTCGGCGACCAGCAGATCCTGCGAGAAGCCCTGTCGATTGCCGGCCGGCCGGTCAAGCCGGGGGCTTCTACCGCTTGAGCAATCCCGAGGAACGCAGCAGGTCGACGAACGGTTCGGCCGGGAGCCGCGAACCCAGTGAGTTGAAGTGATCCTGGTCCCGGTACAAAAAGCGGCTGCTGTCGTCCAGTGCGCAGGTCAATACGTGTGATTTGTTGGCGGGAATGACGGGCAGGTAGGCGGGCGGGCAGAGGGCGGCCAGCCCGGTTTCAATCGAGGGTGCGGAAACGGGTCCGTTGACCTCCGGAAGGAGCCGTCGAGAGGTGCGGGGCAGATGTTTCTCGTCCGGTTTCTTTCTCTGCTGCCGCTGGACAGCACCCTGTGATCGTCTGACTCAAAGGCTGTAGTTACTGATCCCGAGCAGCCCGATCAGGCCGATAACGATCAGGTAGATCGCAACGATGAGGTTGAGCAACCGCGGCATGACCAGGATGAGAATTCCGGCTGCAAGCGATACCAGCGGTGTGAGACCGAGTTGAATGTTCATCTGAATTTTGCTCCCCCGATAAGGTGTGGGTTTGGGCCAGTGTACTCCACCTGTTTTACCGTTTGATCATTTTTCGAACGGTCACTGCACTGTCCGGCTTAGTCCAGCACCGGCTGACCGTTCTCGATGGCAATCCGGTCGCCCGGCTTATGATTCATGCGCACGACCTTTTCCTCTCCATCCAGGCGATAGGTCACGTCATAACCCACGAACTCTTTGCGGCTGTCGATGACCGTCGTGCACTGCCGCTGGGATTCGATATCCCCGTTGTTCTCCTGGATACCTTCCTGGACCTTGTTGCCGGCATAACCGCCCGCGACTGCTCCAGCCACGGTGGCCACTTTCTTTCCGCTGCCGCCACCGACCTGGTTGCCGAGCACGCCGCCGATCACGGCGCCGATCACCGTTCCAGTGATCTGGTCGGGATCCTTGGTGGGCTTTTGCACTTCGACGACCTGGTCGAAGCATTCCTGCCGTGGAACGCTGAGCGTTCGATTTACGGTCGTAACGTTTACGACATCCGCGTAACGCTTCGAATCAAAGGCATTGTAAGCCATTGCTGCGCCCAATCCTGCGACGGCCATGGCGCCGATGACGGCCGCTGTTATCACTTGTTTGCTCATTGAGTGGTCTCCCCTGCCGTCCGTTTGGACAGATGATTGACGATGATTCGCGCACCGCGAGCGTGCCGCAGACCGGATTCCGGGCTGTGCCCGCGAGCGGCCTTCTTTCCAGGGTCCAGCATGTTCCGGTCGGGGTCTCATGTCTGTGCGTCAGCACACGGTACGCGTGGGGGACAGGGCGTGGCGCCTTTCCGTCGGTGCGGGTCATCCCGCCGAATCCTGACGGTGACAGCTACCGGATGCCGATGAGACCCGGCATCATCTGCCTCGGTCAGCCGCTGTCTGGTTTTTCAATAACCGTTTCACCAGCCGACCCCATAATCCTCGCCAAAATCGCTGGCGGCGCCTTGCATGGTGCCGGTCTCGTGATCGAACCAGATGGCGGTGGTCGGGTTATAAGTGCGTTCGACGACTTCGACCTCGTAGTCCATTTTGCGCAGTTGCCCGATGGTGTAAGGCAACAGCCGGTCTGATACCTGGATTCGGCCGGGTTCCGCCTGGTGCGCGCCGAAGGAGCTTTGCATCTGGAAACTGAGAAAATGACTGCGGCCATCGGCGGCCTGTTGCACGTCCATGCCGAATTCGACCATGTTGAGGAAAAATTGCAGCAGGTTTTGGTCCTGGGTGTCGCCACCCTGTACCGAAAACGCCATCAGCGGCCTGTCGTCCTTCATCGCGAGGCTGGGCGTGAGCGTCACGCGCGGGCGTTTGCCGGGCGCGACGACGTTAAACGGGTTCAGCGCTTCGTCGAGTACGAAACTTTGCATGCGCTGGCTCAGGCCGATGCCGGAGTCGCCGGCGATGAAGGCCGGTATCCAGGCCCCCGAAGGCGTGACCGAGATCACCCAACCCTCGGCATCGGCTGCCTGGATCGAGGTGGTGCCGGCTTTGAAGCCTTCGTCGTGGCTCATGAGTGAGGCCTGCTGGAAGCCTTCGACGCCGGCCGCCTCGGCCGCCGGCGGCGTCGGCTTCCAATTCTGGCGCAGTTCCTCGAAAGGGTTGGTGCCGCGCTGGAAGCGATAGGGGTCGCCGGGCTTGAGATCGGACAGGTTGCGCTCGGGCAGGATCAGCTTGCGCCGCTGCGCCGCGTACTTTTTGGAGAGCAGCCCCCGGATGGGCTCCGCCGGCGGCATGTAGGGGTCGCCGTAGTAGAAATCGCGGTCGGCAAAGCTGAGGTTCATGGCCTGGTAAAGCGTGTGGATGTAGCGCGCGCTGTTATAGCCCATGGCTTGCAGGTCGAAGCCCTCGAGGATGTTGAGCGTCTGTAGCAGCACCGGCCCCTGGGTCCAGGTGGTGAGTTTGTAGACCTCGACGCCCCGGTAGTTGGTGGATACGGGCTCTTCGATTTTGACTTCCCAGTCGGCCAGGTCCTGCATCGTGAACAGGCCGTCGTGCGCGCGTGTGGCGCGCACGATTTCCTCGGCGATGTCGCCTTTGTAGAAGCGGTCGTAGGCGGCGTAAATAGCCTGCTTGCGGGTCTTGCCGGCCGCCAGTGCCCCGGCTTCGGATTCGACCAGTTTTTTGAGCGTCGCCAGCAGGTCGGGCTGGCGGAAGATTTCGCCGGCACGCGGTGCGCCGCGCACCGCATCGTCCCCGGGGTCGAGGTGGGGGAGGAAAATCCGGGTCGAATCGGGCCAGCGCAGCAGAACGTCGCGGCGCTCCTCGATGTTGTCGGCCTGGCTTTTTTCTATCGGATAGCCTTCAGCCATCTGCATCGCGGGGGCCAGCACTTCGGCCAGGCTGAGCTTGCCGTACTCGGCGACCATGACCATCAGGCCACCGGGTGTCCCCGGCGTAACGGCGGCCAGCGGGCCGTATTCGGGCGGGTACTGCATGTCGCGTTCCAGGAAGAACTCAGGCGTTGCCCCGGTGGGTGCCACCCCGACGGCATTGATGCCGAGAACTTTACCGGTGTTCGGGTTATAGATCAGCGCCTGTGTCTCACCGCCCCAGCCGAGCGTGTCCCACATCGTCGAGGTAGCCGCCAGCATCGCCGCGGCCGCATCCACTGCGTTGCCGCCGCGCTGGAAAGCCATGGCGCCGGCGGTAGCCGCCAGCGGCTTGCCGGTGACCGCCACCCAGTGCTTGGCGTGCAAAATGGGTCGAGTGGTTTCCTGCGCGTTCGTCGGGCCGGCCAGCGTCAGGGCGATGCCGACAGACAGCGCCTTAAAGCACTGCGAGGAAAGGCATGAGCGTAAAAGCATGGCGTACTCCGGCTGGAACAAGCCCGCAGAATAGCAAGGCCGGGCGCTGAAATACACTCCGGACCCGCCGCCGGAACCGGAAAGAGCCTGCCAAGTGGGAGCGGCTTCAGCCGCGATTTCCCAGTTTCCAACCCTATCGCGGCTGAAGCCGCTTGTATGGTAATTAGCGCTGGAAATCGGGATGATTGAAAGCGCCGGGATGGGAGGGACCAAAGCCGCTTCTGACCTGTTGGTACAGACTGTGGGAGACTTCGTCCCCATCCCCTCACCATAAACGCCAATTAGGAATCCAGCTGTCCAACAGCCAAATGTTAGCAAGCTTGCGTCGGTGAGTTCCCGGCTTCACGGACTAACTACCGCGGAGGCTATTGTGGCAAAACCTACAGAGAAAATCACCCTTGGCATTGATGTCGCCAAAGACCAAGTCGTCATCCATCATTGGCAACGAGATGAGTCCATCACGCTGAACAACCAGTCAGACCGCATTCGCGATTGGTTCCGGACGCTGTGCGGACCGGTCCGCCTGGCGGTCGAACCGACCTCGCATTATCACCTCGCCGTGGTTGAGACTGCCCTCGCCG
>JAVVFH010000168.1:0-7544 GCA_032250585.1 Lysobacterales bacterium
CCGAGGACGTTATGGCCAAGATCTGCAATCTCCTGAACGGGGCAGTGCTGCAGATCGGTGGTGATGCCACCACCGGGCGCGGGCTGGTGCTGGCCAAAGTGGTTCGGGGGTAGGACATGCCGCAGCAATCAAATGTAAGACTGACGACCGAGCAGAAGCGCGCCGCGCATGCGTGGAAAAAGGCGACCGAAGGCGTGGCGCGCCATCCCAAGGACTACGTCAGCGACGCCAAGGGCCTGCCGGCGCTGATCATGAACTCTGGCCTGATGCAGGTCATGGCCTTTTTGCAGGGGAAGAACGGCAACCAATACAAACTGTTGGGCTGCCACCTGCGCGACTGGCTGCATCAGCAGATGGGCACGCCACAGGATTTCAAGAAATTCATGAGTCACCTGGCCGCAATGGAAGACAGCCGGCGCTTTCAAGCCATCACCACCGAGGCGCTGGCCTGGCTGAAATGGCTGCGTCAACTGGCACCGGCCGTGGAGCAGTAATGAGCGATCACGAAGCGCCGTCAGTTCAGGCCGCGCAGGTGCGTATAGGCATCGCGCGGCGACAACACGACAAGATTTCGTACTCGGCCCAGGTCGAGCAGCGCCTTGTCACCGGTCACGAACCAGTCGGCACCGCCATCGAGCGCCGCGGCGACAATCCAGACGTCGTCAGGGTCGGGAATGCCCGTGCAGGGTTCGGCGGCGGATGCAAGAACCTCTGTGTACCGTCGAAAGAAGCGTTCCGCCTCATCCAGTACGTCGGAATCGACGCTGAATTTGTCGCGGGCGATACGGTGAAATTCGGCGAGCACGCGCTCGTCAAGCATGATCTCGGCACTCAGTTCCAGCAGCGCGTCCAGGAGTTCCGCGCACAGTCCGCGACTGAACCGACCGGCGAGCCAGACATTGGTGTCGACAAAGACCTTCACGAAAAATCGCGGAAGAAATCCTCATCCGTCAGGTACCCGGCACGTTCAGCATACGGCTTGAGCATCGCGCGGCTTTTTCGCAACGCGGCTAGCGCCGATTCGCGCCGCAGCATCTCGCGCACCAGATCGCTTTTGGTGCGTTTCTGCTCGGCTGCCAGTTGGCTCAGGGTTTCGTCCAAGTCTTTGTCGAGCCGAATGGTGAGGGTTGTAGACATGTCGATAGGCTCCTTGTCGCTTGTAAGACAGTGTAACACAGGAGTCATCTGATGTCGATTGCCGCCATTCCCGCCTACCTGAAAAACCACGACCATGCGCTCGCCTCGCCCGCGCTGCGCTTTGGTCTGTTGTTGCCGGTCTGGAAGCCGGATTTTTCCGACACCGAAAATGACAACACACAGGCCTGGCAGCTGGCCTGTCCGCTCAACACGGCCGATCAATCCCTGATGGACGCGCTCGGGGCGCGCCAGTCGGCCCTGCGCGATTGCCTGCTGCAGCGGGATTGTCTGGCCAACTTCGATGCGGTCTCGACGGCGCCATTTGCCACCGGGCTGGGCAACGAGCATCCGCTGGAAAACGGTTTTGCCTTTCTTCATCCCTACGGCCTGCCATACCTGCCCGGCAGCGGGGTCAAGGGTGTGCTGCGCCAAGCCGCGCGCGAACTGGCCGCGGGCATGTGGGGTGAAACCCGGGGCTGGACTCCGGAAGCGATAACGATTCTATTCGGTGCCGAAGATCCCAGCAACGCCAGGCGCGGTGCGCTGATGTTTCACGACGTGATCCCGCGGGTTCGCGCGAGCAAACTTCTGGTCGAAGTCATGACCCCGCATCAGCAGCACTATTACCAGAATTGTGAGGCACCACACGATTCCGGAACGCCGGTGCCGATCAAGTTCCTGACCGTGCCCCCGGGTACCGGATTTTCTTTTCTGATCGGCTGCAATCCAGCGTTGCGCAAGCACGACGGACTCGATCTGGACAGTGAAGCCGAATGGAAGCGGCTGCTCGTAGCAGCTTTTGAACATGCCTTCGACTGGCTGGGCTTCGGTGCCAAAACGGCGGTGGGCTATGGCGCAATGCAGCATCTGAGCGAGGAGCAAATCGAATCGCAGCGCCGGCAACAGCAAGCCGATCGGCTGCGGTGCGCCTGGGTCGACGAGACCATCGAGCGCCTTCATCAGCAGCACAACACGCCGCAAGAAGCCGTTCTGCGCGGAAAGCTGTTGGCTGAAGCCTGGCAGCAGCTGGACGATGCCCCACTCAAATCAAATGCGCTGGCCGATATTCGAAACCGCTGGAAGCGCGAAGACTGGTGGGGGTCTCCTCCGGGCAAGGCCGCCAAAAAGGCCAAGGCCATTTACGCAGAACAACAATGACCGACACGAACGATCGCAGGCTGGTTACCTTTCTCGGTACCGGCGACTATCAATCCGCACGCTACGACTGGCCCGGGTTGGGTACGGCCGAACCCACGTCTTATATCTGCGCGGCCCTGGCGCGGTTGTGGCAGCCGGTTCGCATCCATGTGTTGGCTACCCCGGGAGCTCGACAGCACCATGAGGCCGGCCTGATTCAGGCGCTGTCGGCAGCGGGTGCGCCCGCGCCAGATTTTTGCGACATTCGCTCCGGTCGCAGCGAGCCGGGTTTGTGGCAGCAGTTTCAAACCCTGATCGGGCTTCTGGGCAACGAGCAGGATCGTAGCAATGGGTGTGAGGTGCTGCTCGACATCACCCACGGCTTGCGTGCCCAGCCTTTCTTTGCCGGTGCGGTGATCGGCCTGTTGCAGGCCATTGGCCGGCGGCCTGATGAACTCAGCGTGGTTTACGCCGAACTTCGCCGGGATGAGGAGCTCTCTCCGGTCTGGCGCCTGGACCTGTTCATCAACCTGCTCGAATGGTCCCAGGCACTGCGGCTGTTTTTGGATACCGGTGTGGCAGGCCCCGTAGTCGATCTGGGCCGGCGCGCGCAGCGGCAGGAATCGGAACGGATCCGTGCTGCCGGCAAGCGCGAGTTCCCGCAATTTTCGAAGCTGGTCAAGGCCATCGAGGATTTTTCTGACGATCTGGCCACGATCCGCGTCGCCGCCGTGATCACCGGTTACGCACAGGACGATACCCGAAAAACCGGCGCTGTCGGCAGCGCGCGGCGTCTTCTCAACACGATCGACGCTTGCCAACGGGAAGTGTCGGACAAGCTCCCACCGCTGGCGCTGATCCTGAACCGACTCAGCGAAACCGTGCGGCCCCTTGCGGCCGAGCGACTGGCTGGCGGGGATGGCCAGTCCGCCATGCTCGCGCTGGCCCGACGCTATCTCGATCTCGGCCGTTTTCCCGAAGCCGCGGTCGTGCTGCGCGAGGCTCGGGTCAGTCGCCATGGTGCGGATCGCCGAGCCGTCGAAATCAATTCCCCGGAATTCGATGAGGACCAGCGCAAGGCGGCCAACCGTCGCTTTGGCCTGTACGACCCCGACGCCAGGACCATCGCCGATTTGCGCAACGACATTGAGCATGGCGGCTTCCGCCGGCAACCGCAGGCGGCCAAGGCACTCAAGCAGCGCATTGACAAACTGATCGAAGCGCCTGCGGCAGGCGAAGTGGATCCAGAAAGATCGCAAGTGCCACCCGCCCGGATCATCCTCGTCTCGCGCCACCCTGGCGCGCGTGACTGGCTGGAAAAGCAGGGCCTGAAGTTTGACCGGCAGTTCGAACACCTGGAACCCGCGGCCATCCAGCCCCGTGATGCTGTTATCGGCACCTTCCCTATCCATCTGGCTGCTGCGCTGTGCGACCGTGGTGCGCGGGTCATCTTCCTTTCCCTGGATTTGCCACCCGATTTGCGCGGCCGCGAACTCGAGGCCGATCAACTGGCCGCCTGCAATCCGCGCTTGGAAGAATTCCAGGTCAAGAGACTGGGTGTGTTTGCCACGGCAAGGCATTCGGCATGACCGGGCAGCAGCAGAAGCCGCACCGCAACTCAGCGGATCGCCCACGGGTATCCGCTCACGCCTTCCCCATCCTTACCGTTGGCCGCTATCGCCTGCGCTTTGTCGCCCGCACGAGTGGGTCTCTTCCGCAGTGGGCCGGATCGACCTGGCGTGGCGCTTTCGGGCACGCGCTCAAGCAATCCGTTTGCGTAACCGGCATGAAACACTGTGCGCCCTGTCCCCTGTTCGCGCGCTGCACTCACACGCGCCTTTTCGAAACTCCGCCGCCGTCCGGACAGGGCAAGATGCGCAAGTACACCAGCGCACCGCGCCCCTATGTGCTGCTGCCCGATGCGGGTGGCACCATCGAAGAGGGTGGACGCTTTGGCTTGGAACTTCGTCTGTTCGGCTCGGCCAATAAACATCGCGATCTGGTTGTCCAGGCGCTGGAACGTTCAGCCTGGAAAGGCCTGGGCAAATCGAGGCTGCGCTTCGAGTCAAGCGGGCCGGTTGAAGCGCAGATCAACAGCTTGGACATGACGCCCGGCAAGGATCTGCCGGTTTTGAGCGGCGATCTACGTATTCAGTTACTAACCCCGTTGCGAATTCGCGTTCGCAACCATTATGTCGGCCCTGCCGACCTGAGCTTTGGTGATTTCTTTTCGATCCTGCTGCGCAGGTTGTCCATGCTCTGCAGCTTTCATGAAAAGCGCCCTTTTGAGACCGATTTCAGGGCGCTGGTCAGCCAGGCGCACTCGATCGAGTGGCAAGAAGCCGCGCTGGAACTGGTACGCCTCAAGCGCTACTCCAGCCGCCAGCACAGCGCGCTGGACATGAGCGGCCTTTCTGGCCGCCTGTCGCTTGCCTGCCATGACGCCGAACCCTTCCTGCCCTGGCTCTGGCTGGGCCAATATACGCTGCTCGGCCGCGGCTGCGTCATGGGTCTGGGCCAGTATACGCTGGACCACTGAACCCGTTGCAAGCTTGCCGTTTGTACAGCCGTGAACCCAGTCTCTTATGCTGTATCCATCCGATCACAGCCATTAACGAGAGGCGCCTTGCCAATGGAAACCCGCCAACATATTGCAGCATACGACATCGCCTCCGGGCAACGCCTGCGGGCCGCACTGAATATCCTGCTGGACTATGCGGTCGGCCGCCAGAAGTCGGTATTCGAGTGCGAACTGGATGCGGCGCGCTGGGATGAACTCCAGGCGCGCATGAAAGAACTGGTCGAGCCGGCCGAGGATCGCTTTCTGATGCTGCCGGCCTCGATGGTCCGGCCGTGGGACACGCTCGGAATCGCACCGTGCCACGACCGGCGTGACTTCTTCCTGATCGAGTAACGCCATGAGCACGGTGTATCTGGATCGCAAGCATCTTGAAATCGACGTGACCGGCGGCTGCCTGACCGTCAGCCCGGCACCGCGTGGCCGCGGCAGTATTCCCCTGAACCTGATCACCCGGCTGGTGCTGTGCGGACGGGTCCGGCTCAACAGCGCCGCACTGGCCGGCCTTTCCGACCGCGGGATCGCTGTGATCTGTCTGGCCGGGCGCAATCACCGCCGGGTCGCTCAGCTTGGCGGCGTGACCGGTAATGATGCAAGGAGACGTATTGATCAGTTCAAGGTTGGCGTCAACCCGGCGCTTCGATTGCTGCTGGCGCGTCAAGTGGTTGCCGCAAAAATCCGTGCCGCATTGCGGGAAATCGAACTGCTGCTTGACCGGCGACCCGCACTGCGCCGCCACCTGGTCAAGGCGCGCCGCACGCTGATCCGCATCACCGCACAGATTGACCAGGCGGAACTCGACTCATTGCTGGGTCTGGAAGGTGCTGCCGCGGCCGCCTGGTTTCGGGCGCTGAGCGCAGTGTTTCCCGAATCCCTTGGCTTCAAAGGCCGTAACCGGCGGCCGCCGCGTGATCCCGTCAATGCTGTGTTGTCGCTGGCCTACACCCTGCTGCACGCCGAGGCGGTTGCCGCCTGTTACGGACATGGCTTGGACCCCATGCTCGGGTTTTTGCACGAGCCGGCCCCGGGCCGTGAGTCGCTGGCCTGTGATTTGATCGAACCCTTGCGCCCACGCGTCGACGGCCGGGTGGTAGAACTGTTCGCCAGCCAGGGGCTGGAAGAGACCCACCTCACCCATAGCGATGCAGGCTGCCGGCTCGACAAGACCGGGCGCAGACACTTCTACCAATGGTGGGAAACGATAGCGCCATCGTACCGCCGCTACCTGCGCACAGGTGGCCATCAGCTGATCCATCGCCTGTCGGAGCTCGTGCAATGAGGCCGTTGTACATCGCCACCAGATCCGGCGCACGCATCTCCGCACAGGGGCCGACCCTGCGGGTCGACAGGCCCGATCGCGCACCGGCGGTCATGGCGCTGAGATACGTGTCGCAGGTGGTCTGCCCCGTCACTACGCACTGGAGCAGCAAAGCACTCAGCCAGTGCATGCAATCGGGTGTACCCATTGTCTTTACTGACCCGGGTGGCAAGGTCATCGGCTTTTTATACGGTCAGGCCACGCCAAAGTGCGGCGACGTTTTTGCCCGCTTGATCGAACTGCTGGATCAATCCGATGGCATGCGCATCTACACAACGTGGCGCAAGGCCATGGAAAGCCGGCAGCGTTGCCGCCTGTCCCGTCACCTGCGCATTCCGGCCGACCGCCACCGCTGCCGCACGCTGAAACGAATATGCACACATGAGCGCCAACGGCGTGCCGAAACCCACCTGGTCCAGTTGCTCGAACGGTGCTGGCATCAGGCGCTGGCTGGTTTTTCCAGCGAGTATCTGTCCGGCGTTGGCATGAGTGCCCGGCACCAACGTACCTTGTGGCCGCAAGTCGATCTGTCGACCCAGTTTGCAAGCTACCTGGAATGGGATTTGCTACTCCCTTCCCTGGAAATTCTCAATCACCTGACGCGGGCCAGTAGGGCTGGGCGGCCGACAGAATGGCTCCGCACCTTTGCACTGGCCCGCTTCGGATGCCTGTGTCCTGACCTGGAAGCACGCGCCTCGGAATGGATCCATCGGCTGGATATCCGCTTACTCGAAGAGGGGATCGTCTGATGCCGGCCAGTAGCGCGCTGTGGCTGGTCACTTACGATATCGCCGACCCCCGGCGTCTTGGTCGGGTGGCAAGACTGTTGCTCAAGCATGGCGTGCGCGTTCAGTACTCGGTATTCGCGGTGATGGCAAGAACCGCGGAAATCCGCGAGCTGAAAACCCTGCTTTCCACGCTGATCAAACCCAGCGAGGACGATGTGCGAATTTATCCGATATCCGCACGCGGACGCTCTCTACTGCTGGGTGCTTCGATGCTGGCACCCGATCTGCTGCCGCAACATCCGGTATTTCAGCAGTTGCGGCTGCCACTGGAAATGACGCATACTGTCAGCCAGAAAAAGCGCGACACCCGGCGGCCGCCAGGCAGCGGCAAGCTGTGGTCCACCGCTGAACAGGCGCTGATCCGGACAGGCCACTGGTAACTTTTCCGATGTCAAATATTTCACTGAGACCCATTGAAAACATCTGTTTTTATGATGAAAATCACGCAGAGCGGTTCGAACCACGTTCCTTAAAAAGAAGGGATTAAGACTTTGGTTCCCATACCTAACAAGCGCTCTTCATATCGGTTCGAACCACGTTCCTTAAAAAGAAGGGATTAAGACGTAAACCAAATGGGTCAACTCGC
>JAVVFH010000169.1:0-7487 GCA_032250585.1 Lysobacterales bacterium
CGGTGCAAATCCGGATAGGACAAACGATAACTGGCAAATCCTGCCACAATCGAACGCAAGCCCTCTGAATCGAAGCCCGAATCCAGAAAGGCCGGTCCGCCTTGGTGAAATATGCGGGCTTTGACTTGACCCCGTCGGCTCAGGACGCATAATGACGGGCGAAAACAACAAATTGAGGAGTGTTCGTGCCCGTACGCTTTATCCTGGCAGCGGGGCTGCTGTTGCTTGGCGGCTGCGCCACCGTCGGCACCGACTCGGTGCCCGATCCCGAACCCGCGCTCGAACCTCCGCTCAAGCGGGTCTCCGCCCGGAGTTCCTCCGCGACGATCGACGAGCATCTGTTCGTGCCCCCGGAACTGTTGCGACACACCGGCATAGTCGACAGGCACCGGCATGACAGCGCCTGGGAGCGGCTGACCCACAGCTTTCAGCTGCCTGAATGTTCGGAGCAGGAGATCAACCTGCAGTGGGCGCGATGGTATGCCGAGCGGCCTGAGTACATGGCGCGCATCTTCAAGCGTGCCCAACCCTGGATCCACTTCATCACCGAAGAAATCGAACGGCGCGGCCTGCCCGGCGAATTGGCGTTGCTGCCCATCGTCGAGTCGGCTTACGATCCTTTCGCGTATTCCAGTGGCCGGGCACTCGGCGCCTGGCAGTTTATTGCCGGTACCGGCAAGCGCTACGGCCTGAACCAGAACTGGTGGTATGACGGTCGCCGCGACGTCTGGGCCTCCACGCACGCCGCGCTGGATTACCTCAGTTACATGACCGAAATGTTCGAGGGTGACTGGCTGCTGGCACTGGCCGGCTACAACTCCGGCGAAAACCGCGTGGCGCGGCTGGTCAGGAAAAACCGCGCCGCCGGCAAGCCCGCTGATTTCTGGAGTCTGAAGCTGCCGCGCGAAACGCGTGGCTACGTACCGAAACTGCTGGGTCTGGCCTGCCTGTTCAAATACCCGGAACAATACGACTTCAGCTTCCCGGACACCCCCGATCAGCCGGTTATTGCCGCGGTCGACCTGGGCCAGCAGGCTGATCTGGTGCTGGTGGCGCAACTGGCGGAGGTGCCGATCGACGTGCTGTTCACCCTGAACCCGGGTTACAACCGTTGGGCGACTTCACCCGATGGCCCCTACCGCGTGGTACTGCCGCTCGAGAGCGCCGAGACGCTGCAGACACAACTCGAGCAGATGGATGCCGCTGCCCTGATGAGGTGGGACGAGGTGATCGTAGGCAACGGCGACACGCTGTCGGAGATTTCAACGCGCCATCACGTTCCGGTGAGCGTATTGCGCAGCAGCAACAATCTCAAAGGGGACCTGATCCGTGTCGGCCAGAAACTGCGGCTGCCGCGTGACGACCAGTTGATGGTCGACCCGCTGTACGCGCAAAACGCCATGCAGCTGAAGGCGCTGCAGTCGGGTCTGATCGCCGCCGACCGGGTGACCCACCGGGTACGCCCGGGCGAGAGCCTTTCGGTCATCGCCCGCCGCTACCGCGTGAGCGTGAAGGACCTGCAGCGCTGGAACAACATCTCCGACCCCCGCACCTTGCGCGCGGGGCGCAGCATCACGGTGTTTCACAGCCCGGTTACGCCCACCCCGGCGAGCGGTGGCACGGTGCAGTACGTGGTGCAGCGCGGCGACTCGTTGTGGAGCATCGCGCGCAAGTACAAAGTCAGGATCAACGACCTGAAGAACTGGAACGGGATCGGCGACAGTAACCTGCTGCAGCCCGGTCAGTCGATCAAGATCGAGCTCTGAGGCATGCCCGTCCCGGCTTTCAGCCGCCTGCTCACCGCCTTGGCGGCGTTGCTGTGCTGCTGGCCTGTCGTCGCTCTCGAACTGCAGGGGGAAGCCGTACAGGGCGGACTGATCTTCGGCAGCACCGCACCGGGCAGTTCGGTAGAGCTTGACGGCAAGGACGTGATGGTGTCGGCCGATGGCGCTTTCGTGATCGGTTTCGACCGCGACGAAAGCGGCGAGCGGCTGCTGGAGGTGCGCGAGCCGGCGGGTGAACGGCATACCCGGACGCTGGAGGTCAAGGCTCGCGAATACCGCATCGAGCGCGTGGACGGGCTGCCGCCCAAAACCGTGACCCCCGACCCGGAATCACTGGAACGCATCCGCGCCGAGGCAGCGATGGTGGCCGCCGCGCGTGCGCGCCGCGACGCGCACGCCGCCTGGCGCGGCGGCTTCAACTGGCCCGCCCAGGGCCGCATCAGCGGCGTCTATGGCAGCCAGCGCGTGCTGAACGGGGAGCCGCGCCGCCCGCACTACGGGCTGGACATCGCCGCACCGACCGGCAGCCCGGTGACCGCACCCGCCGACGGCATCGTCACCCTCGCCCACCCCGACCTGTATTTCTCGGGCGGGACCCTGGTGCTCGATCACGGCCACGGCCTTTCCTCGACCTTCCTGCACCTGAGCAAAATCCTGGTGGCAGCCGGGGCGACGGTCAAAAAAGGCGAGCTGATCGCCGAGATCGGCGCCACCGGCCGCGCCTCGGGGCCGCACCTGGACTGGCGCATGAACTGGCTGGACCGCCGCGTCGACCCGCAGCCGCTGGTGGCCGACCTGCCTTTGGAAAACCCCTACGCCGCGCCTGAATGAAGCGCGTTTCAGTCGCTCGTCAGTTTCGCTTGCGCGTCAGCTCAAGCCGCACCGGTGCTCCCGCCTCGGCCACGTATCCGCCTTCGACGCCCTTGGTGACGACGGACACGGCATTGTGGGGATGCAGGTTTTCGTAGTGAGTACAGCGCGCCCAGAAGTCAAGGATGCGCTCATCGGCGTTCAGCGCAGTTTGCACGCGGCGCCCGGCGTCTTCGCAGAACATCAGGTTGGCACCGTTGAGCAGCGCGAACGCCTGTTCGTCTTCGCGCTTGACGGTCGCCTGCACGGGCGTTTTGAGCGCATTTTCGATTTCGTCGACGAGCTCCACGATGGGAAACTGCTGAAAGGTCGGCGTCAGGCGCACGCGGATCTCAGCGGCACTGCGCTGGCTGTGAGGCGTGGCCAGGATGCCCTGATCGGTGCCGAGCCACTCATGAATTTTTGCGAAATCCACTTTCTCCTCGCCTGAGAAATCCTGCTGGAATTTGTCCTGGATCAGTTGTCTCGCCAGCGCGGCGGAACAGGGGCAGGTGCTCGAATACAGGACTTCCAGGCCCATTTCCAGGCTGAACTCGTTGCCCTCCAGGATACCGATCATGGAAACCGGGTAGCGCCGCCAACCCACGTTGTCGCTCCGCAGTGCCGGGCGGCGCGTAATGTAGTCGAAGTCGACCCGGATCAGCGCGCGGTCGCTGAGACCCTTGTGGGAATCGAGAAACGAGCGCAGCAGTTGGCGCAGCGTGCAGGGGTTCAGCGAGCGCTCGCTGAAGCCCTGGTCGAGGTGCAGGTACAGCCGGGACATGTGGATGCCGCGCACGTCCGGGTCGATCAGATTGACGTAGGCGGTGACCAGCGCGGTGGCCTGGACCAGGCCACCGGCTTCGTCTTCGATGCGCACCGGCATTTCGATCTCATTCATGCCCACCCAGGCGAGCTTGCCGGCAACATCGGGCTTGGCTTCGTTGGCGATGTCGGGCATTTCCCGCAGCGCGCTTTGAATCGGGGTCATTTTTTCGTCTCCAAGTCTGAATCTTTCATATCGGTGTAAGAGGACCGCGAATCAAGGCCGTTGCTCACCCGCAACAGGGATTATCCGTTAAACGCCACGCACAGGCAAAGTTTCTCCAACCCGGCTTTTACCCACTGGCATGCGCGGTTGGCCGGGCGTAAGCTGGAAGTAAGCTGGAAGCACGAGCGCGAAACCATGCACGAGCCCGATCCGGCGCCCGCGCGCCGTGCCTGCCGCGGCTGGGCGCATTTTCCCCACATGGCCGATATCGGCGTGCGCGGCTTCGGCGTCGACATCGCGCAGGCCTTCGAACAGGCCGCCTTGGCGTTGACGGCCGTCATCACCGACCCGGACGCGGTCCGCCCACTGCAGCGGGTCGACCTTGTTTGCGAGGCGCCCGACATCGAACTGCTGCTGACGGACTGGCTGAATGCCATTGTCTTCGAAATGGCCACGCGCCGGATGCTCTTCAGCCGCTTCGATGTCCGCATCGAGGGCACGCGGCTGCGGGGACAGTTGCATGGCGAAGCAGTGGACCAAGCCCGACACCGGCCGGCCGCCGAAGTGAAGGGCGCGACGATGACTGAACTGCGGGTGGAGCGCAGCGGAAAGGGCTGCTGGCGCGCCCAGTGCATCGTCGATGTTTAATTTGGCGTTACCACCGCAGGAGTTTTTTCATGGAAACGAGCGCGTTCAATAAAATCTCGGACAACCGCTGGGAGATCGCAGCGGTGGGACCCATGCGCGTGCCCGCGGTGTTGCACGCCAGCGAAAGTCTGATTCGCGATATGGACGACAAGGTACGCGAGCAACTGGTCAATGTCGCCACCCTGCCCGGCATCGTCGGTGCCGCCCACGCGATGCCGGACGCCCACTGGGGTTACGGCTTTCCCATCGGCGGGGTCGCCGCCTTCGACCCCGATCAGGGCGGGGTGATCTCGGCGGGAGGCGTCGGCTTCGACATCTCCTGCGGGGTGCGCACGCATTTGACCGGACTGCGCCGCGACGAGATCCGGAAAGTGCAGGACAAACTTGCCGACGCGCTGTTTCGGGACGTTCCGGTGGGGCTCGGTTCCGAGGGCAAAATCAGCCTCGACGAAGCGGAAATGATCCGTATGCTGTCCGGCGGGGCCGCCTGGGCCGTGAATCGGGGCTATGGTGAGGCGCCAGACCTCGAGCACATCGAAGACCGCGGCCGGGCCATCGAGGCCGATCCCTCCTGCGTATCGGAAAAAGCCCGGCAGCGCCAGCGGCGCGAGATGGGCACGCTCGGTTCGGGTAATCACTACCTCGAAATCCAGCAGGTCGTGGAACTGTTCGACGAGCAGACCGCCCGGCACTTCGGCCTGGTTCAGGGCGAATGCGTATTGACCGTGCACTGCGGCTCGCGCGGCCTGGGCCACCAGATCGGCAGCGAATTCCTGCGCGAAATGGCGATCTCTGCCGGCACGCATGGCATCGAACTGCCGGACCGCGAACTGGCCTGCGCGCCCATCCATTCCGAAACCGGGCAACGTTATCTCGGCGCCATGCGTTCAGCCATCAACTGCGCGCTGGCCAACCGCCAGATCATCGGCCACCTGGCGCGCAAAGTCATCCGCCGCTATTGGCCGCGGCTCGCCATGCCGCTGCTGTTCGACGTATCGCACAACACCTGCAAGCCGGAGCCGCACGCGGTAGACGGCCGGATCCAGACCCTGTACGTGCACCGCAAGGGCGCCACGCGGGCCTTCGGACCCGGCCACGACAGTCTGCCCGAACACTATCACTCGACCGGGCAGCCGGTGCTGATCGGCGGCAGCATGGGCACGCGCTCCTACGTGCTGGCGGGCATGGGCAGCAGCGAAGAAACCGCTTTTTCTTCCGCCTGCCACGGGGCCGGGCGCTGCATGAGCCGCAACCAGGCCCGCAAGCGCTGGCAGGGCCGGCAGGTGATCGACGAACTCGCGGCGCGGGGAATCACCGTGCGCAGCCCGTCGGCACGCGGCGTGGCGGAAGAAGCGCCGGGGGCCTACAAAGACGTATCCGCAGTGGTCGAAGCCTCCGAACGCGCGGGATTGGCGCGGCGAGTCGCCGCCCTGGAACCGGTGCTGTGCATCAAAGGCTGAGCGCCGGGGCGATCAGTATTTCCAGCCCAACACGGACTTCAGACGAGGCGCCAGTTCATTCAGGTCGAGCCCCGTCAGATCGAGGTTCAATTCCTCGGTAACTCGGGTTTGCAGGCTCCTGCCCATCGCCCGACGCAAGCGGCCCAGGGTCTTGGGATCGGCTATGACCACCAGGTTTTCCAAAAGATTTTGCTGCAATGCCTGCTCGAGATAGTCGACCAGGGCCTTGCAGAACGCCTGCTCCGCCTGCTCGTGCGGGTCGGAGCGCTGCTCCTTCGAATGGGTGGACGGACCCTGGACATTATAAGCCCGGCCGCTACCGTCGGATGCGAGTTCCTTGCTGGTCGTGTGCTCCGCCTTCGAATGAAACTCACGAACCAGGCGAATTTCATAAGGTGAGCGCCATATTTCCAGCACGCGGGCGCGCCCGCTATCCGCCACCAGGGCCCAATGTTTTCGCGTCGAGCCGCTCGACGCCCCGACCGATAAATTGTTCACCGAAACACCTCCTTTGTCAGCGGCAGCAGCAAGCCGCCCGCGCCGGGCCGTGCCTGCTTCCTGAATAGCACGTAACGGGCCACCATCGCGTGACGTGCATCAGAAAGCATCGATCTAATGCCCACGGACGCCGCAAACGGCGTTAAATTACTATGTATGACATGAAGCGCGCGCCGCCGCGATTCAAGAGGTGCGGTCGACAGACAACCGGCAGATTCGATATGAAATGGTCCTGGAAAGTCGGCCGCATCGCCGGCATCGTCGCCATCGAGAAAACCCCGGCGAACCGCGCGAGGAAGCCATCATCGCGATCGCCGGACCGGGCGTCAGCCTGGGAATCGCAGCGCTGCTGTGGCTGGTACTGATCGCCATCTTCATCTGGATCGGCGCAACCGCCGAAGCCGGCATGGTTGGCGTCAAATCCGTGCTGACGAAAATTCCGGCCGACAAGGCCATGCTGACGGATTTCGAAACCCTGGAAAACGACGAATCGCTGGCGCGCGCGATCGACCTCGACAACGTGAGCGAACTGCTGCGCATCAACAAGGCGCTGGAAGAGCACGAAGAAGGGGTCTGGAAGATCTGAGGTGCTTCCGGGGGTTGTTGCGGTAGCGCCTTTAAGCGGGCGTTTGCGGGGACGGTAGGAGCTAGCGTAGCTCGCGACCACCGCCACCCCCGGTTGCACGACCGGGGGTGGCGGCCGGGCCTTATTCGGGCTCGTAGGGTTCGAGCCGCGCGGTCAGTGAAACGATGTAGTACTGGGTGAATCCTTCGAAGCCGGAATCGGTGCCGGCGATGAGCCAGAGGGTGCCATCGTCGCTGGTGCTGACCAGCATCGGCTGGCCCTCGGTGGTGAGCGTCCTCAGTTCGTAGTCGACGTCGACTCCGTTTGCGCAGTCCTGACTGTTGGCCAGGGTGCCGGCCACGCGCGCATTCACGCCCTCCTGCGACTGGATGCCGAAGTCGATATTCAGCCGCAGCCAGCCGTCCACAGGGTCAACCTCGGCCACCGGCTCTTCGCCCGCCGCACCGAGCTTAACGTACACACTGTCGCCCGGCGAACCTCCAATACCCGAGCAGCCGTGGGGCACATTGGTCGCGAGTTCGGCTTCCACTTCGACCCGATAGAGGGTGTCCGGCAGCAGCCCGCGCACGGGCTTCGTCACCAGCATGGCCAGGTCGTCCGAGCGGTTGTGGCCGGTGAGGCGCAGGCCGGCGAAGTCGGACAGTGGCACCGGCAGCAATTCGCGCCGGTAA
>JAVVFH010000016.1:0-29233 GCA_032250585.1 Lysobacterales bacterium
GCCGGGCGTCTATGCCGCCGGCATCGCGGGGGCGCCGGCGACCGATGTCACCCATGCGTATCCGGCGCAGATGTGGGTGATGGGAGAGCCGACTGGCGCGGACCAGCCTGGCCGCTACGAACAGCAGTCTGCGAAGTTTCACACCGCGGGTCTTGCGGACCCTTTGATGATTATCCATGGTTCGAAGGATGACGTGGTGCTGTATTCGGATACGATCGACGTCGTCGAAAAACTGATTGCGCGGGAAAAACTGTTTGAACTGGTGACGCTGCCCGGTGTGGGTCACGGCTGGGACGCTGAAGGAGCGGCCGTAAGACGTTTTTCTTTCAAGAAAATGGTTGAGTTTTTCAACCGCCATCTATTGCCCGCCGAGGCGCGCAACGCGGATTAGCAAGCACGCACTGTAGCGGCAGGAAACCGAACGGCCTGGTGGCCGCATCCGATGTCCGATGTCCGGTGACTGGCTGAATTCGAAGCCAGCCGCGGTCTTCAGGGTGGCTCAGGGCTGTTCTGGGCTCAGCATCCGGTCGATGCTTTCATCGGGGTAACTCAGCAGTCGCCCAAAGTCGCGGGCCAGGCTTGCTCTGGCCTGCTCATCGTATTCCCCCGCTTCGACCCAGGCAGCTTTTGTCGATTTCAGCGCCAGGTATTTCTCGAGCGTATCGCCTTTGTAGATCAGCAGAACCTTTTTGCCGACGGCTATGTCGTGCGGAAACAGGTCGGTCACGAGCAGATCGTCTTCTTCATACAAACGAACGTCATACTGTTCGGCAATGGCCCGCGCGTCGTCGCGCAGGTTCTCCAGTTCAGCGGCCGACAGGGTGGAGCTGAGCGCCAATTCCTTGACGCCCACACTCACCATTTCGGCGAAGGCTTTCATGCTGCCGAGTTTCATGCTGCGTTCGCAATCACCGGCTTCCGCAGCCGTTCCACCCAGGACGAGAGTGAGCATCAGCATCAGCAGCCTGAGCTTGCCCGATACGGAGCCAACCCTCATCATTCCAGCCGGCCGGAAGAGGTTTTCGGTGTCTTAAGCGCGGGTAAGTCGTTCTTGACCAGCGCTTCGTTCAGCGACGGAATGGTGTCTTCGAGTATCTCGCCCAGCACCCGGAACTGCTGGTCAGCCTCGGCACCGAGTTTTTCAAACACCTCGCGGGATTGACGAGTAGGGGCCCGGTCGGAGTTGGCGACCGTTCCCATCAGCAGGCCCACCTTGTTGTCCAGCTTGATGGGGTAATGAAAGGCGTCCGCCGGCCCCTCCATCCGCGGCTCGGTCAGCACGGCTTCCACGTTGTCGAGTTGCTCGCGAACCGCTTCCATGCGTTGCAGCAGATCGGCAGAGCCTTCGGTTTCCGCGGCCGGCGCCTCGAGCTGGTCCAGCTGGCTGCGGATGTCTCGCAGCGTCAATACCGCTTCGCTGATTTCGGTAAGCGTGTCGCGAATTGCGATGTGCAGATCGAACTGGGCTTGCAATTCGCTCTCCGGAAACGCGAGCCGGGGATCGGCCTCTATCACCAGCGGGGCGCTGAGCACGGTACCGTCGACCTCCAGGCTTACGGTGTACTCACCCGGCAGCGCCAGCGGACCGATCGGCGGCGATTTGGGCCGGTGCCAGAATGCAACCCGGCCGGGTACGCCCCTGGCGCCCGGATAACGCAGGTCCCAGACGAAACGGTGGAGCCCCGGTCCTGCGCGCAACTCTGTCGACCGGCTGTAGGCTGCGCCGGTATCCTCTACGTCCGGAAAACCGCTGGTTTCAATGGTGTTGGGAGCTTCCGTCAGCGTCAGCTTCCCTTCGCTGCCGGGATGGCCGCGATCGTCGCGGAAAGCCGTGCCGGTAGCGGGTGAATCGCCGCCCTCACTGGAAAACCGCCGCACCACGTCACCGGTTTGATCGGTGATGGTCAGTGACGCAGGTTGCTGCGTTTCGGACTGAAGCGTGTAGTAAATGATCGCTCCTGGCGGTGGGTTTTCGCCCACGGGCGTGGTCGAAGCCACGAAGTCATCGCGAATGCGGTACGCGGTGGAGGGCGTGAAAAGATGGGCCTTCGCGGTCATGACCTCGTGGCTCATTTCGCGAAGCGGAGTCAGGTCATCCAGTATCCAGAAGGCCCGCCCATGGGTGGCAACGACCAGGTCGTTGTTCTTGATCGTCAGGTCATAGACGGGTGCAACCGGCAGATTCAGCTGCATGGATTGCCATGCCTTGCCGCCGTCCAAAGAGAAGTAGACGCCCATTTCGGTGCCGAGATACAGCAGTCCGGGGCGAACCGGGTCCTCCCGCAGCACGCGGACGAACGTGTCGTCAGGCAGGCCTTCGACGATGCGTGTCCAGTTGGCTCCAAAATCATCCGTTCGATAGACGTACGGCCGGTAGTCATCCCAGTCGCGTCGTTGCACGGCAAGGTAAGCGGTCGCTTCTTCGTGCCGCGATGCCTCGATTGAATTGATCGTGCTCCATTCGGGCAGGATGTCGACCGGCGGAGTTACGTTTTGCCAATTTTTGCCCCCGTCCCGGGTCAGGTGGACCAGGCCGTCGTCACTGCCGGCCCAGAGCAGGCCTTGCTGCAGGCTGGACTCGGCCAGTGCAAAGAGGGTGCCATAGACTTCCGTACCGACGTTATCCCGGGTGATGGGCCCGCCCGACGGCTTTTGCCGGGACTTGTCGTCCCGTGTCAGGTCGGGACTGATCCGGCTCCAGCTCATCCCATCGTCCGAGCTTTGGAAGAGCACGTTCGCGCCCATGTAGAGCGTTGCCGGGTCGTGTTCGGAAAGCATCATCGGCGAAGTCCACTTGAAGCGGAATGTGGCGTCCTCGGCGCCGTGGCCAATGTTCGTTTCCGGCCAGGGATCGACCGATTGATTGCGCTCGGTGCGGTGGTCATAGCGGCTCACGCCGCCGTCTGTGCAGCCAGCATAGACATAATTATGCGTCCGCTTGTCCGGTGCAGCCCAGCCCATTTCGCAGCCGCCGACGGGGTACCAGTCGCGCTGCCCCACGCCGTTCCAGTTGCCGCGACTCGCGATGGCGATGGTTTCCCAATCCTGCTGCCCGCCATAAACGTAGTAAGGGAAGCGGTCATCCGTGATGACCCGGTAGAACTGGCCGGTGGGCTGGTTGTCGTCGGACCGCAGCCAGGTCAACCCGCCGTTAAAAGAAATGTTGGCGCCGCCGTCGTTGCCGCTGATCATGCGCGCGGGGTTTTGCGGGTCGATCCACAGGTCGTGGTGATCCACGTGGTGTGCTTTCATGGTGCTGAAATTTTCACCCCCATCGACCGACTTTTGCAGGTTGATGTTCATGACGTACACGACATCCGGGTCTGTGGGGTGAGGAATCACGTCCATGAAAAACCATGCGCGCCGCCACAGATTCCGGCTGCCGTTGATGTGCTTCCATGTTTGGCCGTGATCGTCGGACCGGTAGAGCCCGCCTTGCTCCGCTTCGATCAGCGCGTACACCCGGCTCGGATCGGCCGGCGACACGGCCACCCCGATCTTTCCCAGCACGGTTTCGGGCAGCCCATTGCCGGAAAGGCGCTGCCAGGTGGCGCCGCCGTCCGTCGAACGATGCAGTCCGCTGCCCGGGCCGCCGCTGACCAGGCGATGCGGGTCGCGCAGCACTTGCCAGGTCGTGGCATACAGCGTGCCGGGATCGCCCGGTACAAAACTGATGTCGTAGGCGCCCGTCTGTGCATCGACGTAAAGTACTTTTTCCCAGCTCTCGCCGCCGTCCCGGGTTCGGAATACGCCCCGTTGTTCATTGGAGCCGAAAATATGGCCTACTGCGGCAACGAAAACGATGTCGGGGTTTTCGGGATGAATAAGGACGCGGCCAATATGCCTGCTGTCGGCAAGCCCCAGGTGCCGCCAAGTGGCACCGCCATCCACAGACTTGTACACACCGTTCCCGTGCGACACGTTACCGCGCGGATTCGAGTCGCCGGTGCCCACATACAGGATATCGGGATTCGACTCCGCGATCGCGAGATCGCCGATCGCCGCTACCGGCTGATCGTCGAATATCGGCAGCCAATTGATGCCGCCATCGGTGGTTTTCCAGACGCCGCCGGCGGCCGCACCGAAATAATAGGTGGTCGGGTCTCCGGCGATGCCTTGTACCCGGTTGACCCGTCCGCCGCGCATGGGTCCGATCAGGCGGTATTCCAATGCGCTCAACATTTTTTCCGGGATTGCATCCCGGGCGGACAGGCTTGTGCCCAGGAGCAGAACCAGGGGGGCGAGCGACGTGAGGATAACGAACTTGAGTCGTCTGTGAAAAAGATTCATCGGGGCACCTCTGTGGCTAATGTTCTGGTGGCGTCAATCCAAATTCGATCATTCCAGCCGTGTCTTGTGTGGCGCTGAATCGCTCCGGCACCGATCAAAATCGAGATCGGCCGCAGAATTGCCCGGGGTGACTGGCACCCCGGGCGATCCTTTAATATACCGCGCTGCAACGAACTGTCGTACCGGGCGCTTTAATATGCTTGCTTACTTCATGGAGTACGTCAGGCTCAGCCCGAAGATACGGGGCGGACCAAACAGGGTTCGCGCGGGCAGAAAGGATGAACCGACGCCAAAATTTTCACTTACGTAAGTTTTATCGAAAAGATTTCGAGCGAAGACATAAGCCGACCAGCGCCCGTCTTCAGAGGTCACTCCAAGGTTCAAATTGACCAGTGAATAACTTGCACCACCGGCACCAGGGACGTTGGCAAGAATGAATTCCTGCGACCCCTGGTAACTGTAATCGAGCTGAGCGAAGGGCTGGAAGCCTCGGATGGATTTCGACGAGGTGTAGCTTAGCTGGCCATTCAACGTAAATTCCGGCGTATGAGCGGGCGTGTCACCCTCGAAGTTGCCTGCGACGATCTTGCGTTCGAACATGAAATTTGCGCCAAGCTGCAGGGAAATCTGCTCGGTCGCCAACCAGGAAAACTCAGCCTCCAGTCCGGAAAGCTCGGCGTCGCCGGCGTTGGTGAGAACAACCACGCGAACCAGCTGACCCGAAACCGGATCGATGCGGTCAACCGCCGTTGCCGCCTGTAGGTCTTCCCAGTCGTAGTAATATCCGGCCAGATTAAAAAGCACCCGGCCATCGGCCAGGTTCGACTTGAACCCTGTTTCGTAGGCGGTCAGTTGCTCGGACTCGAAAGGCTGTAACTGCGGTATCGAAAAGGAAATCGCAGCGGGGAACCCGCCTGATTTGAAGCCACGGTTAACGTTGGCGTAGAGCATCCAGTTTTCGTTGGGTGAATAATCAAGACCGAGTCTCCCGCCCCAATCTGTATTATTCAGGTCATCCGGATGGAAACTGGAGATGGGCACCGGACCCGTCCCGACCAGCGAACCCGAGAAATCAAAGCTCTTGTCTTCGTCCGTGTAGCGCAGGCCGGCGGTCAGGTTCCAGTCCGGCGCGAACCTCCAGTTGATCTGCGAAAACGCCGAAATGCCTTCGGTATTCTGGTCGTATGACGTCGTGAACCGGCCTGAAAAGGCAATGTGATCGCGAAAATCCGCAATGGTCGTGTTCGCGATGTCGTCATTGCTGTAGAACAGGCCGACTATCCAGTCCAGGTCACCCCAGCTTTCATCCGAAGTAAGGCGCAATTCCTGGGTGAAGCTTTCGATGTCATCGAACTGCATGACCTCATTCGTGTTGAAGGGCGCGCCACCCTGGTCGTTGGGCACGCTTCTGGACAATTCCCGGTAGCCGGTGACTGACGTCAACTGCATCCGGTTGAAGTCATAGTTCAGGATCGAGGAAATTCCGCCATTTTCTGAATCGATCTCGTTGCCAAGCCCAAAATTGGCCAGGACTGTTCGCGGGTCCGGGTTCTGGTCCTGCAGAACGATCGGCGGCCCGATCGGATTGCCGCCAACCTCATCTCTGATTTGCCCGAAGGATGCGCATTCCTCTTCGTTTCTGACCCCGGTGCTTACAAAGGAGCAGAACGTGGATGGGTCATCCGCACGCAGGTTTCCGCTGTGTTTGAAGGCGATTGCTTCCGAGTCGTCGGTCGCATAATCACCCACGACCAGGGCATTGAACCGCTCGGACGGCTCCCATAAAAACGACAGACGATATGATTTCCTGTCGATCTCGCCATTGTTCCTGTCCACACCGGGTCCGAACAGGCTTGGATCCGGAACCTCGAGTGTCTGCCAACCCCTTGTTTGCCGATGGATATTGACCGCGAAACGGGCGGACAGGGTTTCGGTCAATCCGCCACCGACCCCGGTTTCAAATTCAATTCCGTCGTAGGAGGTGAAGTCGAGACGGCTTTGCAAGTCGAATTCCTGGCTCGGCTTTCTTGAGATGACCCGAATGGCGCCGCCGGTTGTGTTGCGGCCGTACAGCGTACCCTGCGGGCCCTTCAGCACCTCGATCTGTTCGACATCGAAGATACTGGAGCCGAGCATGATGTGCGACGGCAGCGGAATTTCATCCAGATAGACCATAACTGCCGGGTTCTGGTTGGAGCTGACCGAGTTCATACCGATGCCGCGAATGGTGAATACGGTGTCGCCTTCCGCGACCGAGCTGGCGTTCATGGTCACGCCCGGCGTGAACTTGACCATGTCTCTCAAGGTCTTTACGCCGAGCTCGGCGAGTTCATCACCTCCGAATGCCGTGATTGAGATCGGAACTTCCTGGATATTTTCTGAACGTTTCTGGGCGGTAACGACCACCTCTTCAAGCAGCGTTTGCTGAGCCAGCAGCATGGTGGTGTTGAGTGAAATACCGATTCCAACGTGGATCGCGGCGACAAGCAGTCCACGTCGCGTCGGCCTGTATTTGTTGATGAATTTCATTTGGTTCGTCATGGATGTTCCTCGGTCGATTGAATCAAGCTCCCCGCCTGTTCTGCTCAGTACCTTGTTGCGTGCCCAAAAAAACCTGTGAGCCGGCTTCTCATTTCAAGCCCCCGCTGCACCTTTTGCTGGCAGAACCGTGTAGCGAGATTAGCATAATATATCCAAAATCATATTAATACAGGTGCTTTATTGGGGTGGCAAGGAAAATCGGTGAAGGCCGGATTTTTGAACCTCTCCATTTGGCCTTTAGCGGACAGATGATGTATCGTGTGGAAAAAAGCTGACCAGAATCACACGAATATAAGTATTCAAGGCACAAACGACAGGAGGCATGAAATGTTCAAGCGGTCCCTAATTAGCAACGGTTGTTCCTTTATGCGGGTTGGCGCTATCGGTAATCGGAGATTATCGGCCCGGGTTGCGGTGGCGTTCATGTTGGCCTGCTGTCTGGGTTTACCGGTTCCGGTCTTTGCGCAGAGCGCCCTCGAGGAAGTCATCGTGACGGCGCAAAAGCGCGAGGAGAATCTGCAGGACGTATCGATTTCGATTTCGGTGCTGACGGCCGACCAGTTGGAGAACTTCAGGATCGAACAGCCCGCCGATCTTGCGAATTTCACGCCCGGCCTTTCGGTCACGACCGGAAACTCCGGCGATCCCATATTCGCGCTCCGCGGCATCGGCATGAACAATGGCGAGAGCAATCAGAACCCCTCCGTGACGCCCTATATCGATGAAGTGGCGCTGCCGTCGATCGTGATGCTCGGGTTCCAACTTTTTGATCTGGAGCGGGTCGAGGTGCTCAAAGGTCCCCAGGGAACGCTTTACGGGCGTAATATCACGGGCGGCGCGATCAATTTCGTGACGCGCAAGCCGACCCACGAGTTCGATGCCTCCGTTCGCGCCAACTACGGCCGTTTCGATCTTGTGGAACTCGAAGCCGCGGTCGGGGGTGGCGTGACGGATACTCTGGCCGTTCGGCTGGGGGCCCATTCCACCACGCGCGACGGCTGGCAGAACGTGCTGTTGGGTCCGGACGCCGGCGACCTCGACAGCGATAACGGCGCCATTGACCGTCAGGCAGTGAGAGGGGCCGTGCTGTGGACGCCCACCGAGAACTTCGACTTGACGTTTACCGCCGATCTTGGTCTCAGCAAATCGGAAGTGCTGGCCTATGAACACGCCGGCAACGTGCTGCAGGACGGGTCGGGCTTGTGTTCCTTCCCGATGACAGGTATCCGCAACGAAGAGGAATGCGCGTCATTTGCCATCCGCCGTGATGCGGTGGGCGGCGACCCGGTGACGGGTGAAGTGGAAATTGTGTCGGACCCTGATACCGGTCCAAGAACGACCTTCGGCAGCTTTTCGTTCGGCAACATTGACGATGTCGAGTCGTGGGGTCTCAACAACAACATGAACTGGGCGTTTAACAACATGGTGCTGACGTCGGTGACCGGTTACCGCGAGCTCGACCGGGAAACCGGCGGCGACAATGGTTCGCCGTTCATTGTCAGCGATACCTTCCGCGCGCAGGAAGTCGATTTGTTCACACAGGAACTGCGCCTTTCTTCAGATGAGAGCTGGGGTGATTTGCGCTGGGTCCTGGGTGCCTATTACAGTGAAGACGAGATTAGCGATTTCGTGCTTTTCAACTTCAGGGATCACATCGATTTTTCCGCCCTTTTCGACTCGACGTTCTTCCAGAAGACCGAGGACATCGCGGTTTTTGGCCATGCGGAATGGCAGTTCGACGAGAATTGGAAATTGATCGGCGGCTTACGGTATACCGATGAAGACCGGTTTTTTAGATACAGTGGCTTTGTCGAGGGAGGCGGCCCCGTTCCGCTCCCGTTTTTCGAAGACTCGGTAAATGCGACGGAAGTGACCGGCAAGCTGGGCCTTGACTATCAGCCCAACGAAGACTATCTGTTCTACGGCAGTATCAGCCGGGGTTTCAAAGGCCCGGGCTTTCCCGCAACCATCGCATTTTCAATACCGCAGATCTTGCCGTTCGATACGGAAGAACTTATCGCTTACGAAGTCGGTATGAAGTCGACACTCGCAAACAACAGCCTCGTGTTCAACGCCGCAGGCTATTACTACGATTGGGAGAATCTGCAGGCGACGACGGCAGTAACCCGCGAAGGCATTCGGCTGATCGTGTTGGCCAATGCCGGAAACGCCCGCGTGTTCGGCGCTGAGGCCGAAGCATCGTGGTTTCCCACCAGTGAGTTTTCACTGCGGGTAGGCGTCAACCTGATGGACGCGGAGATCACCAGCGGTGAGTTCGATGGCGACACGCCGGTTCAAACGCCGACTTTCTCTTCCAGCCTGATTGCGACCTATGAATTCAGCGAGCCCATAGCCAACGTGCGGCCTTTCGCCCAACTCGACTACAGTTACCGGTCCGAAATCGAGCTCGCTTTGGCGAATAATGTTGAGGAACAGGATGGCTATGGGCTGCTGGGGCTGCGCGCAGGCGTGCGCTCGATCGATGAAAAATGGGAAGCTTCGCTTTGGGTTCGCAACCTGACCGACAAGCTCTACAAGGGCAGTCAGTTCGGTGCGGGATCGACGTTTTTGCCGAGCCGCATCGTCTATGCCGAGCCGCGAACCTACGGGGCGTCTCTCAGCTACAACTTCTGATCGGCACGCAGGATGTCGATCTCACGAGCTGGGAGAAAAACAGCCGCACTGAAAATGGCCGCAGGGATTTAAAAATATGTTGAAATACTTCGTTGAAAAGGCTCTTTTGCTGACTCTGATGGTGATGCTGCCGGCGGCGGGTCCGCTGGCAGCGGAGTCCGCTGACAACTGGCGGACGACCGACGATACGCGCAAGGTGCCGCTGCCGCCGTCCGACCGTTCCGCTGATCCCGTGCTGCTTATCGAGGGCGGCGTCTTGATCGATGGTCTGGGCGGAAAACCGGTCGCCGACGCGGTGCTGGTCGTGCGCGGTGATCGCATCGTCGCAGCCGGGTCTGCGGGAAAGGTCGCCATTCCAGACCGGGTCGACCAGCGAATCGATGCGAGCGGCCTGTTCATCTCGCCGGGTCTGATCGACCTGCACATTCATTTCACGCAACAGCGGGGCGAAGAATTTACCCGTTACCGTGATTCCGCCGCGGCGGCCGCGATACGCGGAACCCTGCTGCTTTCCCAGTTCCTGGATGCCGGCATCACGGCGGTCAGGGACGTGGGCACTGTCGATGACGTCGCGCTGCGCATCAAGGAAGCTGTTGCGCGTGGCCTCGTGGACGGCCCGCGCGTGCTGTGGAGCGGGCAACTGATTGCCGCTCGCGGGGGCCATGGCAATGAAATCACCTCGACGGCAACGGGCCGCCCAAAAAGCCTTGCAGACAGCGGGCGAGTCCGCGTTGCCAACGGCCCATGGGACTGGCGGCTGGCCGTGCGCGAGCAGATCCGCATGCATGCCGACTGGATCAAGTTGACCGCCCCCTATACGCGGGAGGAAATTACCGCCGCGGTGGACGAGGCCCATCTTCACGAGATCCCGGTGACCGTCGACTCTTTCGGAAAGTTCACGCTGTGGGCGGCCGAGGCCGGAATCGACTCCATCGAGCATCCGCTGGACATGGATTCTGACATCATCAAGGCAATGGCCAAAAACGGCACGGATTTCGTACCCACGATCACCGCTTTTTATAATGTACTCACTACGGGATACCCGACGGCCGGCATCGGCGGCGGCGGTTTTTATCACACCATGTCCCGGCGCTTTCCGCTCGATCACGATCAACACATCGACATGGTCCGCCAAGCCCACCGGGCGGGGGTCGCGATCGGCGTTGGCACGGACATCCCATTCGAAAACGATAAGCGTTACCCGGAGGCCTATTACCGGGAGCTGGGTTTTTTGAAGGATGCCGGGATGTCCGATCAAGAGGTGCTGGCCGCCGCTACCCGCGTCGGTGCGGAAATTCTTGGCTTGGGCGACAAGCTCGGAACGCTGGAGCCGGGCAAGCTGGCCGACATCCTGATCTCGGGCTCGAACCCGCTCGAAGACATTCAGAACCTGCGGGACGTGCGTTACGTGTTCGCGGGCGGCAAGCGGGTTCGTCAGACAGCAGGCGGAAATTGAAGAGCTGATGCACAGCCCTTGTGCATTGATCACGAAGGAGAAAAAACATGAAATCGCGCGCATCTGACGCCCTGAAACTGCAGCTGGCGTATGGTTTGTCATTCGTACTGTTGGCGATGACACTGGGCCAGGCACTGGCAGCAGAGGAGAGCCCGTCGAGAATCCTGGGGCCCCAGGAACCGCCGTTTGAGCCACGCCACCCGATCGCGATCGTTGGCGGAGACCTGATCGATGCCACCGGTGCCGCGCCGAAGCTGCGTTACACGGTGGTGATCGAAAACGACCGGATCACCCGCGTCGGCCCGGTGGAAGAAGTCGATGTTCCGGCGGGTGCGCAGGTTATCAACGCGGAAGGCATGACCATCATGCCCGGCATCATCAATTCCAATCAACACCTACAACTCAATCCGCTTTACCCCGCGCCCACCGCCGACTTGCCGGTGGAAGTCCTGCAGGCGAGATGGGAAGAGACTTTTGCGCGCATGCCGAATCGGGCCTATGTCTACCTGATGCAGGGCGTGACCAGCATGCGCCAGACCAGCGGCCCGGCCAAGCGCATTCTCGAGGTGAAAAATGCGATCGACGCCGGGGAAATCGCCGGACCGCGGATTTTTCTGGGCGGCGCGCTGTTCATGAGCAAACAGCATTTCGAGCACTATATCGAAGAGAACAACACGCCGCCGGGCGCCGTCGACTGGCTGCGTAACGATTTTGCCTACAACGTCATGTACGATATCGAAGAGGCGACGGATCGCTTCCTCGGCCCCGAGTTCAATTACTGGAAGCTGTACATGTCCGATGAGGTCTATGACGGCAGCAACGATTTCTCGGACGAGGAATTGAGGTACATCATCGACAAGGCCCATCGAAACGGCAAAATCATAGACGTTCACGCCGGCCCCCATAATCCGGGTCTGCGCCGAATGTTGAAATTCGATATCGACACGCTCGAGCACCCTTTTTACGGTCACATTCTCGTGGAAGAAGACATCATTCGCGGTTACGTGGAAAAGGACGTCATCGTCGACACCCTGCTGCGCGTGATGGTGACGGGCGCTGAAAACGCAGCCAACCCCCACGCTTTCAACGAGACGCTCTTTATCATGTCGATGGAGCCGAAGGAATACCGGCTGCTGATGCGCTATCGCGACAAGATGCTGTTCAACAAAAGGAATCCGGACGCTTCCGGGCTGCCCATTTACCAGAGTGACAAGGCCACTCTCGAAGGCCGGGCTGGCGGTGGCGACACCTTTGGCTTGTCCGGTCCGTCCTATGAGCAGATGCAGGAACGCCGCGCCGTTTCGCACCAGAACATGCGCCGCTTCATCCGCGCCGGGGCGAAATTTTCCCTGGGTACAGACACCCCGTCGTTTCTCAATTTCCAGCAGCAGGACCCGAATGCGCGGGAATACGCGTACATGGTGGAAGAGGGCATGACGCCGATGAACGCGATTATCGCGGCTACCCGCCACGGCGCCGAAGCGCTGGGCTTGCAGGATGAACTGGGAACCATCGAAGAAGGTAAACTGGCGGACGTGATCGTCGTTGCCGGTAATCCCCTGGCCGACCTGGAGGCGCTGAAAAGCATCTACGTGGTGATCAAGGACGGGGTCCGCTACAAGTAGGTAGCATCGCGGTATTGGCTGGCCTGCGGCCACGCTTTCAGATATAAGGAGTGGTGATGCGGGAGATTTTTATCAGGGAGCCGGTTTCCCAATTGTCGGCTCGATGCGTTTTGCTGGATGAGCAAGCGCCGCTGTCCGCCGAGTTTCTTTGGCAGTTGGCGTTGAATCGGTCGACCTTTGAGGCAATCCACGCGATCTGGACCGGCCCGGAGCTTTCCTGTCCGCTGCCGGCGAGTGTCTTGCCGGCGGCACTTGCCGAGTCTGTGATTCCGAGTGAAAATGCGACCTCCTATCCGGAATCCGGAGAGATCGTGCTCGCCTCGATAGCGGCCGGTTCGGTCAAGGGGCTGCCGCCCGGAAACTTTTTCGACCTGGGATTCTTTTATGGGCCGGGCGGCCGACTGCTGATGCCGTTCGGCTGGATCCAGGCGAACGTCTGTGCGAAAGTCGTGCCGCAGGATGTCGCCGCGTTCCAGGCCGATATGAAAACCATTCGGAGCAATGGCGTGTGTAACATCACGATTGAGCCAGCAGCGTGACGGCATCGTGGGTGACCTGCCGTTTTTCCAGGCGTAGTGCGAGGGTAACTTCTTGGCAATCATAGACAACGTACTGCTGCCCGGATCGCTTTGGCTGATCATGTTTTCCATGGGCCTGAGCCTCACGATCGAGGATTTTCAGCGTATCAACCGTAATCGCCGCGCACTGTTTGTCGGCGTCGGCAGCATGCTGATCGTGCCGCCCGTGATCGGCGTGTTGCTGGCCACCTTTTTTGCACCAACGCCGGCGCTGGCGGTGGGCTTTGTCCTGTTGGCAACCTGTCCGGGCGGGATGCTTTCAAACCTGATGACCGACCTGGCGAAAGGGGATCTGGCCCTTTCCCTGTCGCTGAGCATTCTGGTGAGCATGATCTATATCCTGGTCATCCCTTTTTATGCCCATTTCGCGCTGCTGTATTTAATGGGCGTCGAGGAGCAGGTCAGTGTCCCGCTGCTCGAGTTCATCTGGAAGATCTTCAGCATCACGCTGATTCCAGCCTCGCTGGGCCTGTTGGTGCGAACGTTCAGGTCTGAACTGGCGATCCGGATCAAGACTTACGTAAAAATTGGCGGCACGTCCATTTTGCTTGTTGCGTTCGGTTCCATCCTCTACGATCAAATTCCCGTTCTGGTGGAACATTTCAACAGCCTGTTTGGTATTACGCTGGGCATGAATCTTTTGAATCTTGCGGTTGCCCTGGGCTTGAGCGCCGGCTTTGCGCTGGTTGCTCCGGAGCGTGTGGCAATCGGTATCGAGCATATGATCCGGCAGGAAGGCACGGCGATTTACATTGCGGTTACAATTGTCGGCAGCCGGGAAATGTCTTTGCCCATGATAATGAATACCCCGGTCGCGTTGTTTTTGTGCATCGCGTTTGTGATCCTTTCCCGAAGGTCATTGTCCCGGCATCGAGCGGCGACAGTTACCGGGTGAGGGCTTGGCAGCCAGGACCGTTGCGTCTGAACCGCCTGTCACGGTCGAGAAGTTAACGAGACCCAATAATCGATGGTCTGCTGGCATGCCAGCCCGGACCCGCACCAGAACGTTAATGGAATGACATGACTGATAAAAAGAACAGAAACCTGCCCAGCCATCTCGATCCGGCGAAACGCGACTTCGACCTGTTTCTTTCGCCGTTTTATCTGGTCGCCCATGCCGATTTCAAATACCACGAGGATCTCGACAAAGCGATCGCAAAATTTGGCCTCGACCGGGCTACGTATCGGCTACTGACCGTGCTGATGCGGCGCAGCCCGATCAATATCAAAACCCTGGCAACGCTGGCGCTGCTCAAACGCTCGACGGCCAGTCGGGCACTGGATCGAATGCGGCGGGACGGTCTGGTCAAACACTACCTCAACAAGGATGATAACCGGATCACGGATGTTCATCTGACGGAAGAAGGCCGTGATTTGGCAGAAAAGGTGATGCAGTTGGGCAGCCGGCAGGTCAAAAGAGCCGTTGAGGGGCTCGACGAAGCGCAGTTGCAGGAATTGACCGTCTTGCTCAGGCATTTGGTGAACAATCTCAGCAAGCTGCCCATCGAGTAATGGTCTTGGTAACCTGCCGCACGATAAGTAAGCCGCACCGGACGAACGTGCGTTCGCTTTGCTTTCTCCGCCCGGCAATGTCGCTTCGATTGTGAAAGACTCACCGCCGGATTGCAATGTGCCGGGTCCCAGCCTTTGGGAGCGGACCGCTGCGCCCGGACCGAAACTCGAGCCTCTTGCCAGTGCCCGCAAGGCCAACGTGGCCGTGGTGGGAGCGGGCCTTGCCGGCCTGTCGACAGCGCTTCACCTGGCGGAAAAAGGCCTCTCCGTGACGGTGGTCGAGGCCGATGAGGTGGGCAGTGGTGCGACCGGCAAAAGCGGCGGGCTGCTGGCCCCGGACATGATCAGCCACAGTCCTTCCGACATCGAGCGGCTTTTCGGTAGTGAACGTGGGTCCCGCTTGCTCCGGATGGTGGGGTCTTCGGCAAGCCAGTGCTTCGAGTTGATTAAAAAGTACGACCTCGGCTGCGATGCCGAGCAAACCGGTTTCTGGACGCCGGCGCATAATGCCGCCGTCGCGAGCGCTCTTCAGAGCCGTGCGCATGAATGGCAAGCGCGGGGCTTCAATGTCCACTACGCAGAGTCCGGCGAGACGGCTGCCTGCCTGGGAACGGACCGCTACCTGGGCGCGATTCGATTTGATGATGGCGGAACCGTCGATCCGCTCGCTTTGAGCCGGGGCCTCGCAGCAACGGCCCAGCGTTTCGGCGCGGAGATATACGCTCAGAGCCCCGTCACGAGCCTGCGCCGTCACGGCTCAGGATGGCGCGTGGAAACGGACCACGGCCGGGTCGAAGCCGAGCGCGTGGTGCTGGCTGCCAACGGGGGCAATCCGGCGCTGCACCCGGCTTTGCGGCATACGGTCCTGCCCCTGGACGTCGTCGAATTCGCCACGGCGCCCCTGTCGGAGGCGCAACGCATGTCCATACTGCGGCACAGAATTTCGTTTACCGATAAGCGTGCATACATATTTACGGCGCGTTACGACGCGGCCGGGCGCCTGGTCTCCGCCTTTCCGAATTTCATGGTCAAGCGCAGCGGGGCTGCTCTTTTTGCCGAGGCCGCGCGTCGGATCGAACAGTTCTATCCGGCTTTGAAGGGATTGCCGATCGAGTATCTCTGGCACGGCAGGGCCTGGATCAACCCGGCGCTTCTGCCGTCCGTTCATGATCTCGGTGACGGGGCATTTGCGATCCAGGCCTGCAATGGCAGGGGGATCACCACGAACGTTGTTTTGGGCATGGAACTGGCCGCTGCGCTGAAGCAGCGCGATCCGGCCTGCCTGTCGGTGGTTCCCGGGGCCCCGGTACCGATTCGCGCGCACCGCCTGGCCCGCTATGCGCCGTCTGCGCTGATGCTGTTGGCTTTTCTTCGCAGCCGGCTGTTCCGGCCCGCTAACCCGCATAATTGATCAGAGGTTCCTTAGTAGTATCTGTCCATAAACGGGCATCCCAGCCCGTTATGGATTCACTGCGCTCGCGAAGGCGTAAATGGTCCGGTCGGACTGACCTTGTTCACGGGGGGCGATTTCGGTCAGTCGAGGCGCTTGGTGAAGCGCCGCACGGCGAAGGTCATTGCCACGACGATGAACAGGCCCAGAACAGCGAGTTCGCCGGCGAGTTCTTCGAGCTTGGCGCCGCGCAGGATCACCCCGCGGATCAGGCGCATGAAGTGGGTCATCGGCAGCAGCTCGGCAATCCACTGAGCCAGCCGCGGCATGCCGGAGAAGGGGAACATGAATCCGGACAGCAGGATCGAGGGGAGTAGAATGAAATAGGTCAGCTGCATGGCCTGGAACTGGTTGCGGGCCATCGTTGAAATTGCCAGGCCGATGGCGAGGTTCGCGATGATGAAGATCAGGGCGAGCAGGTAGACGTCCAGCATGCTGCCGCGAATCGGAACCTGGAACAGCAGATTTCCGAGGACCAGAATCAACGTGACCTGGACCAGGCCGATCACGACGTAAGGCGCGATCTTGGCCAGCATCAGCTCGGTCGTGCGCACCGGCGTGGCGATCAGCAGCTCCAGGTTGCCCCGCTCACGTTCACGCACGATGGCGACCGCGGTAAACAGCACCATGGTCATGGTGAGGATGATGCCGATCAAGCCGGGCACCGTATTCACCGGTGAGCGTCGTTCGGGATTGTAATAGGTGCGAATTTCCAGCAGCGCGGGCTGATATTGGTATGGCGAGGTATTGATCATCTGGCCCAGCCGCGTCGCGGCGGCCTGGACGACCGTGTCGGAGCCGTCGATCAGCAACTGCGCGGCCGCCCGCCCATCTTCCAGCCGGCGCCGCTCGAAGTCCGCCGGCACCAGCAGGCCGACGCTTATTTTGCCGCTCTGCAGCAGTTCTTCCAGTTCCTGCGCGCTGCCGGCGCGGTAACGGAAGTCCACCACCTGGGATTGCGACAGGTCCATGACGAACTGGCGCGAGGCGGCGGTCGCGGAAAGGTCGGCGAAGGCCGCGTCGAGATGGCGCGGGTCCATGTTGATCGCGTAGCCGAACAGCAGCAGCAAAGCCGTCGGTATGCCCACGATCATGCCGAAGGTCAGGCGATCGCGGCTGAGCTGGATAATCTCCTTTCGAATCACGGCCATGATGCGCTGGGCCGAACTCATGGCTGCTTGCGCCCGCGCGTGGAGGCCACGAACACATCCTCGAGATTCGCCTGCGCCGACTCGCAGCTCTCGATTTCGAGGCCGGCTTCGGCCACCGCGCTGCGGATCAACTCCTGCGGATCCGAAGCTTCCTTGCTCAGCAGGATGCGCAGCGTGTTGCCGATCTGAGCACTGCTGACAACGCATTCCTGTTTCTGCAGTGCCGCGCTCACACGCCGCGGCTGAGTCGATTCGACGATGGCGACCTTGGCGTCGATACTGCGCGCCAGCTCGTCCGGGCTGCCCTGCGCGACCAGCCGGCCCTGGTCGAGAATGGCCAGCGCATGGCAGCGCTCCGCTTCGTCCATGTAATGCGTCGAGACCAGGATGGTCGTGCCCTCGGCGACCAGGTCGAACAGCGTTTCCCAAAAGCCGCGCCGGCTTTCCGGATCGACCGCGCTGGTGGGCTCATCGAGGAACAGCAGGTGGGGTTCGTGCAGGGTGGCTGCCGCCAGGGCCAGTTTCTGACGCTGACCGCCACTCAGGGTTCCCGCGTACTGGCGCAGGAAGGGTTCGAGCTGGTAGCGCCCGGTCACCGACTCGATGCGTTCGCGGCGCCGGGCGCGGGACAGCGAGTGCACATTGGCCATGAAGCGCAGGTTTTCCAACGCCGTGAGGTCTTCGTAAAGCGAGAACTTCTGGGTCATGTAGCCGACTTCCCGGCGCAACGCCTCGGCCTGCTCCGGAATCCGCCAGCCGAGCACCGTGATATCCCCAGCGCTCGGCGTCAGCAGGCCGCACAGCATCCGGATCGTGGTCGATTTGCCTGAGCCGTTGGGGCCGAGAAAGCCGTAGATGCGATTTTTCGGAACGTCGAGATCCAGTTCGCGGACAGCCTGTACCTTGCCGAAGTTCTTGCTCAGTCCGCGTGCCCGGATGGCCAGTCCGCTGGTGACTTCGACCGCCGTTTTCTCTTCCCTGTGCGATTGCGTCTGTGTCATGCGATCCGGACCGCATCACTCGCCGGGCGGCAGCACCGAAAGCGGTACGCCCGACGGCAGGTCGGCCGCGCCGGGAACGTCCACTTCCGCGAGGTAGCTGAGCCGCGAGCGATCGTATTCCGTCAAGGCAAAATAGGGGGTGAAGCTCGCGTCGGTCGAGACCCAGCGCACGGTGCCGCGAAGATCTTCATCCAGCCCGTCGACGCGCACGGTCAACTCTGTTCCCGGGACGACCGTGGCGCGAAGAAATTCGGGCACGTAGATGCGAGCGAAGACCCGCGAGCTGTCCAGCAGCACCGCGACGGTGGTGCCCACGGGAGGGCGCTCGCCAATCTGGAACAGGAGCTTGTCGACGACGCCGTCCACCGGGGCGCGCAGCTCGGTGCGCTGCAGGTCGATTTGAGTCTGGGCAAGCTCGGCGTCCGCCGCCGCGAGCTCCGCCTCGGCCTGCTTCAGCTCCTCCACGGTGGTGCCCGCCAGCTGTGCCTGCAGGTTCTCACGGATGGCCTGCTCCGCACCGGCCGCGGTCTGCCAGCGCGCCTGCGCATCATCCCTCGCCGAGGCGGAGGCCAGGCCCCTGCTGAATACGTCGCTGATGCGCTTGAATTCCGCCCGGGCATTGGCCGTTTGTGCCTCGGCCGCGGCAAGGCGCGCGCCCGTTTCCAATATGGCTTCCCTGCGCGGGCCACGCTGCAGCTCCGCCAGCCGCGCGGCGGCCTGGTCCTGTTGCGCCCGGGCCCGGTCGAGGCGGGCTTGCGGGCGCGAAGGATTCTGGCGCATCACGAGGTCACCGGCCGCAACGGTGGCACCGTCCTGCACGTGACGCGAAACGATCGGCTCGCTGGTCTCAACCTTGATCTCGACGCGGTCCCTTTCCAGGGTGCCGACCATGCCCGGCTCACTGCCGGAACTACAGCCGACGAGAAGCAGCGCCGCACACAGTGACCCCAGCACCGCCACCTGCTGTCCGAGATGCTTGCGTTGGCGTGCGCTCATTTTCCAAACCCCTGTTCCACCAGCACCGTGACGTGCGCCAGCAGCTTCTCCAGGCCGGCGGAGTCGTAGTTCATTCCGAGCGCGGACTCGGCAACAGGGCGGGCGATGAAAGGAAACAGGCAAGCTGAAAGAATCAGCAGCGTCATGATCCGGGGGTCGTGCTCCGGCGCTATGCGCCCGGCCTGCTGTTCCCGCTTCAGCATGGCCGGTAAGCGCCCGCCGAGTCGGGGCGCGAAATGGTCCAGAAACTCCTGCTGCAGGCCTCCGCCAGGTAGAAATACCTCCCGTGTCATCAGCTGGGGCAGGTAAGGATGATCACCGGCCATGGCAAAAATCAGCCCGGCCAGGTCTTTGAACTCGAGCCGCTCTTGCTGCTCGAGATCTTCGATCGCGCTCGCAAGCGGCGTCAGCACCCGCTCCATGACCGCCTCGAGGAGTTTCCGCTTGCTGCCGAAGTAGTAATGAACCATTGCCGCATTGACGTCCACGCGTTCGGCAATTTCACGTACGGACGTGGCGGCGAAGCCCTGCGCGGCGAATAGGTATTCGGCGGAGTCGAGAATGCGCTGGGGGATATCCTGGGTGCCGGAGGGGCCCGGGCGCCGGCTGCGTTTTTTCGAACTGCGGATCATGATTTGCCTCGTGGCTGATCCCGCTGGCGTAGCGGCTTTGCCCGGAGATTAATTATACGATTAATTAAATTATTTGACAAATAGCCAATTCAAGCTGAAAAGCGTGAAAGATTTTTGACACTACCCGCGCCTGTCATGCGAATATTCATTCGCCCTGCAGTCCCATTCATTATTCAGTCTTTGAAAACCATCCTGATTCGCACGCCACTGGCATCCACCGGTTCCCCGTTCTGGATGCGGGGCCTGAATCGCCCCGCCGCGATGCTCTTTATCGCCTTGCGGCTCAGTGACGCATCCTCGGTGGCCGCTTCCACCACCGAGATGTTGCTCGCCTTGCCGCTCCGCGACACGTCGAATTCCAGCAGCACGTAGGGCACCGCTTGGGTTTCGCCTTCCCTGAACGCCGGCGTGTTCTGTGGGTACCAGTCATCGATGCCCGTCCGCACGGCTATTTCTTCATCGGGCGGCGCCGCACCACCGGAAAGGAAGGCCTGCAGTAGCTCTTCGGGAAGCCCGATCGCCGGCAGCGACCGGGGCTGCTCAAACAGGCGGTCGATTACTTCCCGCGGAAGGCCCTCTTGGCTGAGCAGCGTATATGCTTCAGAGTAGGCTTCTTGCGCGGCGTTCCATTTGTCGAACAACACGTTCCAGTCGCCGAGGTGGAGCTGTGCCAGCGCGTACGACTCCGGCGGCAGCAGATCGTTGCCCTCGGGAATCGACGCAATCCGGTCCATGGTTTCCTTGCCGCTCCTGAAACTCTCAATCATCAGCCGCTCGCGGTACCGGCCGTCGCTGTAGACCCGGCTGCTGCGTTCGTCGAGGTTGTCCGAGACAGCCATCAGAATGTCGTGGCCGATCTCGATGCGGCTGACCTGCGCGGCTATCTGGTACTTCGTCACCACGAGACCATACAGCGCGTTGATCATGCGGGGGTCATTCGGGCCGTAGTTTTTCTCTGTGATCTGAACGGCCCGCCCGTAGAGCTCGTCGGCCGCGAACAGGTGGCTCATCGGCGCGCCGTCGGCCTCGGCCGCGTAAGCAGCCAGGTGCCAGCGTCCCATGCGGTCGATTTCCGGCAGCACCCGCGGGTCGTCCGCGCCGTAGATGCGCGTGCTGAGCCAGAACAGAAGGTGGTAGTTGCTATTGAGTTCCTGGTAATCCCGCGTCGTCGTGTTGATCTCGACCAACCGCTCGAGGATCGGCACCTGTTCGGCGGAATACAGGCCGTAGTTGACGCGGGTTGTGTGCAGCGCTCGCTGCAAAGCCGCTTCCGCGCCTGGGTAATCGTGCTGCGCCATGCGCGCCAACCCGAGGCCGAGGAGGGTCTCGGCGAGATCGGGGTCGTAGGCGCCGCCGTGCTGTTCCAGCCGGGCGACCTGATCCTCGTAGCGCCGGATCGCCAGGTCGTTGACCGGTACGGTGGGCGCGTCCGTCATGACATCCACTGCGAGACCCGGGCTGGCCTGTTCGCCGACCGCCCTGTCTTCATCAGGCACCGCATCTTCAGCCGGGAGCGCGCCGATCCTCGTTACGTCGGGTGCGGCAGCCGAGCTGCGGGCATCTTCATCCGGCACGTCTGCGATCGCGGAGGGGAGCGCCGTCATGCCGATCGACGCCAGTAAAACCAGAATACCGCTTGTGTTGGACAATGATTTAATTCCGTTAGCCGTAATTCGCCACCTCTGCGTTATCTGAAATTCGTATTGTACGCAAACTCGCTGGTGTAACGTCCTTTCTGTATATATGCCCTGATTCCCGCTTAAGGATTTCGCACGCGCAGTAAAAAGGCGCAACTTACCTGGTGATTTGGCAAAATGCCGGGTAGCAACTCCCATCGCCTTCCTCCTTCAGGCTCATCTGTCATTGGACAAGGCTCTCCTGTGCGCCAAAGCGGGAAATGCTCTAAGCTAACAGCATTCCGCTTCTGCCTGGCACAGGAATTACCATGGACTCACCGAATACGCCGCTGTCCCGCCGAAGATTTCTTCATTCCTCTGCGCTGTTTCTCGGCACAGCCGCCTTACCCCGGTTTTTGCGCGGTGAGGAAGCTGGTAGCCGTCTCGTCACCAGCAACCCGAACGGCGATTACTGGGAGAGCGTGAGGGCGCAGTTCGCGTTCAGCGAGGCTGCGGTACCCATGAACGCCGCGAATCTCTGCCCTTCCTTCCGTGCCGTGGCCGAGACGGTCGAGCGCCTCACCGCCGATATCGACGCAGACTGCTCCTTCAATAACCGCGCCAAATTCGGTGACCTTCTTGAAGAGGCCAGGTCACTGATTGCGAAGCAGACAGGCGCCGACGCTGACGAAGTGGCGCTGGTGCGCAATACCAGCGAGGCCAACAACATCATCAACAACGGGCTGAATCTGGAAGCCGGCGACGAAGTGCTTATCTGGGACCAGAACCACCCAACCAATCACGTTGCCTGGGAAGTGCGGGCCGCCCGCTTCGGTACCCGGGTGCGCAAAGTCGCCACGCCGGCCCAGCCTGGCAGCGTGGATGAACTTGTCGATACCTTTGTGAACGCAATTGGGCCCCGCACCCGGGTTTTGGCCCTGACCCATATCTCCAATCTCTCCGGCATCCGGCTTCCCGTCCGCGAAATCGTGGCCGCAGCCCATGAGCGCGACATTTACGTGCACGTGGACGGCGCCCAGAGCTGGGGCGCCCTGGCGCTGGATCTCCATGAGATGGATGTGGATTCCTTCTCCGCCAGTGCCCATAAGTGGTTCATGGGTCCGAAAGAAGTGGGTCTGCTGTTCGTGGCCAAGCGCAATATCCAGCGCATCTGGCCCGCTGTCGTCGCACCCGGCTGGGGGGACGACATAGAGGCCGACCCGGTCGGTGCGCGCAAGTTCGAATCGCTGGGGCAGCGCGACGATGCCGCACTGGCGGCAGCCGGATTCACCGCACAACTGCACGAGGATATCGGCCCGGCCCGGGTCCAGGCCAGGATTACCGAGCTGGCCGAGATGCTGAAATCCGGCATCTCGGATCTTGGACTGGAGCTCGTTACACCGAAGTCAGAGGAGCTCAGCCACGGCGTCTGCATCATCCGCGTCCCAGGTGGCCAGGCTGAGCGCATCAACAATCGCCTCTACTCGGAATACGGTATCGCCGGAGCCCCGGCCGGCGGGCTGCGCCTGTCCCCGACCGTCTATAACACCGATGCTCACATCGAGCGGGCACTCGCGGCCATCAAGGCGCTGCTCGCCTGATCCTTCCCCGAAATAATGGCTGACTCCAAAATTCCCTCCGGCCCCAAAATTCACTGCCTAAAAGCGACACCGGTGCTTGCATCGGTGCAGAGGAATTGGTTAAGGAACGATCCATGAACAAATTATTGGTGGTTTCGACCGTTTTCTGCTGCCTGACCGCGACCCCCGGCGTGGCCGGCGAAGTCCCCCCTGACATGGCCTACCTCGAATCCGCAAAAGTCGCCGGGCTCACCAACCTCTCGAAGGACCTGTCGCTGGCCGCGCGCAATGCGCTGCTGGAGATCATCGATTACATCGCCGCCGAGTACGGCCTCACGCGCGAGCAGGCTTACCTGGTCGCCAGCGTCGCGGTCGACATGAGAGTCGGGCAACTGGTGGACGCCCCCAATGTCGGGGTGACGGCGATCCTGCCGCTCGACATTTTTGAGGCGGAGTGAGAGCCGATAATTCATTTTCACGGCGGTAGTGTTTGCGGGCGGATGGTGAGGCCGTTATTGCGGTTTTTCACTTTGATGCATATCACATTACTGCGGCACCGTCCGGGGATTAGGCTGGTGAACGAGTTGGAGTCGGGCCAACCCGCTGGCAAAGCAGAAGCGCGATGAATCAACGATTCATTCATGGTGTGTCTTGAATCAATACCTGGAATCGATTCCATTCGCTAGAATGGTGAAAGGCATCACATAACGCTGGAGATACCATGAAACAGAACGTCCACGACGAGGCCCGGACTCAGCTCGCCTGCAGTATATTTCAGAGCCAATCAGTCCGCCGCGAAGTAGACGAACATCATCGTGAATGCTGACTCCAGTTCCTCGCCTCGTTCAAAGGCAGATATTCAGCCACATCCATTGGTTGCAATCGTTGAATTGGTCCTCATTCACGACCGGTTCGGCAACGGTCCAGTCGATGCCGTCGTGCAGCGCACAGTAGGAAATCGAGTTGCCCGGATCCACTGGGTCGAACACCAGATTGTAGGGGTCATGGGCAGTTGAAATGAACCACGCCCCCCGCTGCCCGGAGATCCACTGCTGCTGGGTGTCGTAGTTCCAGAAACACAAGGTCAGGTTGTCCTTTGGAATTCCAGATGCCTCCCAGCCGGCGATGCAGGGACAATCCGTGCCGCCCGGCGGGGGTGGCGGCGGAGGCGGTTCGGACGGGACTCCGATCGGCTCGGCCGCATACATCGTGATCCAGGAACCACTGTCTGTTTCCAGGCGGTAACTGCCACGCCATTGAACGGCAGTTGCCACATCGATGGAAAACGGGATGTCCAGCACGCCGGGCGTGACGTTGTCGGTTACGACGCCAACGCCGCCGAGCGTGAAGCTGGCCACCGTGTCCAGGTTGGCGCCCCGGACGACAATTCTGTTGTTGGGGCGGTCAATGCTGACACTGTGCAGGTCCTGGCCGAATGCGGTCGGCGACGCGGCGGCTGCGAATGCGACGAGTGCAAGCAGGCCCAGCGCCGGCGCGCGCGCCCGATGACGGGATGGGTGCAGATTCATCATCGAATCCCCTCAAGGCAGCGGGTAGACGTTGGCGCAAACCTGTGCCTTCAGTGCGCTGGCACAATCCTCCTGCTGAAGCTCGTTGATGCGCTCGTTAGCCAGTTCAGTCGTTGTTGCGTCTCCATCCACCTGCACAAGTGCACAATACGAATCGCCCGGTTGTCCGGGGTAGAACGAGGCGCCGATGGGGTATTGCGGGTGCGCGTCAGGGTCACCCGGCAGGCTCAGCACGGTGCCCGATATATCGGAAATGTCGTTTGCCAACGGACCTTCGATTTCATAGCAATCCGTTTGCGGGCTGCCCCATAGCCCGACGAGGGCCGTTGCCCAATCGGTCTCGCAGGGACAACCCGTGGCGGCCGGGTCAATCACCTGGTCCTCAAAATACACGGACAGCACGACGGCGCCGTCGACAACCAGGTTGTAGCTGCCTTCGCTGAGGACCTCTCCGGAGATGTCGGCGTTGAATGGCAGGTCCACCCGGGTGTCCGTCTGGTACGCGACCGCGAGAGGCGTTGCAATGGCACCGATCATGAACGCGGTGGTGCCAGCGAAGTTGCTGCCCCGAACGGTAACCACCTGGTTCAGCCAGTCCACCGTGACGCTGTCGACGACGGCTGGGCTGGCGACTTGCGCGACGCAACCGGGGTCGTTTTTATTGGGACCTTTACAGGCAGGGGCAGCATAAAGCGCCTGGGCTGCGAGGAGCCCAAAAACCAGAACACCCAGCGTCATGCCGAGAGGAACTTTCTTCATAACCATTCTCCTTCTCACGTCGTCCACTGACCTCGAGAAGCCATTGTCAGGACCGCCATCACAACTATAGGCGTAAATCAGCATTTTTTCAGCGGCTGACCGCCTCGGCGTGCGGCGCCGCCCAGGGCACCTGCATTGCCCCGGGCCTGCTGATGCGGCCGCAAAAGCGCGGGGCCGCACGTGGCGGCCCCGATTCATCCCGTTGATTCTCAATCAGCGGACCTGGATTCTCACGGGGTTCTCAGTAGCCGATTGCCCACGTGACGTGCGTCAGGTGCATCGTGCCGTCCGGGTCGATCCGGATGAACGTTTCGTGATTGCCGCGGCGCCCCAACGAGGCACCCCAGCCGACGTCGCCGGCGAAGCCGGATTTGTTGCAGCCCTTGCCCGGGGGTGCGTTGCAGCCATTGCCGCCGCCGTCACCGCCATCTCCTCCACCGCCACTGCCGTCCGTAGCGTATGAGTCGTAGGAATCGAGATGTCCATAGGCGACTAACAGCTGCTCGTAGTCGTGTAAATTCGGAACTGGCCAGGGCGGATCCTGATAGTCCATGCACGTTTCCAGCGTGGTGTTACCGAAGTCCTCGTCCTGGTGGTCCAGGCCAACGTTGTGTCCCAGTTCCTGGCAGGTCACGCTCTGCCTCCAGAGATCGTTGTCGTAGTACGACGCATTGAAATAGCTGTCGTTCAGCTTGGTGTAGCCGGTGGTGATGTGCCCGTTGGTGTCGATGGAGATGCCCGCGACGCCCAGCCAGCCGTTGTAGCCATATTCGAGATTGCAGATCCGGACCGTTCCCTCGCCGCCCCTGCACTGCCGACGCGTCTTGTTCGACGTGTCGCTAGCGACGTCAAGCATGCTCAGGACGCCCGATGTCGACCAGTCATCGATCGCGAACGACACGTGTGGGTCCCAGTCCGCCGTGGTGCTGTTGATGATCTGCAGGTCGAACGACGAGCTCATCCGTGCCCAGTGATAGTCGCCCCAGCTGTGCTCGGCGGACGCGCTGGAGACCATGCCGAACGCCATGCAGGCGACGGCCAGTTTCAAAATGGAATGGCGTTTTAACATCGATCTGACTCTCCTGTCGTCGGGCTCCGGGTCCGTCGCCCATTATCATGATGTGAAACTGTTTTACCTCGCCCGAATTCGGGCACGGACTTTGCCGCTGGTATCTTCATTAAAGAAGCAAAGACAGCAAGTGTCAACAAAGCCGCGAAGCCGGCGGATCTCAAGCGATCTCCCGCCGTTCATCGACGAATGTTCCGGGCCGAGGAAGATCCGGGGGCGGAGTAAGCTGCCGGAGTCAATGTAATCACTCGTTTGGACTGGCATGCCAAGCTGTTGGGCCCTATCGGTGACAGCTGTGCTCGCGGCCGATAGCGACAAAAGAAAGACAAATTGGCGAGAGTTTCGCTATGGGTCGGACGCGATCATTCGGGCGCGTAATCTCTGAGTTCCGCTTCCAGGCCGGCAATCAGAATTGTGTGGAAAATAGAAAGCTCTGGGGCAGCAGAGTCGCGGCCAGGGACCGTAGATGACGCGCAGGACGGCAAGTCAGCGGAAGCGCTCCGTTTCCTCGATCCTGCGCTAGACATCATGTTTTGACCTGCCCTCCTCAATGTGGCTCTGAGTTGAATCAACGGGTTTTACCCAACCCCAACTTAACCCACGAGCGTTGAGGTCGGGCAGGTCAAAACATGATGTCTAGACTTGGCAAATGACCAAAAAAAGCCCATGGAGCACAAATCGTGAAATCCATCGTTTTGCTGGCCATGTTTCTACTGGCCGGCCACAGTGTTCAAGCATCAGACTTGAAAAACTCGCCTGGCCCGCGGGTCACTGGGTGACTGCCGACGGGGCCGCAGAGGAACAGTGGCTGGAACCCCGCGGGGGCACCATGACCGGCCAGTTCCGTTGGGTTTTACCTGGCGGGGACCAAGTGCTGGAGTACCTGGTCATCAAGGAAAAGGAAGGCGCCGTGACCTTCCGTTTCAAGCATTACGGCACCGATTTCGTACCTTGGGAGAAAGACGTAGCCAATATCTACCAAATGACCAGCCTGAGCGAGGACACAGGCGCCGCCCAGGGTGTGGCCGTAGGAGGCCGCGCGCAGGTGGCCGACGGCGACACCGTCGCGCAGCACGATTTCCTGGTGGAACATCAGCGGCTCGAAATCTTTCAGCAACACCTGCACCATGCGTCCGCGGTACGGCGCTGCGGCCTTGCGCTCGATGCTGGCCTGTTGGCCGATGAATCCGCCCGGCTTGTCCGTCTTCACGGCGAAGCCGAGGCCGGTGGAATAGGGATCGTCCATGTTGTCGATGTCGTGGCCGTAGTCGCGGTAGCCTTTTTCCAGCCGCAGGCTGGCGAGCGCTTTCAGGCCGGCCAGTTTGAGGCCGAATTTTTTGCCCGCGTCCATCACCCGGTCGTAAACGTGCAGCGCCTGCTCGGAGGGGATGTTCAGCTGCCCGTAGCCGGACGTGACGTCGGGGACGAACACGTGCCGGCCCTCGGCGATGTGCCGCTTCATCCAGGTCTCGGTGTGACGGTGCGCGATATCGGAGGTCACCACGATGAAGTCGTTTTCATCGACCTTGATGACGGTCAGGTCCGCCTCCAGCCTGCCGGCCTCGTTCAGCCACTGCGTGTAGGTGATCCGCCCGGTCTCGCCGTTGACCTCGTTGGCGGAAAGGTAATCGAGGAAGGCGCCCGCGTCGCGCCCCTGCACGCGGAATTCGCCCATGAAGGACATGTCCATAGCGATCACGCCCTCGCGGCAGGCACGGTGCTCGGCGGCCCACCAGTCGAACCAGTCCGGCCGTTCAGGATCCAGTGCGCGAGCACGCGCCCGTAGCCGCCGCCGGTGATGATGCCGACGGAGTTCAGCCCGGCACAGACGAAATAGTTCCGCAGCTCCGGCGCCTGGTTGGGGATGACCACGCCCGATTGCTCGCCCAGCTGGCGGGCCCACATGCCGGCGCAGTTGACGACGAATTCGCTGCGGATTTCGCCGCGCCCGGTGCGCATGCCCGTGACCGTTCCGTTGCGCGTCAACACGCCCGTCACCGGCGTGTTCTGGAAGATTTGCGCGCCCTTCATCCGCGCGCCTTTAGCCAGCGCCATCGTGACGTCCACCGGGTTGATGCGCCGACCGCTTCCAGGCGCGCAAGCTGATGAGCCTGTCGCTACTGGCCACCGCCGTTTGCGGCGTCCTGGCCTGGTTCCTGCTGCCGGATGCACCGCGCGCGCCGGCAGCCTCCGGTACGGCGCAGCGCCGCCTGCTGCGCGGCACGGACCCGGTGCTCCACAGTATGTCCGTCGTGCTGCGACGGCCGCTGGTGTGGGCCCAGGCCGCGGTGATCGTCTGCGCCTACAGCGCCTTCAAAGGCCTGGACAATTATTCGCTGTACGCCTTGCAGGTCCTCGGCATGGACGAAGTGGAGGCCGCGCGCCTCACCGCCTGGGCCGCTTCGTTCAGGCGATTGAACAGTCCGGCGGCTTCCTGCCTAAATTCGTGCGCCAGGAGTTCGAGGACTACCTGAAGTGCGGCCTGCTGGAACACGGGTTCCTGCGCGTCAAGTGCGACGGCTGTCGCCACGAACACCTGGTTGCCTTCAGTTGTAAGCGTAGAGGTTTCTGCCCCAGTTGCGGGGCCCGGCGCATGGTGGAGTCGGCCGCGCACCTGGTCGATCACGTCTTTTCCGAGGCGCCGGTGCGGCAATGGGTACTGACGTTTCCGTTGCCGCTGCGGTTGTTGCTGGCAGCCCAGCCACAAGCTCTGAGCCAGGTGCTAGCGGTAGTTCAGCGCGGCAGAGCAGACAGCGATAAACCTACCGCGCCGATGAGCTGGATGCAGCAATTGAAGCGCGTTTTCGCCTTCGA
>JAVVFH010000170.1:0-7485 GCA_032250585.1 Lysobacterales bacterium
GCCCGCCGGCGTCGACCTCGAGCCGGGTCAGCGCGGCATCGGCGGCGACCCGGTCGACCTTCGCCTTGCCGGCGACGGCGGCGAAGTCGCGGACCCGGCGCAGCAGCCGGTTGGCAACCCGTGGCGTACCCCGCGAACGGCAGGCGATTTCCCTGGAGCCCATGGTATCGATCCCAATCTGCAGAATTCCGGCCGAACGGGTGACGATCTGCGACAACTCGTCGCTGCTGTAAAATTCCAGCCGCTCGACGATCCCGAAGCGGTCGCGCAGCGGCGAGGTCAGCAGGCCCGCCCGTGTGGTCGCTCCAACCAGCGTGAAACGGGGTAATTCGAGCTTGATCGACCGGGCCGCGGGGCCTTCGCCGATCATGATGTCGATCTGGAAATCCTCCAGCGCCGGGTACAGCACTTCCTCGACGATCGGCGAAAGGCGGTGGATTTCGTCCACGAACAGCACATCACCAGCCTGCAGGTTGGTCAGCAACGCGGCCAGGTCGCCCGCCCGCTCGAGCACCGGCCCGGAGGTCTGGCGCAGGTTCACGCCCATCTCGTGCGCGATCACGTGCGCCAGCGTGGTCTTGCCCAGCCCCGGCGGCCCGAAGATCAGCACGTGGTCCAGCGCCTCGCCGCGGCGCCGGGCAGCCTCCAGGAAGATCGCGAGCTTTTCGCGCATCGCCGGCTGGCCGATGTATTCGTCCATGGTTTTCGGGCGCAGGCTGGCCTCGACGACGAGATCTTCGTTGCTTTCGTCCGGCGCAACGATGCGTGTATCGACCTGGCTCACTTGCTTTTCACCGTTGCCTGCAGAGCACCGCGGACGAGTTCCTCGACGGTCATTTCGGGCTGTGCCACCTGTTTCACCATGTGACTGGCTTCCTGCGGCTTGTAGCCGAGCGCGCCCAGCGCATGGATCGCTTCGCTGACCGGGCCGCCGGAGGGTACGGAGGCTTTGCCGGCAGCGAATGCTGTTGTGGGCAGCCCGTCCAGCTTGTCGCGCAGCTCGATGATGATCCGTTCCGCGGTTTTCTTGCCGATTCCCGGAATCCGCACCAGCGCCGCACTGTCGCCCTCGCGAACATAGCGCGCGAGTTCGTCGCCGCTGGCCCCGGAAAGGATGGTCAGCGCCAGCCTGGCGCCGATGCCGCTGATCTTCAGCAGCTGCCGGAACAGGCTGCGTTCGGCTTCGCTGGCGAAGCCGTACAGCGTGTGGCTGTCTTCTTTTACCGCCAGGTGGGTCAGGATCACGATCGGCTGGCCCAGGGACGGCAGGTCGTAAAACACCGACAACGGCGCCTCCACCTCGTAAGCCACACCGGCCACGTCGATGACCAGCGCCGGCGGCTGCGCCGTGATCAGGGTTCCTGACAGGCGCGCGATCATGGTTTCTGTAGTGCCCGCATGCGGTTCACGGTCTGCTGGGTGTGCTGGTGACATAATGCCACAGCCAGCGCGTCGGCGGCGTCTTCCTCGAGTTTCTCCTGCAGGCACAGCAGCACACCGACCATGTGCTGCACCTGCACCTTGTCCGCGCTGCCGCGGCCGACGATGGCCTGCTTGATCGAGCGCGGCGAATACTCGGAAACGGCCAGGCCTTGTGAGATCATCGCGCAGACCGCGGCGCCGCGGGCCTGGCCCAACTTGAGGGCCGAGTTGGCGTTGTGGCTGAGGAAAACCGTCTCGATGGCCGCCTCCAGCGGGCCGTAGCGGATGACCAGGTCGCGGACGCCCTCGAAAATAATGCCCAGGCGGCCGGGAAAATCGCCGCTGCCCGCCTTGATGACGCCGTGACCGACGCAGGACACGCGGTCGCCGCTTGCTTCGATAACGCCGAAGCCCGTGAACCGCGAACCCGGATCGATGCCTATGATGCGCATCGCGGACGGGTGGAAGGATCAGTCGTCATAGGCCTCGTCGGGAATGTCGGCATTGGAGTAAACCGCCTGCGTGTCGTCGAGATCCTCCAGAACGTCCAGGAAAGCAAGCACTTTGCGGCCACTGTCGGCATCCAGGGCGATCTCCGTGCTGGCCCGCATGGTGATCTCCGCATTGGCCGGCTCCAGGCCGGCCGCTTCCATGGCTTCGACGACGCCGGAATAAGCTTCCGGCGAAGTGATCACCTCGATAGAACCGTCGTCCTCGGTCACCACGTCCTCGGCGCCCGCCTCGAGGGCGACCTCCATGACTGCGTCTTCGGCGGTGCCCGGCGCGAAGTTCAGCACCCCGATGTTGTTGAACAGGTAAGCCACCGAGCCGTCGGTGCCAAGGTTGCCACCGTGCTTGCTAAACGCGTGGCGCACTTCGGCCACGGTGCGGTTGCGGTTGTCGCTAAGACAATCGAGCATCACCGCGACGCCGTTCTGTGCATAGCCCTCGTAACGGATTTCTTCGTAATTCACGCCCTCGAGTTCGCCCGTCGCTTTCTTGATCGTGCGCTCGATGGTGTCCTTGGGCATGTTGACCGCGTTGGCTTTTTGTATCGCCAGGCGCAGCCGTGGATTGGCATCCGGATCGCCCCCGCCCTGGCGGGCCGCAATCGTCAATTCGCGGTTGACGCGGGTGAATACTTTCCCGCGCTTGGCGTCCACCGCTTTCTTGCGGTGCTGGATATTGGCCCATTTGCTGTGTCCGGCCATATTCAGTAGATCCTCGCTGCTTGATTCAAACCATTCACTTTATCATGAAAGCCGTTTTCGACGACCTTCGCCCGGTGGCCGGTCCAGGGCAAATTTGTTCTGACGCCAATTTCTTGAATTCCCGTCATTTCCGCGAAAGCGGAAATCCAGTTCCAACAACACCGTTGGATTCGCCAAGCCGCGGATTGGATTGAAATTCCTGGATTCCCGCTTTCGCGGGAATGACGGCACTTCTGGTACAACAAATTTATCCTGGTAGCCCCGTCAGATGCTCCGACCCGGGTTTTTAAAGCGCCCGGAGGACAGAAAGAGCACGATCTGCCGCGCCACTTCGCGCGAATACAGCATACCCGTATGCGTGACCGGCAACACCAGGTGATCGCGCAGTTGCCGGTTCTGCGTTTCGGCCACCGCCACCGTCCCGTCGTTCGGTCCGCCGGCGCCGCCGACCAGCAGACCCAGGCCGATACCGCGGCTACCGGCGATCATGCCAACCTCCCAGCCGTCCGGAAAGTCGGCGTAACCCGCTTCCAGGCTGGGCCCGATCCGCCCGAACAGCCCCCGGGACAGCCGGATCTTGCCGACTTTGCGCGCAACCGCGCTGCCGGCCAATGGGCTGCCGAGCAGAACGACCCGCCCGGGCGGAAGGGAAGCGAAGCGTGACAGCATGCTGAGAACGACAAGGCCCCCGAGACTGTGTGCCACGAAGTGCAGGCCTTCCCCGCGCCGTTTCAGGCAGAATTCGTTCAGACGACGCGCATGGCCGCAAAGGTTGGCCGAATGGGTGGCGTAGCGGAAACGCAGCGGAACGAAGTTCGCTGCGCACAGGCGGCCGGCGAGCCGGCCCATGGCCCAGGCGCCGAACCAGAGGCCGTGAACCAGTATGACGCGCTCGTCACGTTTCATGCGCTACGCGACGCGACGTGCAACTGGCGGGCGCGAAGCGCCGATTCCAGCGACACCATTGCCAGCGCAAACCAGATGCAGGCGAAGGCGACGGCATGACCGCGGGTAAACGTTTCGCCAAACACGAAAACGGCCAGGCTGAACGTCATGGTAGGCGCAATGTACTGCAAAAAACCCATGGTAGAAAGTTTCAGGCTACGCGCGGCCGTGTTGAACCAGATCAGCGGCAGGATGGTGACCAGCCCGGCCAATATCAGCAACAGATCGAGCATCGGCTCGCCGGCCAGGAACGACAGCGTCCCGGCACGATAACCCGATGCCATGAACAGGGCCGCAGGCAGCGACAGCAGCAGGGTCTCCCACAGCAGGCCGACCATCGGCCCGACGTCGAGTTTCTTGCGCGCCAGGGCATAGAAGCCGAACGAAAAAGCCAGGCTCAGCGAAATCCAGGGTGGCGTGCCCAGAAAGTACGCAAGGTACACCGTACCCGCGGCGGCGATCAGCACGCCGATAAACTGCACCCGCGTGAGTCGCTCCTGCAGGAACAGGAAACCCAGCAGGAAATAAACCAGCGGGCCGATGAAATAACCCAGGCTGGTCGCCAGCACCTGGTCGTGCGTGACGGCCCAGACGAAAATCAGCCAGTTGGCGATCACCAACGTACCAGTGAAAAACAGCATCCGTATCGTGCGAGGCGGCAGCAGCATCCGCCGCCAGAAACCGGGGCCGTCGCGCAGCAGCAGAAAGCCGGCCAGCAGCGGGATGGACCACAGGATGCGGTGGGCGATGATTTCCAGCGCCGACACCGACTGGATCAATTTGAAATAAAGCGGCGCCAGGCCCCAGAAAATATAGGCCGCCAGCGCGGTAGCCAGGCCAAAGCGATGCGCCTTGTTGCCACCGCTGACGGGATTGGAAGACAAGGCGGGGCCGCGGGCGCTATTCTTCGCCGATACGGCGGATGTGCAGTTCCCTCACCTGCCCGTCGGGCACCGGCGACGGCGCCGAAGTCAACAGGCATTGGGCCGTGGTGGTCTTGGGAAAGGCGATGACGTCACGGATCGAATCCTCGCCGGACATCAGCGCCGCAATGCGGTCGAGACCGAAAGCGATGCCGCCATGCGGCGGGCAGCCGTATTTCAGTGCTTCGAGCAGGAAACCGAATTTCTGCTGCGCTTCTGCGGGTGCGATGCCGAGCAGATCGAACACCGCCTGCTGCATGGCCGGATTGTGGATACGGATCGAGCCGCCGCCAATCTCGGCGCCGTTCAGAACCATGTCATAGCCCTTCGACAGGGCGGTGCCGGGCGCAGCCAGCAACACGTCCGGATCGGGGTCGGCGGGCGCGGTGAAGGGATGGTGCATGGCCATCTGGCGGCCGGCCTGCTCGTCCCATTCGAACATCGGGAACTCGTTGACCCACAGAGGTTTCCAGCCTTCCTCCACCAGCTTGCGATCGTGGCCGGCGCGGACCAGCAAATGACCCATGAAGGTGCTCACCGTCAACCAGTCGCCGGCGCCGAAGAACAGGATGTCGCCACTTTGCGCTCCGCTCGCCGCCGCGATCCCCTGCCAGGCGGCGGCGTCGAGAAACTTGGCGATGGGCGACTGCAGCCCCTTGAGCCCCGCGGCCGCGTCGTTGACCTTTATCCAGGCCAGCCCGCGGGCGCCGTAGCGGCCGACGTAATCGGTGTATTCATCGATCTGTTTGCGCGAGAATTCCGCCCCGCCCGGCACACGCAGCGCGGCGACCCGGCCGCCATCGTCATTGGCAGGGCCGGAAAACACGCGGAATTCGACGTGTCTGAGGTGCCCGTCCACGGACACCAGTTCCAGCGGAATGCGCAGGTCCGGCTTGTCCGAGCCGTAACGGTCCATGGCCGCGGCCCAGGTCAGGCGCGGAAACGGCTCGGGCAGGGTCACGTCCAGCGTGTCGCGGAACACCTCCCGCATCAATTGTTCGGCCAGGTCCTGCACACCGCGTTCGTCGACAAACGCCATTTCGATGTCGAGCTGGGTGAATTCGGGCTGGCGGTCGGCACGCAAATCCTCGTCCCGAAAGCAGCGGGCGATCTGGTAGTAACGGTCCATCCCGGACATCATCAGCAGTTGCTTGAACAGCTGTGGCGACTGCGGCAGGGCATAGAACTGGCCGGCGTGTACGCGGCTCGGCACCAGGTAATCGCGTGCGCCCTCGGGCGTGGCCTTGGTCAGGATCGGCGTTTCCAGCTCGGTAAAGCCCTTGCCGTCGAGGCTGTCGCGGATGGCCCGGTACATCTTTGCGCGGGTGCGCAGATTGCGCTGCATGCGCGGGCGGCGCAGGTCCAGGTAGCGGTACTTGAGACGGATTTCCTCGCCATCCTCGTCGGTCATCATCAGCGGCATCGGCGCCGACGCGTTCAGCAACTCGACGCGCTCGGCGACCACTTCGATGCGGCCGGTGGCCATGGACTCGTTCCATTGGCTCTCCGGGCGCATCCGCACCGTGCCGCCGATGCGCACGCAATATTCATTGCGTGTTTTCTCGGCGTCGTCAAAGGCCGCGCTTTCCGGCTCGACAACCACCTGCACGATGGCAGAGTGGTCGCGCAGACCGATGAAAATCAGCCCACCCAGGTCGCGGCGGCGGTCGACCCAGCCACACAGCTGGACCGTTTCGCCGACCAATTGCTGGTTCACTTCACCGCAAAGGTGTGTGCGCATTTTCTGTCTTGCTCCTGGCCGCTGGGGCTGTTTCAGGCGGGACTGCCGCCGGGGGCGGCGGGTTTGCTGTCCGCTTTCTTCGTACCCGGGGCGCCGCCGCTTGTCGCCGACTTCGAACTCTCACTCTTTGCGCCTTCGCTCTTCGAACTCTCGCTCTTCGAAGCTTCGCTTTTCGAACTTTCGCCCTTCGCCGCCTCACCGTTGACGCCGCTCTTGGTCTTCTCGCCCGAATCGTGCAGGTTTTTCTGCCCGTCTTTCTTGAAATCGGTCTCGTACCAGCCGGCGCCTTTCAGGCGAAAGCCCGCCGCGGACACCAGTTTCAGAAGTGCCGCCTGGCCGCAGGCCGGGCAGTCCTTCAACGGCTCGTCGCTCAGGCGCTGCAGCTTTTCCAGCTGATTCCCACAGGAACTGCATCGGTATTCGTAAATAGGCATCTTGATCGTCCTGTCCGTAAAACCGGTGAATTATAAGTGATGCGACCGTAGATGGGGGCGTTTGAAGCGCTTTTCCAGCGCCGGCAAGCGGAGTGGTCTGATATGATTTACCCGCTGATCCACAAGCCCCTTCACGGAGTGTCGGTATGAAAATTGAACGCCTGATCCTGGCCGCGGCCACCCTGTTACTGGCTGCCTGCGAACCCGCCGAAAGCCCGGCCCCAACCCAGATTCCGCGGGACGCGCTGACCGAACCGCAAGTCGCAGAGCGCACACGGGCGGCCGCAGCGCCGGCGCGCCTGCACATTTACGACACCGTGCGGCTGGAAGCGGATCTGAGCGCACTCAGCGATCGTCAGAAGGAGATGATTCCGCTGCTGATCGACGCGTCCGAAATCATGGACGAACTGTTCTGGCTGCAGGCTTACGGTGAGCGCGAGCCGTTCCTTGCTTCCATCGAGAACCCCGCGCTGCGCCGCTTCGCGGAGATCAACTACGGCCCCTGGGACCGGCTGGCGGACGACCGCCCCTTCGTTGCCGGCTACGGCCCGAAGCCGCTCGGCGCCCGCTTCTACCCGCAAGACATGAGCAAGACCGAATTCGAAGCCTGGGAGCAGCCCGGCAAGGACGGCCTGTACAGCCTGGTGCGCCGCAACGCCGACGGCGCGCTGACGCTGGTGCCCTACCGGCAAGCCTACGGCCCCCAACTCGAAAAGGCCGCCGGGCTGTTGCGCCAGGCGGCTGAACTGGCCGAGGATCCCGGCTTCTCGAATTACCTGCGACTGCGGGCCGACGCGCTGGAAAGCGAT
>JAVVFH010000171.1:0-7409 GCA_032250585.1 Lysobacterales bacterium
GAACCGCCGGCGGCTGCTGACCGTGATTGCCTGTCTGGCGGGACTTGTTCCGGTGAGTGGATGGCCGCTTCGGAAATGCAGCGTTGGCAAGCCCGTCTGAATCGGCAGCTGGCACAGGGCAGCGGACTCGTTTGTCGCGACGCTTCACCGAATGACGGCGATTTCACGCAGCCGTCCTGCGACGGTACGGGGCCGGCAGTGGTCAAGGTGTTCTGGCAGGAGCCGCCGAACGGCGATGACGACGGCCGGCGCCGACAGGTTTCACGGCTACCCTGGTGAAGGTGCGAACCGGCATACGACATCGGCGACAGGCCGACCGCGGCATGACGTTGGTGGAACTGATGCTCGCGCTGGCGCTGTCCGCCATCCTCCTCACGGGCCTGGTCCAGGTGGTGTCGGGAGCGACCGGCAGTGCGCGGCTGCAAGACGAGCAGGCGCAACTGCAGGAGAACGCCCGCTACGCTATTGGCCTGTTAAGCCGTCACATCAGGCAGGCCGGATTCAATCCCGAGCCCTGGAACCCAGATCGTTTCCTGGGGGCGTTCACCGCGGAAACCGCAGATAACGTGTCCGCGGGCGGCGACCGGCTCGCCCTGCAATCCTGGTCGGACCGCAATTGCTTCGAAAACCTGAATCCAGTGGCGGACGCGGGGGGCCGACCGGCTTTTTTCCTGCGGCGGTCGGTCTTCGACCTGAACACGAGCAAGAACCTGGCGCACAGTTGCAGTTACGGCCCTTCGGCTGCGGAACTGACAGTGCAGATTCGCCGCGAGGGCCATCTCCCCGGCGTCGAGTCGTTCCAGTTGCTGTTTGGTGAGGACCGCGACGGTGACATGCAGGTCGATCGATGGGTCCGGGCCGGCGAGTGGGCGGATGAAATGGCTATCCGGGGCGTGCGGGTCGGCATGCTGCTGTCGGGTTCCGCTGCGGTTCTGGAACCGGAGACCCGTGAATACCGCATCCTGGATACGACCCGCCGTGCGCCGGCGGACCGGCGCTTGCGCCGGGCTGTGGAATTTACTGTGGCGAGCCGGTTGCAATGAGCCCAAAGGAGCGCGGTATCGCACTGATTGCGGGGTTGCTGCTGATGACCGTTCTGAGCATGGTCGTGCTGATCTCGGTGTCCGGTATGATCCTGCAACGACAGATGGCGAGCAATCTGCACGATAGTACCCTGGCGCTGGAGAACGCGGCCCACGCCGAGGCATTCGCGATTGCCTGGCTGAACAGCCGGGCGGACCACGAGCGAGAGGCGGCCTGCCACTCAGATTGCGTGCTGCCCGTCGGAATACTCAACAGCGGATCGATGCCCGCCCAGCCCGAGTTCGAAAGCCTCGCCTGGTGGCGCGATCACGCCATGACGGCCGGTTACGACCCGGCCAGCGGCGAACCGGTCGGTACCCTGCCTGCCGACAAAGCACCCGCCCTGTGGCTGGCCGAAGAAATTCATCATGAAACCACCGGTGACCCGGCCGGCGACGACAGCGCCGAGGCGATCGCCTACTATCGGATTCTGAGCCGCGGGACGGATACCAAAGCCAGTTCAATCGCCGTCACCGAAGCCATTGTCGCGCGACCGTGGGGCGGAAACTATCATGCCGCGGCATTCCCGGCGACCGATGGTATCGACCGCTTTTGCAGCCAGTTTGCCGTCCGCTACGACTGCGGTTTGCTGGCCTGGAGGCAACGCAGATGAAACACGCTGCTCCGGGCAGGCAAAAGTGCCGCTTATCCGGCGCCAGCGGCTATTCCATGCTCGAAATCGTGATCGTGCTGCTTATCGTGAGCATCCTGCTGGCGATCGCCCTGCCTTCCTATGAGCGTTATACACAGCGTGCGCACCGTACAGAGGCCATTCAGCACCTGCTGACCACGGCCGGTTGCCAGGCGCGAATCTACGCACAGACAGGTTCTTACGACACAACCCGCTGTGTGCAGAACCTGGAAGGCCGCTACGCGCTCTCGGCCGAACCTCAAGCGGTCGAATCGACTGCAAGCTACCTGCTGATTGCGACGCCGCTCGGCCGACAGGCACAGGACTCCTGCGGCACCCTGACCCTGGACGACATTGGCACACGCGGAGTCGGGGGCGATGCAGACCTCGCCAGGGACTGCTGGAATGGACGTTAAGCTATGCCGGCATCGGCAGCCGTTCTTGCACCGGTATCATGAAACCGGCCTTCACCGCCGGCCGTTCGGCAATCCTCAGGTACCAGTCGCGCACATTAGGATAATCGCCCAGATCGATTCTCTGGAATTCGAAACGCGCCACCCACGGCCAGGACGCGATGTCGGCGATGGTGTATTCGCCGGCCGCCAGGTATTGTCTGCCGGCCAGCTGCCGGTTCAGAACCGAGTACAGCCGCTGTGCTTCTTTAAGATAGCGGTCTTCGGAATAAGGGGCCTTGCCTCGATTGAATTCCAGGTAATGGTGGGCTTGCCCGAGCATCGGGCCGAGACCACCTTTCTGCCACATCAGCCACTGGATGGTTTCCCAATAGGGTTTTGTACCCCTGGGCAACAGTCGGCCGGTTTTATCTGCCAGGTACATCAGGATCGCGCCGGATTCCATCAGATTGATGTCCATCTCATGGTCCACGATGGCGGGAATCTTCTGGTTCGGGCTGACTGCCGTGAAGCCGGGGGTGAACTGATCGCCCTCGAATATATTGATGGGATGCACATCGTACGAAAGCCCGAGTTCTTCAAGGGCGATCGAGATCTTGCGCCCGTTCGGCGTGGCCCACGTGTAGAGATCAATCATGGGACAAAAGCTAGCATGAACGAACGCCGCGGGAGTTGAGTTAAGTCAGGGCTTTTCGATGACCTGAATTCGCAGATCCCGGGGCAAGGCAAAGGTGATTTTCTCGGGGGTGCCGACCACTTCCTCGGTATTTCGGCCGCCGGCATCTTTGAGACGCTGAATAACGCCTTGCACCAAGCTTTCCGGGGCCGAAGCGCCGGCCGTCACACCCACTGCCGAGATGCCTTCCAGCCACTTTTCGCGGATGTCGCCTGCGCCATCCACCAGGTACGCATCGATGCCCTGTTTTTCTGCCAGTTCGCGCAAGCGATTCGAATTCGAACTGTTGACGGAGCCGACCACCAGCATCAGATCGACGCGTTTTGCCAACTCCTTCACGGCATCCTGCCGATTCTGGGTGGCGTAGCAGATATCATCATGCCGGGGTCCGAGAATAGCGGGGAATTTATTTTTCAGGGCTGCGATCACGGCCAGGGTGTCGTCCACCGACAGCGTAGTCTGTGTCACGTAAGCGATTTTTTCCGGGTGCAGGACCTCGAGCGCGGCGACGTCGCCCGGGTCTTCGACCAGGTAAATCCGGTTATCGTTGGGCGGGTCCCTCAACCACTGGCCCAGCGTGCCTTCCACTTCGGGATGCCCGGCGTGACCGATAAGCACCACGTCCCGGCCGGCCTTGCAGTGGCGCGCGACTTCCATGTGCACCTTCGTGACCAGCGGACAGGTGGCGTCAAAGACTTTCAGCCCGCGGTCATTACCGGCCAGGCGCACAGCCTTGGAAACGCCATGGGCACTGAAAATCACGGTGGCATCGTCGGGAACCTGGTCAAGTTCATCCACAAACACCGCGCCGGCCCGCGTCAGGCGGTCGACGACGAAACGGTTGTGCACCACTTCGTGGCGCACGTAGATCGGTGCGCCGAACAGTTCCAGCGCCCGCTCGACGATCTCGATAGCACGATCGACGCCGGCGCAAAACCCCCGTGGATTGGCCAGTACGATATCCATCAGGCGGCTTTATGTTTTCCCACGGTCGTCATCAGCGCTTCCATCAGTAACAGGATAACACCGACGGTTATCGCGGAATCGGCGATATTGAAGGCTGGATAATGCCATTCGCCGAAGTACACGTCGATGAAATCGACCACGTAACCCAGCTGCACCCGGTCGATCAAATTACCGATCGCGCCGCCGAGCACCAGCGACAAGGCCAGCGCCGTCAGCCATTCCGAGCGCGAAAGTCGGAAAATCCAGATCAGCATCACCAGGCTGACGCCGGCGGCCAGAACCGTCAGGAACCAGCGCTGCCAACCGCCGGCGTCGCTCAGAAAGCTGAACGCGGCCCCGTAATTGTGCGCCAGCGTCAGATTGAAACCGGGAAAGACTGCGAGCGGACGATACAGATCCAGGGAAGTGCTCGCCCACTGCTTGGTCTGCCAGTCCAGCAGGATCACAACCACTGTCACCAGCAGCTCAACCAGGGCAGCGGCGGAAAAGCGTTCCGCGCCGGATTGTTTCCTGTTTCGCTCATCGATTCCACCATCAGGCGATTCGCCGGACCTCGCCCGCGCCGGCGACGTTTTCGACGCAGCGTCCGCAGAGCTCGGGATGTTCGGGATTTGACCCCACATCAGCCCGGTAGTGCCAACAGCGCACACATTTTTCGTGCTCCGAGGGCGTGACCACCAAAGCGATTTCACCCTCGTCCAGGGTGATCCGCTCGGCGTCTTCGGGCGCTGCGGCGAGTCCGGCCACACGCGCCTCGGAAGTCAGCAGCACGAAGCGTAATTCGTCATCCAGCCAAGCGGCCACTCCGCGCAGGGGTCCGGCGAGGTACAGATCGACCTCAACCGCCAGCGACGAACCCGCCCGGCCCTCCTTGCGCACCGTCTCAATGGATTTGCTGACCGCGTCACGCAACGAAATCACCCGCCGCCAACGCTCGCGCTGTGCGGCAGGCTCCTCGAATTCGAACAGGCCCTGGTACCAGGTTTCCAGGAACACGCTGACAGCCCGCCGGCCGGGAACGTGCTGCTGTATTTCCTCCGCGGTGAAGCTCAGCACCGGCGCTATCCAGCGCGTCAGCGCTTCGAGCACATGGTACATGGCGGTCTGCGCCGAGCGCCGCGGCAGGCTGTCATAGCCAGTGGTATAGAGACGATCCTTCAGGACGTCCAGGTAAAAAGCGCCCATGTCGAAAGCGCAGAAATGGTGCACTTTCTGGTAGATCTGCAGAAATTGATATTCCCCGTAATGTTGCTCGACCTGCCTCTGCAGCTGCGCAGCGCGGTCGACAGCCCAACGATCCAAAGGCAGCAGGTCGACCGCTCGCAGGCAGTGTTCGGGACTGAAGCCGTCGAGGTTGCCAAGCAGGAAGCGGGCGGTGTTGCGGATGCGGCGATAGGCGTCGGCGACCCGCTTGAGGATCTCGTCCGATACGGTCATCTCACCCCGGTAATCGGCGGCCGCCACCCATAGCCGCATGACGTCGGCGCCCAGCGTGTTCATCACCTTGGTCGGCGAGACAACGTTACCCAGCGACTTCGACATCTTGCGCCCGTCGGCATCGACGACGAAGCCGTGCGTCAGTACCTGCTCGTAAGGGGCCTCGCCGTGCATCGCCACCGATGAAAGCAGCGAGGACTGGAACCATCCGCGGTGCTGATCGGAGCCCTCCAGATACATCTGCGCCGGGCGTGTCAGCTCATCGCGTTGGTCAAGCACGGCATGGTGGGACACCCCCGAGTCGAACCACACGTCAAGGATGTCCGTCACCTTGCGGTATTGCGTAGAATCCACACCCAGCTGCTGATAGATATCGTCCTCATACCAGCAATCAACCCCTTGCCGCTCGACGAGGTCCGCGGCCTTGCGCATCAGTTCGAGGGCGTCGGGATGCAGTTCATCGCTTTCGCGGTCAACGAAAAGAGTGATCGGCACACCCCAGGTCCGCTGCCGGGAGATACACCAGTCGGGGCGGTTACGCACCATTCCTTGCATGCGTTCCTCGCCCCATGCGGGTACCCAGCGTACGGATTTGATCGCCTGCAGGGCTTGTTCACGCAAGCCGGCCTGTTCCATGCTGATAAACCATTGCGGCGTGACCCGGAAGGCGGTGGGCGATTTGTGGCGCCAGCAATGCGGGTAGCTGTGCTGGAAAGGCTCCACGAACAACAGGCTGCCGTTCTCGCGCATGACCTCGATGATGCTATCGTTGGCCGCCCATACCCACAGACCGGCGAACAACGCCACGTCGTCCAGGTAACGCCCGTCGGAGCCGACCGGGCTGGTAACGGGCAAATCGTACTCACGCCCGACCTGGAAATCTTCCTCTCCGTGTCCGGGGGCCGTGTGCACCGCACCGGTGCCCGCGTCGGTGGTGACGTGCTCGCCGAGGATCACCGGCACGTCCCGGTCATAGAAAGGATGGCGCAGCCGCAAGTGTTCCAGCGCCGTGCCGCGGGCGGTTCCCAGCTCACGGACATCTTGCATACCGGCGCGATCGATCACCGTGTCTTTGAGTTCAGCAGCCAGCACCAGGCTTATGGCCCGGCCCTGCACGCTGCCGCTGACAAGCACGTAAGGCAGTTCGGCATGCAACGCCACCGCTTCGTTGGCCGGCAGGGTCCAGGGCGTCGTTGTCCAGATAGGAATTCCTGCTTCGCCGCCGCGTGTTTCGGCGTCCGGTTCGGCGTCGAAGGCTGCAAACAGGGCGTCCTGGTCCACCGCTCTGAACAATACGTCGATGGCCGGCGAAGTCTTGTCCAGATATTCGATTTCCGCTTCGGCCAGCGCCGAGCGACAATCGAAGCACCAATTGACCGGCTTGGCGCCCTGCAACAGGTGGCCACCCTCGATGATTGCAGCCAGCGCCCGCAGCATGTCCGCCTCGTAGCGGAAGTTTTTGGTCAAATACGGATTATCCCAATCACCGAGCACCCCCATGCGCCGGAAGCCGCTGCGCTCCAGGTCGATCTGTCGCTCCGCGAACTCGCGACACTTTTGCCGGAAAGCCGCGGCGTCGATTTTCTGGCCGACCTTGCCGACTTTCTTTTCGACCTGGTGTTCGATCGGCAGGCCGTGACAATCCCAGCCTGGCACGTACGGCGAGCGATAACCCGCCAGCAGCCGAGACTTGACCACCATGTCCTTGAGAACCTTGTTGACCGCGTGGCCCATATGAATATCGCCGTTCGCATACGGCGGGCCGTCATGGAGTATCCACGTGGGCCGATCGGCGGTTTCCCTCTGAATCAATTGATACAGGCCGGACCGTTCCCAGTCCTCCACCATGCCGGGTTCCCGGTTCGACAGGTTGGCCTTCATCGCGAAAGCGGTTTTGGGCAGATTGATTGTGTCTTTATAATCCATCAAGGCTTCACCTCTCGCGGCGGTTCGGAGCACGCCAATCGCGCCCTCGCCGCAGCTTCATCCCGTTTCATCTGCTCAACCAAGCCTGCGATGGTCTCGAAGTTCAGTTCGTCGCGCAACTTTTCAACGAATTGCACTTCCAGCCGTCGTCCATAGAGATCCGCTTCGAAATCGAAGAAGTGAACCTCCAGCAAAGGCTCTCCGCCACCGACTGCCGGGCGGCAGCCGAGGTTCGTCACCGCAGGCAGCCAGCGCCCGCCCGCCTGTCGGGCGAACG
>JAVVFH010000172.1:0-7396 GCA_032250585.1 Lysobacterales bacterium
TTCCTTGAGAATGGGATCGCGGCCGTTCCACAGCGCCAGGGCCAGGCACAGGCGCTGCTGCTTGTCGCTGATTCCGGCAATGCCGTCCTCGCCCCAGCGGTAGGCGCGCGAACGCGCCTGCTCGTGGCTGAAGGAATCCCAGGCCTCGCCCGTGGCGCTGTAATCCTCGCGCACCGTGCCCCACTGGCGTTCGGCGAGATAGGGGCCCCAGCGGTCCCAGGCGGCGGTCTTGTCGTCACGCGCCGCCAGGCGCAGGCGCTCCGCGCCCAGACGCGGAGCGCCGTTGCCGGCAGTTGTCTTACGGGTTTTCTTTGACATGCTTGGTTCCTTCGTGATGGGCTTGCCGCGCAGCCTCGTGGGTGTCCAGATCCAGCCAGGCGCGCAGCACTTCGGCGACGCTCCAGGCTTGGGCAAAACAGCCGCGTGCGGTAAAGGGCGGGGCGGCATCGAAGATTTCACTGATGCTGCCCAGGCAGGCGTTCTGCAGATGCAGGATGAGCGGTTCGAGGAATGACCGGGCCGTCGCGGCGTCGCCATACACACGGTAATGCGCATCGACGAACGGACCAATCAACCAGGCCCAGACGGTGCCCTGATGATAGGCGCCATCGCGTTCGCGGGGTCCGCCCGTGTAGTGCGCCACGTAACCCGGCTCGCCGGGTGCGAGGCTGCGCAGACCGTGGGACGTCAGCAGTTCGCGCGCGCAGGCATCGACGACGGCTTTCTGCCGCGCCGGGTCCAAGGGACTGTGCGGCAGGGAAACGGCGAGGATCTGGTTGGGACGCAGGCGTCCGTCGTAGCGTTGGCCGTCTTGACCGAAATCGCCCTCCGGCCCGTCTATCACGTCAAACAGGGCGCCCCGCGGGGGATTCCAGAAGCGCGGAAAGTTGCCTTTGACCCGCTCAGCAGCGTCCCGATAGCCAGCGGCCGCATGTTCCTTGTGCAATTGCCCGGCCAAGCCCTCCATCACGCGCAGGGCGTTGTACCAGAGCGCGTTCACCTCCACGCACTTGCCGATGCGCGGCGTCACGACCCAGTCGCCGACCTTGGCGTCCATCCAGGTCAGCTGTGCGCCGTGCTGACCGGACGCCAGCAGTCCGTCGACGGCATCCATGCGGATGCCATAGCGCGTCCCGCGCCGGTGCCACTCGATGATGTCGCACAGTACCGGATAGAGTTCGGCGGCGAGTGTTGGGTCGCCGCTGTGGCGGGTGTACTGGTCGATGGCGTGGAAAAACCACAGCGTCGCATCGACGGTGTTGTATTCAGGCGTCGCGCTGCCGTCAGGAAACCGGTTGGGCAACATGCCGTCGCTGACGTGCGCGGCGAAGGTGCGCAGGATCGCCGCGGCGACTTCATAACGCCGGGTGGCGAGCGTCAGTCCCGGCAGGGCGATCATGGTGTCGCGGCCCCAGTCGCTGAACCAGGGATAGCCGGCGATCACGGTCTTGCCCGCCGCCTGACCTTCCCGCTGACGCGCGACGATGAACTGATCGGCGGCCAACGCGAGCTGTCGCACTCCGCTCGGAGATCCGGCGGGTAATGGATCGAGCAGCGCGGCCGCGTGACGTTCGATTTTCCGGCGCAGATCAGTGAATGCTGGTGAAGTTTCCGAGCCGGTGGACAGAACGACCGTTGCCTGTTCACCCGGTGCGAGCGACAGCACGAACCGGCCAGGCCGGTATAGATCTTCCGTGTCATCGAGTCCGCGCGAGCCCTCCAGGCGATGTCTGAAATTCCAGTACCAGTCCGGGTCCGGTGTGAAGGTCGCGCCGGCACAAATCAGCCGATAGGGCTGTGCACCGGGAAAGGCCGCGATCTCGCAACCGTCGGGGATTTCCAGCAGAGCCGGACTCCACTCACCATGGCCATGGCTGTGGTAATCGCGGTAGCTGCACAACGGCGCCAGCTCCACATGGAGCGGTTCGCTGGCGCGCAGCACCTGAAAGCTGACCTGAGTCATGTTATGTCCAGGCCGCATCAGCAGGCGTTTTTCCAGTACGGCATCGGCGATGGCATAACGCCAGACCGGCATGCCCTGATTGAGATGAAACGATTCGAGATGCAGATAGCCGTGTGGCGTGACCGTGCCGTCACCGAACTCGTGAGTCGCCAGCCGGTGCTCGATCGAAGCGTACGCGACGGCGACATCGATAGCCGCGACCATGAGTGTCCGCGCGGTGGGCGGGGCGAGCGCGGCGATCAACAGGCCGTGATAACGACGGGTATTGATCTCGCAGACCGTCCCCGAGGCAAAGCCACCGATGCCGTTGGTGACGAGCCATTCGTAGTCCATCGCCTGCGTAAGCTCGCCACAGGCGCCGCGTCCAAGATGGTACAGGGTCAAGGAGTCATTCCCTCGAGCTGCTGTTTCCGGCCCGGGCGCGCCAAAGATAACAAACGTACAGGAACTGGCTGTGGAGCTTTCAACTCATGCTCTCCGTGCCCCTTATTGATGATGCGCTGCAGTGCCAGCTTATCGGCTGTCACATTCATGAGTTTCAAAGCGCAACCAAGAGACCGGAAAAAGCGCCGAATCTTCCGGCTCTTTAGTTATCCATAGCCACGAACGTGGGATGCAACGCGGGATGGCTATTGTGAATCGCAAAAAATACTACGAAAGGCCGTTGCACTCTGTGCGTTCCCGCACGCACAGCGGAGAAAACCTTACAGAACCGTAACCGTCATCGCGGTCATACATTCCCGATAGCGCAAGCGGATAGGAGGGAGGATAGATGATAAAGCGCCTGTTGCCTGAGTCCAGCAAGTATTGCTGATCAGTGTTGGCCGACAATTGGGTGGGGAAAGGAGTCTGGAAAGCCGAAAACGCCGTAAGCGGCCGCAATGGCCCCCTGGGCTTGAGCCCAACCGTTTTTGATGAGATTTGGTACCGGTAGTGAGTCTGGTGGTGTACGCGGTGTGCTGTCTATCAAGGCCTCACGCCGTCGGATATGACCGAGAATCTTCGCAATCAATGGTGGATTTTCGATGCAGGCGATCACGCGCAGTTTGCCGCTGCATTCGGGGCAGGTCTCGATGTCGATGGCGAACACTCGCTTGAGGCGTTGCATCCAACTCTTGGGGCAGGCAGTTTGTCGTCGTCGACGCTACGGCGAGACCGGTGCGGCACGATGCGGGACCGGCATTTGAAGCTCGCCGAAAAAACACGTGCTTCGGCTTCGTTCGCATACTGCTGACGCTGCGCGTCAGACGTGCGCTCGCTCCCGCCTGCGCTATGGAAACAGGTGAGGCCCAGTCTGGGTCTGGGCACCAGGGCCGCCAAACGGGCAATAAAGTCCAGCGGTTCCAGCACGACCTGCGTCGAACCATCCCGAAACGGTTGCTTGTAGCGGTACACCACCCGGGCAGGATTTCCATTGCGGCCGACCGGACCGTGGCTCACTAGACGACGCCGGTGGGTTCAACGCGCGCGCACTGGCCGGATCGCTGCTTAACGGGCGACTCGTTCGAGAATTTCCAGCACCCGGGCGGGCTGCTCGAAGAACGGGAAATGCGCCGCGTTTTCCACTACGTGGAACGCCTTGTCCGGCGCCTCGATGGAATCGAAATACCGCCGGGCCAGCCCCACCAGCGTCACCATGTCGTGTGCGCCCATGATGATGTACACCGGCAGATCGAAGCTCTGCACGGCGGACATCAGGGGGCCGTCAATCATGGCCTTTTTCATGTGCGCGGATGAGAACGAAGAGCCTTGCGCGACCGTCATCGCGTCGAAAAAACTGTACTCCGGCGCCAGCAGCCCGGTGATCAGTAAAGGGACGAACGAGGTCTCACCGTGCAGCTCCGAGCCGGTTCTGAACAGGAGCTCCGCCCTGAGCGCCTGGGTGAGTTCGGCGTCCGGTCCATACCCGTACTCGGACAGCAGCGGCGAGAGATACGCGTCCTGGATTTCACGGGCGCTGCCCTCGTCCGCCACCTGCCCGACGCCGATGAATGCGGAAAACCACTCCGGATGCCGGCTCGCCAGGATTGCCCCCAGGTGCCTGCCGTGGGAATGCCCGAGCAGGAAGATCGGCTGGCCCGGAAAGCACTCGCGGAGATACTCGACGATGGCTTCCGCGTCGGAGATCAGTTGGCTCGTGCGGATGAGGGACGGGTCCAACCCTTTTCCAAATGATTTTCCCGAAGCCCACTGATCCCAATGCACCACGACGAAGTGCTTTTCCCAGTCCCGCTGAAAGGCGTGCGCAAGGTACATCGCCGGTATTCCTGGCTCGCCGTGCAGGAACAGCAGGATCGGGTTCCTTCGGTCGCGGCCCCGGATCAGCAGGAGCTGCCGATCCTCGTTCACCGTTATCGATGTGAGCTCAGCGACCGCATCGTCGGAAAAAATCGGTGGCGTCCAGGACTTGAACAGGAAGTAGGCCACGACGGCCAGTAGCAGCGCGACCCTTACGTTCCTGGAGCGGTTCCCGCCGGGCAGCCTGGTTTTCGACATAGCCCTGGTCCCAGGAAGCTTCGCGATCGTGATTGCGAAGGTCTATGCCGTGATCGCAAGCAGCCTTCAGGGTAAGCAGCACGGAGACCCAGCCGGCAAGCACTTCCTCAAAGTCGTCCGCCGGGGGGAGCGCTTCGACGGTCAGCACCGTCGCCCGGGGCCTCTCGTCGATCGAGAAGGTCGTCACCGCGTCGAAATACTGCACCTGGATCATGGCGCAGGGCTCGCAGCCTAATAGTCGGCAATCGGTTTCCATGCCATTGGGAAACAAAAGCCTTATCGTCTCGCCCCGCTGGGCGGACTTCTCGGCCCAGAACTTCTCCCGCCCGGCATCCGTGCTCAGAAATTAGTAGACGCGCTCTGCGGGCGCCTTGAGTCGCACGCGCCAGCAAACTTTTCGTATGTTGCTCACCGATCTACACTCCCGGGTGAAATCGTGAAAGTCCTCTATGCAAGCGGAAACCGCCTGGTGCGGATAGGAATTTTAACCCAGGTATTCGCCAATTCCGGCAAGTAGCGACAGACCTTAAAGTCTGTTGATCAGCAGTCATTTTGCACGAAATGCGAAAGAACGGGGCGAAAGAACCGGCTTTTTGGCAGGGGATTGACCCCGCGCTCTCCAGGTCCCGGTCCCAGGCCGAAATTCACTCTGGGTGCAACACCCATTCGCTCTATGTGAGGTGCAGTCTGCAGATTGATTCAGTCGGCGGCCCGCGGGCCGTTGTGCCGGCCAGGGCCTGGCGCCGTCGGACGTGACTGAGGATCTTGGCCATCAGCGCCGGATCCTCGATGCAGGCGATAACCCGGAGCTTGCCGCCGCACTCCGGGCAGGTCTCGATGTCGCCAAGTCCAGCCATCCCGGCACGGCGGCGTGGCCGGCGCGTTCAGCACGAACCCGGGTTCACGAGGACGAGTTACCGCCGATCATGTCCTGGGTTTCCGTTTCGAAATCGCCGGCGGCGTGGCGCTCGAGCAACTGCATCGCCGGGTCGCCGAACGAGCGGTTGACCATGCGCCCGCGCAGCACCGCGGGACGGGCGTCTATCGTCTTGCTCCAGCGCTGGACATTTGCGTAGCTATCGACCTGCAGGAACTCCGCCGCGTCATAAAGCCTGCCGAGCGCGAGCTGGCCGTACCAGGCCCAGATCGCCATGTCGGCGATGGTGTAATCGCCGCCGGCCATGTATTCGTGGTCGGTCAGGTGCCGGTCCAGCACATCGAGCTGGCGCCTGGCTTCCATCGTGTAGCGGTCGATGCAGTACTTGATCGGCTCCGGCGCGTAGGCGTAGAAGTGACCAAAGCCGCCGCCCAGGTAGGGTGCGCTGCCCATCTGCCAGAACAGCCAGTTCAGGCACTCGGTGCGCGCATGGCGGTCGGTGGGCAGGAACGCGTCGAATTTCTCGGCCAGGTAGAGCAGGATGGAACCGGATTCGAACAGCCGCATGGAAGGCTCGGTGCTGTGGTCCACCAGGGCCGGGATCTTGGAGTTGGGATTGATCTCGACGAAACCCGACCCGAACTGGTCGCCCTCGCTGATGTCGATCAGCCAGGCGTCGTACTCGGCGTCTGAAAAGCCGCGCGCCAGCAGCTCCTCGAACATCACCGTTACCTTGACGCCGTTGGGCGTGGCCAGCGAGTAGAGCTGGTGCGGGTGCTTGCCGACCGGCAATTTCTTCTCGTGCGTCGGCCCGGCGGTCGGGCGGTTGATGTTGGCGAACTTGCCGCCGTTGCCCGGCGTCCACTCCCAGACTTTCGGCGGCGTGTAGCTGGATTCGGTCATTTAGCTGAATCCGGATAAGACAAATGTGTAACCAGAGATATTCCATTAAAAAAAACCATAATGCTCTGTTTGTTCTTACGAAAGCTCAATTTCAGGTCCTCATTGGTGAATCTTGCGGGTGAGATCAGTCCTGTTCGGGTTTATACGGTCCAGTATAAACACCGGACCGATCGTTCCTCGCATAGCTTGCCCTCACACATGACGAAGTCTTTCGAAGGCCTCCATGGCGTCCTCGATGCCGGCCCGATAACGCTTCATTCCGTGTTCGACACCTGCGCGCGCCGGATCGTTTCAGTTCTCGTTAAAGCCCGTGCGATTCCGGATCTCACCCGGCACAGCAGGACAGTTGCTTCACATCCCTGCTGAAGGTCTGCGCCGCGAGCTTCAGGCCTTCGACCATCGTGAGATAGGGGAACAGGCGATCGGCGAGTTCCTCGATCGTCATCCGGTGGTGAACGGCCAGCGCGGGCATGGTGCGCAGATCGAGCGCCGCTTCGCCGCCCGAACCCGGGCTGAGCCATCCGGATGGGGCCCACGGGCATGCCCAGTTCCCCGGCGGACATGACCGCGTTGCGTACCCGGGTCCCGAGTGGGACGCCCCCGTGGCACAGAGCGGTGCTGATCAACAGATCCTTCAGCCCCCAGCATTCCGAAAGCGCGGCATAAGTTCCCCGGGTGACGAATGAACGATTCCAGCCCCCGCCGCCGGCAAGATTCCGATCCATTGTCTATAATGGGAAGAGACAGGCAGCTGGTTGAGTATCCGGTCTGCAATTCATGAGGGAGCACGGTAATCGTGTCAGGAATTTTGGAGCAAATCGTTCCAGCCGGACGCAGGGTATTTTCGTCCCGCCCCGCCCGGAATCACTACCCCGAAGCAAGAAGGGTCAATGATCAGCCGGCCGCATTCCCTCTCTTCATTCATGGAGGAATATCATGTCAAGGCTCAAATTCCATTTAGCCGGCCTGGCGCTTTGCCTGGGGCTTTGTTTCACGCTGGCCGCCTCGGCGCAGGACCCGGAGCGCAAACCCCTGAAGCTGGATATCGGCAAGAATGGCTACGAACTCACCGTCGGCATTCCGCCCGGGTGGTCACTCGCGCCGGAATATTCGAGGAATTCACGCACTCTGGTCAATGTGATGCCGGGGGAACGCCG
>JAVVFH010000173.1:0-7346 GCA_032250585.1 Lysobacterales bacterium
GGCACTTCGGCGCGCACCGGTTTCATGCGCAGATAACACTGGTCGCTCCATTGGAAATGTGCGCCCTGATAGTCGACCACTTCGCCGCGCAGCAAAGCCCGAATGATTTCCGTCGCCTCCCGCGTTGCCTCGATCGAATGGCTGGCGTCGGTGCCCGTCCATTCGACCATTTCATGGGTATGCAGGCCAAGTCCCAATACTGCGCGGCCGCCGGACAGCTCATCCAGCGAGGCTATGTATGTCGCGATCTCCGCGGGATTGGTGGTGAAGGGATTGGTACCCACACTGCCGATTTTGATCTTCGAAGTCTGCAGCGCCGCCGCGGCGGTGATCACCCATGTGTTGTGCATGAAGGTGTCGTGGGGATACCAGGCGAACTCGAAGCCGGCCTTCTCGGCAAGGACGGTCAATTCGACGCGCTGGCGAATGGTACCCAGGTAGTCGATAAAGCGGATGCCAAATTTCATCGGTCTTGCAGCTCCCCGAACAGGTGGGTGGAAAAACGGGAAAGGGGGCCCGGGCGGGTCGCGTACAATGTAGTGAATCGAGAGCCCAAATGCAAAAAACGCGAATTCGATGCCGGCGCTTGAAGCCGGGTGCGCAATCTGTAGTATGGAACAGGACCCGTCCGTGAATTTTCCATCCAGAGGATCAGCGAAATGACTGCAGCCAGGCCGGAATTCAAAACCCGTTACGAAAACTACATCAACGGCGAATGGACGCCGCCCGTCGGTGGAGAGTATTTTGCAAATCCTTCGCCGGTCGACGGTGCAGATTTCTGTGACATTCCGCGCTCCAGAGCGGCGGACATCGACCTGGCCATCGAAGCCGCCCAGGCTGCCTTTCCTGCCTGGGCGCGAACCTCGGCAGCGGAGCGCAGCGGCATCCTGCTAAAAATCGCGGACCGCATCGAGCAGAACCTCGAGCGGCTTGCCGCGGTGGAGACATGGGACAACGGTAAATCCATCCGCGAATGCCTTCTGGCGGACTTGCCGCTGGCCATCGACCACTACCGCTACTATGCCGGCGTCATCCGCGGCGAGGCCGGCGATGTCGCGGACCTGGACGCCTCCACGGTGTCGATGGAAATCCACGAACCTCTCGGGGTGGTCGGCCAGATCATCCCCTGGAATTTCCCCATCCTGATGGCGACCTGGAAACTGGCCCCCGCGCTGGCTGCCGGCAACTGCGTGGTGCTGAAGCCGGCCGAGCAGACACCGGCCTCCATCCTGGTTTTGATGGAACTGATCGGTGATTTACTGCCGCCCGGCGTGCTGAACGTCGTCAACGGCTTCGGCATCGAAGCCGGCAAACCGCTGGCGTCCTCGCCACGCATCGCCAAGGTCGCTTTCACCGGCGAGACCACCACCGGCCGGCTGATCATGCAGTACGCCTCCGAAAACATCATCCCGGTCACGTTGGAACTGGGTGGCAAGTCGCCGAATATTTTCTTCCCCAGCGTGTTGGCGCAGGACGACGAATTCCTCGACAAGGCCATTGAGGGCTTTGTCATGTTCGCGCTCAACCAGGGCGAGGTCTGCACTTGCCCGTCGCGCGCCCTGATCCACGAATCAATTTACGACGATTTCATGGAGCGTGCATTGAAGCGCGTCGCAGCCATCAAGATGGGCGATCCACTCGACCCGTCGACGATGATGGGCGCGCAGGCGTCCAGCGACCAGTACGAAAAAATCCTGAGTTACCTCGATATCGGCAAGCAGGAAGGCGCCGAGGTGCTGATCGGCGGCGCAGCCGCAAGCGTGGACGAGTATCCCGACGGCTATTACATCCAGCCAACGGTGTTCAAGGGACACAACGGGATGCGCGTGTTCCAGGAAGAGATCTTCGGCCCGGTCGTCAGCGTAACGACCTTCACGGACGACGACGAAGCCTTGGCCATCGCCAACGACACCATCTACGGGCTGGGGTCCGGTATCTGGACGCGGGACATCCACCAGGGCAAGGCCTTTATCAGCGGCATCCAGGCGGGTCGCGTCTGGGTCAACTGCTACCACCTGTACCCCGCGCATGCCTCCTTCGGCGGCTACAAGAAGTCGGGCATCGGCCGCGAAACCCACAAGATGATGCTCGATCACTACCGGCACACGAAGAACGTCCTGATATCTTTCGACAAGAACCCGATGGGTTTCTTCTAGGTGGCTCGCCGCGTCGACATCACCGAACGCGCCCGCGACGTCGTGGACCGACTGCGCGAGGAACACGGCGAACTGATGTTCCATCAGAGCGGTGGCTGCTGTGACGGATCTTCACCGATGTGCTTTCCGTCGGGAGAGTTCCGACTGGGCGACAGCGACGTGCTGCTGGGGCGAATCCATGGCTGTCCGTTCTACATGGCCCGCGACCAGTTCGAGCTGTGGCAAAACACGCGGCTCACCGTGGACGTGGTCAAGGGCCGGGGCGCCAGTTTTTCAGCGGAAATCCCGCTCGGACTCCGGTTCGTGATCCGGTCCCGGCTGTTCACCGACGAAGAGCTCACCGACCTGGCCCCGGTGGAAGATCCCGCCAGCTGAGCCCGATTCGCAACGCAGCGGCCGTTTTTCCAGCCTGGCCGCTTCGAACGACTTCAACTTGGCTGAACCTGCCGTTTATGGAGAACCACATGAAAGCACTGGTCAAGCGCGAAGCGGGTAAAGGGCTCTGGCTGGAAGACGTGCCGGTACCCGGCATCGGCATGAACGACGTCCTGATCAAGGTGCTGCGCACCGCCATCTGCGGTACCGACCTGCACATCTACCAGTGGGACGACTGGGCCGCAAAAACCATTCCGGTGCCGATGGTGGTGGGCCATGAATTCGTCGGTGAGATCGTCGAGGTCGGCGCCAACGTCAATGACTTTCATCCCGGGCAGATCGTTTCCGGCGAGGGCCACGTGGTCTGCGGGCGCTGTCGCAACTGCATGGCGGGCCGCCGGCACCTGTGCGCACACACCTCGGGCGTCGGAGTCAACCGCCCCGGCGCCTTCGCCGAATATATTTCGCTGCCGATGTCCAACGTCTGGGAGCATCGTGCGGGCATCGACCTGGACATCGCCGCCATTTTCGACCCGTTCGGTAACGCGGTCCACACGGCGCTGCAATTCGGCCTGCTCGGCGAGGATGTGCTGATCACCGGCGCCGGGCCCATCGGCTGCATGGCCGCGGCGGTCTGCCGCCACGCGGCGGCGCGCAACGTGGTGATTACCGATCTCAGCGATTACCGCCTCGGACTGGCCAGAAAACTGGGCGCCACGCACACCGTGAATGTCACCAGGGAAGCGCTCGCGGACGTGCAGAAAGAACTGCGGATGAGCGAGGGTTTCGACGTCGCGCTGGAGATGTCCGGCGCGCCCGCCGCCTTCCAGGACATTCTCGACAACCTCTGCCACGGCGGGAAGGTCGCGGTGCTAGGCATTCCCGCCAAGGCCTGCGCCATCGACTGGGAAAAAGTGATCTTCAACATGATCACGATCCGCGGCGTCTACGGCCGGGAAATGTACGAAACCTGGTACAAGATGTCGGTATTCATCGAAAGCGGGCTGGATCTCGCGCCGATCATCACCCACCGCCTGCCCTTCACGGATTTCCAGCAGGGCTTCAACGCGATGGAAAGTGGCGAAGCGGGCAAGGTCGTGCTGGACTGGACAAACTCCTAGGGATTATCCGGGTCGCAACCGCCCTCGTTTACCCAGACCCCTTTTTCGCACTTGAGCAGTTCGCCGCTGCCGCTGCAGACGAAGCTGCCGGATTCGTAGGGCACGTCGTTGAAATAGCAAACCGGCAACTCGTCATACTGCTGTGTCAGGACGGGCACGTCCTCGTCGTACTCTTCCAGGATCGGCGAGGTCTTGAGTTCCGGGTCCGGAGCGCCAACCTGAATCGGATTGTTACCATTGCTCATGTCGTTCACCTCACTCGACGGCAGTCTGTTCCCTGAACATAAGCCCTTCGGCAGATTTTTTCCATGCCTCAGGTCAAAGTCACGATCGGCTGCAGGTCCAGAGGGCGAAACCGGCTTGGCCACCGGGCAGCGCGAGATCAGCCCTCCGGCTGCATTTTCACTTGACCTCGACCGTGACCTCGTCCATTCGCGCCGCGTGGTCGATCTCGTGGGGCGGCGCCGCGCCGCCATCCAGGCGCTTCCGGTAAATGTCTGCAAACTCCGCTTCGGCGTCCCGCTTCGCCAGGAACAGCAGATCGTTGCCGTCGCCCAACCAGGCCACGTCCGTAACGTTCACTTCGCCGGTAAAGTAAGGGCGCGATCGACCGTCCACGCTGACCACGTGCAATTGCATCCAGGGCAGCCCGTCTTCGTCTGCGTACGGCGTTCGCGGCACCGACAACAGGTAGGCGACCGCCTCACCGTTCGGACTGATAACGGCCTTGTCGACTTGCCTGAGGGTGACGATTTCCTCCAGCGACAGGGTCGGTTTTTGTTCCTCCTGCGCCCATGGGATCGATGGCAGCAGAAAGAAGCCTGACAGCAGCAAACGACTCAGCTTTTTCGTATTCAGATTCAACATGGTTCACTCCGGATCGTTTGGCGGTGGCTGCGGCGCGCCGACGAAATGCGCCGCAGAATCAAGGAACTTTCAGAACATCATTTCAACCGGCGCAAATAGCTCCATATCAGCCCTTTCGTTATTCTCGTTCATTTAGTGCGTGACGCGGCTACTCAGGACCAGGCAACTCCCACGGCCAGCAGCGCGGCGTACGTCAATGCCAGCATGGCCATTCGCGGCGTCATCGGCAGCAGTTCGGCTCGCGATGCCGTGCGCTGCACACCCCGGACGTTCAACCAGGCAAATGGCGCGGAAACGAGCGGCAACAGAATCCAGGCATCGAAATCCAGCGCCACCCAGAAGACCAAAGGAGCCGCGTAGGCAAGGGCAACGAGCACGGCGATCTCGGCGCGATTGAAATTCGCACCCAATCGCACGGCGGTGGTCTTCCAGCCTTTCTTTTCATCGAAGTGGCAGTCGCGGATGTCATCGATGAGCATGACCGTCGTGACGATCGCCCCGACCGGCAGGCCAAGCACATAAGCGGCAAGTGGCATCGACATAAACAATTCCCGGAAACCGGAGGACCCCGACGCCGCCGCGGCCTGGATGTAATAGCTTCCAACCACCCCCACCACGCCGAACATCAGCAGAAATATGGGATCGGCCAGGCCGCGCCGGACATAGGCCCAGGGGCCCGCGTTGTAGGACAGGCTGAGCGCGATACCGAGCGCTCCAAAGGCAAGCACCGGCGCTCCGCCGATCCGGTAAAGATAAGGCGCTGCCGCGACCGCCAGTACGAGGCATCCACCAATGGCCAACTTGAGCGTGGACAGGCGCAGAGTTCCTTGCCGGACGGCCCGCTCGAGTTCAGGGTGCTCTCCCAGCCCCGGGTGCTTGCGCAGCAGTTCGTGGTTGTCGGCGAAGACGCCGGCAACATGAATCAGCCAACTGCCCAGGAAGCCCACCAGCGCGGGAACAGGCGCGAAGACCTCATTGCGCAGCGCCAATCCGACGCCCACCAGCACCGGGGCCAGCGCCGTCGGCAGCGAGTGCGTCGGGTACAGCAACAGCCTGATCCATATGTCGCGAAAGGTCGGGTTCGCGCCACGGTTCACCACCGATTCGGGGTCGGTTAGGGGTGGTTTATTCACTGACATGTCATGCAAATCCTAACCGCTGCCCCGAACCAGTGGAACAGCTGATGCGCAAGCACCTGCTGCCGGTCAACCATAAGGGTTTCAGGGAATTGACGAAAAGATCAACTCTTACTGAGTCGATTCACTCAGCAGCGCTTCAACCCGCCGGACCAGTTCCGCCGGAGCGAATGGTTTAGCGATGAAATCGCGGCGGGGCCCTTCTGCGAGATCGACGTCGCTGATCGCCTCGCCGGACATGAATAGAACGCGCAAGTCGGGACAATGCAGTGATATTTCCCGGGCGAGTTCCTCGCCGTCCATGCCGGACATCCTCAAGTCAGTGATCAGCAGGCGGATTCGATCCCGATGTTCAGCCGCCAGATCCATGGCCTGGCGGGAATGGCCGGCGAACATGATGTCGAGCCCCACGTCATCGAGAACCGCAACCACCAACTTCACGATCAATGGCTGATCGTCGACCACCAGAATAATGCCCTTACTCATTACCGCTCCTTTCCTGTGTTCCTTCACAGGCCATTTTTGATCAGTCGGCGCTGCACGCACCCAGCTCCCTGCCGGCGGCCGATCCGGTGCAAGTATACAAGATTGCAGTGAGCTTGATGTACCATGGGCCCAGGGATACATGCCCCCGCCGCCAGGGGGCGGCAGGAGCAGGCTCGATGAACGATGACCCGTTGCGTGCAGCGACCTTCCACAACCACCCCGACCCCATGTGGGTCTACGATACTGAAAGCCTGAAATTTCTCGAGGTCAACGAGGCGGCGATCCTCAAATACGGTTATTCGCGCCAGAAATTTCTGACCATGACCCTGGAGGATATCCGTCCGGCAGAAGAGATCCCGGCCTTGCGGAAGAATGTCCGGTCGGTCACGGCGGGTTTCGACCATGCGGGTGTATGGCGTCACCGTTTGAAGAGCGGCAAAGAAATACACGTCGATATCGTCTCACACACCATCGACTGGCAGGGTCTGAAGGCGGAGCTCGTGTGCGCGCGCGACGTGTCCCCCCTGGTGGGGCTGGAACGCAAGAACCGCTTGTTGCTGAAGATCGAGCAGCGGCTTCGCCGCGAAGCCGAACAGGCCCGGTGGCAGATTCAACAAGTGTTCCGGGCAGTGCCCAGCAAAATCCTGGTGCTCGATCCGGCTAATTACAGAATCGTGGCCGTCAGCGATGCCTACCTCGCAGCGACGATGACCCGTCGCGACGGGATCATAGGCCGCAACTTCTTCGAGATTTTTCCGGACGATCCCGACCAGCCGCCGGCGGACAGCACCCGTAACCTGCGCCGCTCACTGCAGCGTGTGCGTAAAGAAGGCATCAGCCACGTGATGGGTGTGCAGCGGCACCCCATTCCACGACCATCCTCCCGGGGCGGGGGCTTCGAAGAGCGCTACTGGAGCACGGTCAACTCCCCGGTCAAAAACTCCAGGGGCGATATCCTCTTCATTATTCACCGGGTCGAAGACGTCACCCGGCTGTTTCGGTCAAAGGCTCCGGCGCACGAGCGAATACTTGCCGATCTTGAGAATCCGGAAGCCCAACCGGAACTGGACGTCCTATTGCGTTCGCAGGAACTGGCCGACGCCAACGACGCCTTGCGCGAGCAGCAGGCCAATCTGCGCACCGCGCAGCGGCTGTTGAATCTCGGCATCTGGAAGCTGGACCCGGAGAGCCGGGTTTTGACCTGG
>JAVVFH010000174.1:0-7336 GCA_032250585.1 Lysobacterales bacterium
AAGCGCAGGCGCTGGAGCTGCTCCAACCCGGCAACGCATCCAGGGCAAACGGTGACTTCGACCTGCTGGCACCGCTGGCCGGCACCGTGCTGCGGGACGACTTTATCGTCGGGGAATTGGTCGAACCCAGGTGCGTCCTGTTCGCCATCAGCGATGAATCCGTGCTCTGGGTGGAGGCCAGCGTCACGCCCGCCGCGCTGGCATCGATCGAAGTCGGCGACCCGGCCCGTGTATCGGTCAACCGCAGCGACTGGCTCGAAGGCACGGTGGTGCAGCTTCATCACCGGCTGAACGAAACCACACGCACGCAGGGCGTGCGCATCGCCGTCGAAAACACCGCCGACCGGCTCCATCCAGGCCAGTTTGCGGAGGCGGAAATCCGGGTAGGTCCGGGTCGGCCGCAACTGGCCGTGCCCGACGAATCCCTGACGCTCATCCAGGGCGTGCCGGCTGTCTTCAAGCTCGAAGGCGGCCAGGAATTCCATCCGCAGGCGGTCGAGACGGGGCCCTCGGTGGGTGGTTGGACGGTCGTTCTCGCCGGCCTCGAGGAAGGCGACAGCTACGCGGTCGAGGGCGTGTTCCATCTCAAGTCCCTGCTGCTCAAGTCGTCGATCGGCGACGCCCACTAGGAGAACAACATGCTCGAAAAACTGGTGGAAGCCTCGCTGCGATACAAGTTCCTGGTGCTGATCATCTTCGGCGTGGTTGCCTTCATGGGCTGGCGGGCCGTGACGACGGTACCGGTCGACGCCTTCCCGGATGTCACGCCGGTACAGGTCAACATCTATACCGAGTCCCCGGGTCTCGCGGCGGAAGACACAGAAGAACTGCTGACGTTCCCGATCGAATCGGGCATGGCCGGCTTGCCCGGCGTGCAGCAGATCCGGTCGGTCAGTCTGTTCGGCCTGTCCTACGTTGCGGTCTATTTCGAGGACGACATGGACATCTATTTCGCGCGCCGCCTGGTGATGGAACGGCTGCTGGAAGTGGGCGACCGCATCCCCGAAGGCTATGGCACGCCGGAAATGGGGCCCAACACCTCCGGCCTCGGCCAAGTGTTCTGGTACACACTGGAGCGCGCCGACGAGGCGCTGGCCGAAGCCATCAGCGACCGCGACCTGCGCACCCTGCAGGATTGGAGCGTGCGGCTGATCCTGCGCACCGCGCCGGGCGTGGACGACGTGATGTCCTGGGGCGGACAGGAGCAGCAGTTCCAGGTCGTGATCGATCCGCTGCGCCTGATCAAGTTCGAACTCAGCCTGACCGACATCATGAGCGTCATCGAAAACAACAACCGCCAGGTCGGGGGGCAGTACATCAACCAGGGGGCCGAGCAGTTTCTGGTGCGTGGACTCGGGTTGGTCGAGGACAGCCATGAAATCGGCGAGATGGTGGTCAAGGTGGAGGACGGCACGCCGGTGTTTTTGCGCGATGTGGCCGACATCCAGACCGGCAACGCCCTGCGCTTCGGCGCCGTCACCCGTGACGGCAAGGAGGTCGTGCTCGGCATGGCGCTGTCGCGCATCGGAGAAAATGCCGCGCAGGTGGTCGATGCGGTCAAGCAGAAAGTGGCTATCGTCGGGCAGTCCCTGCCGGACGGCGTGGTGCTGCGGCCGATCTACGAGCGCACCGAGCTGGTCGACAAGGCCGTGTGGACGGCCGTGAAGGCCCTGATCGAGGGTTCGCTGCTGGTCGCCGTCGTGCTGTTCCTGTTTCTGGGCGAGATCCGCTCCGCACTGGTGGTGATCTCGGCGCTGCCGCTCGCCATGCTGATCGCATTCATCTGCATGGGGCAAGCCGGCCTGTCGGCCAACCTGATGTCGCTGGCCGGGTTGGCGGTCGGTATCGGCATGATGGTCGATGGCGCGGTGGTCATGGTCGAGAACGCCTTTCGCATCATGGCCGAGCGGCGCGAACACGGGGGCCCGGTCGACCGCACCCGGGCCGTGCTGACGGCGGCGCGGGAAGTGGCCAACCCCATCGCCTTCGCCATCCTGATCATCATCGTGGTGTTCCTCCCGCTGTTCGCGCTGGAAGGCCTGGAAGGCAAGCTGTTCAAGCCCATGGCGTTCAACATCAGCTTCGCGATGGCGGGGTCGCTGGTGCTCACCCTGACCCTGATCCCGGTACTCGCCGCGCTGATCCTGAAGCCGAAACAGGAACGGGACACCTGGCTGGTGCGCACCATCAAGGCGCGTTATCTGCCGCTGCTGGCCTGGTCACTGGAGCACAAGAAGACGGTGGTCGGAGGCGCCCTGGCGCTGTTGCTGTTCAGCCTCGCGCTGTTTCCATTTCTGGGCAAGGAGTTCATGCCGCAGCTGCAGGAGGGCTCGATCATGTGGCGCGTGACCTCGATACCGTCGACTTCGCTGGAGCAATCCATCGAAATCTCCAAGGACATCGAGAATGCCCTGGGGCAGTTTCCGGAAGTCGTCACCACCGTGGCGATGATCGGCCGGGCCGAAAAAGGCGAGACGGCCGATGTTAACTACATGGAAATCTACACCGAGCTGAAGCCCAAAAGCGAGTGGCAGGACGGCCGTGACATCGGCGAGCTGGCCGACGCCATGCGCGAGGAACTCGAGCGGGTCGTGCCGACTGCCGTCATCGCCTTCACCCAGCCCATCCAGATGCGCGTCGAGGAACTGATCTCGGGTGTTCGCGCCACGCTGGCCGCCAAGATCTACGGCGAGGACCTGGCCGAACTCGACCGCCTGAGCGCCGAGATCAAGGAGGTGATCGATGGCGTCGCTGGGGTGGCGGATCTGTCGCTGGAGGCCAATGTGGGCAAGCCGCAGATTCGCATCGAGGTCAATCGCGATCAGCTCGCGCGTTACGGCCTCAACGCCGACGACGTGCTGTCGGTGGTGCGCACCGGCATCGGCAACGAGCCCGTCTCGACGCTGATCGACGGCGTGCGGCGTTTCGACATCACGGCCCGGCTGCAGGACAGCTCCAAGGCATCCGTGGAGGCGATCCGCAAAATACCGCTGCGAACCGCCACCGGCGCCATCGTTCCGCTGGCCGAGGTTGCCGATGTCAGCGTCGCCGAGGGCTACTCCTTCATCCGCCGCGAGCAACTGCAGCGTTACGCGGTGATCCAGATGGACGTGCGCGGCCGCGACGTGGACGGCTTCGTGCAGGATGCGAACGAGCGGATCGAAGCGGAAATCGACCTACCGCCCGGCTACTGGATCGAGTGGGGCGGGGCGTTCGAGAACCAGCAGCGGGCGCTGGCGCGCCTGTCGCTGATCGTGCCGCTGACGATCTTCTTCATCTTCGTGCTGCTGTACACAGCGTTCAACTCGGTGAAATACGCCACCCTGATCATCGCCAATGTGCCGTTCGCGACCATCGGCGGGCTGCTGGCGCTGTTCATCAGTGGGCAGTATGTCTCGGTCCCGTCCGCCATCGGTTTCATCGCCGTGTTCGGCGTCGCGATGCTGAACGGCATCGTCCTGGTCAGCTTCATCAATGAGCAGCGCGAGTCGGGCCTGAGCGTGGCGGAAGCGGTACGGCGGGGCGCGGAGCTGCGCTTGCGCCCGGTACTGATGACCGCCAGCGTGGCCATTCTCGGCCTGATCCCGATGCTGTTGTCCTCGGGCGTCGGCGCGGAAACCCAGCGCCCGCTGGCAGCCGTCGTGATCGGTGGATTGATCACCTCGACCCTCTTGACGCTGGTGCTGCTGCCGGTGATCTACGAATGGGTCGAACAACGCAAGGAGAAGTCACCATGAGCGACAACATCCGGGAAGTAAAGGCATTCATCCATCGCAACCGGATCGCGGACGTCGTCGGCGCGCTGTACCAAGCGGGCTATCGCGACCTCACCGTGATCGACGTCCAGGGGCTGCTGAAGGCGCTGGACACCAAGGAACAGCGGTATTCGGTGGAAATCGGCCAGAAGGTCATCACCGAGGTGAAACTCGAACTGGTCTGCGAGGGTGAGCAGCGCACGGCCAAAGCCGTCGAACTGATCCGCGAACATGCGCGGACGGGCCAAGACCACGCGGGCTGGATCTACGTGACGGGATTGATCGAGAGGACTGAAATTGTCTGATGGAAGCTCGGCCCCAGTTACTGCCGGAGTGAATAGTAGCGCCACCCAAGTCTCCCTGTATCGTGTCTGGAATCGCGGCTATCTCGGTGCCTGCTGATGACGTCGAAACCGCATCTATCATGCAGCCAACAGCTTGAAAGGAGTCCGCAATTTGGACCGTACCGAGGGATTTGAGTGATAGCTCAAAATATCGATTAAGTGTTTGTTTTTATGAGAAAATATGGCGGAGAGGGAGGGATTCGAACCCTCGGTACGGCTCAACACCGTACACTCACTTTCCAGGCGAGCCCGTTCGACCACTCCGGCACCTCTCCATTAACCTGGCATTCGATTTTACGCTGTTCCGGCCAAACGGCTGAATAAATGTGTTTTCCGTTCGAGCGAAGACTGCGAGCGAAGACCGCGGACACCCACGTCCGGGGGCGCCTGTACGAGCGCCTGGCCGGCTCGCCGCAAGGGCGGCAATTCTAGGTGATGCGCCTTTCTTAATCAACGAAAACCGATTGCCCTGAAGCGTTTACGCTGGCAAAGTAGTCGGCATTCCGGGACAGGGAATTCAAAGGGGAACGGGAAATATGTACATTCGAGTACTGAGAGTTTACAGCCTGATCGGCTTCATGACCCTCTTCGCGGCCTGCGCTACTTCGCCGGCTTCCCGGACTGCCGTTGCAGGAACACCGCCGCCGGCGCAGAACCTTCTCGGTACAACCGACGAATTACAGCTGGTGACCGAGCTCGCGCTGGACCTCGCCGACACCTATGGCGGCGACAAGGTGCTGGTCGCGCTCGACATCGATAACACGCTGCTGGTCATGGAGCAGGACCTGGGCTCCGATCAATGGTTTTACTGGCAGACGGCACTGGCTGGCGAAGACGACTGCAACGCCCTGAGGGTCGACGACCACTTTGCCGTCCAGGGCGCCCTGTTTCACGCCAGCGCGATGCGCCCGACCCAGGCCAACGCGGCCGAACAGCTGCGCCGCATGCAGGACGCCGGCCTGAAGGTCATCGCCCTCACCTCGCGCGGCCCCGAGTACCGCCTGCAAACCTTCCGTGAGCTGCGCCGCAACGGCATGGCCTTCTGGCCCAGCGCCTGGGCACCCCAGCGTGGCTACCCGCGGCCGTTTACGCCGGAGGGCGCAGCAAGCCCCGTGCACTACGAAGACGGCGTGTACTTCGTTAGCGGCCAGGACAAGGGCGCGATGCTGAATGAACTGTTACACCGCAGCGGTGAGGCGTTCCCGACGCTGGTCGTGGCGGTGGACGACCAGCAAGAGCACTTGAACGCCATCATGCAGGCTTTTTCCTTCAAACCGACCAAGGTTCACGCCTGGCGCTATAGCCGCGAGGACGATAAGGCCGAGGCCTTCAATGCCGTCGCGGCCGACGCCCACTGGGACGCCATCGAGCCGGCCCTGCGACGCATCCAGGAAATCCTGGGGCCGGACAATTACCGGTTACCGGAAAGATCGACAGACGACTGCGCCTCCGACTCGGACGGCTGAAAATCGCGGCTGAAGCCGCTCCCACACACGCGCTGCCCCCACGGAGTTGCCGACACGATGTGCGGGGCAGCCAGCTAGCAGATTCTCGGCAGCGGGTCCTCTTCCAGATCCTCGAGAATGCGCTCGCCGCTGAGCGCGGTTTCCAGCACGATGCGCGACACGCCCGGTTCGATGCTGCCGATCACTGCCGCCTCCTCGCCGCCCGGCAGTTCACGCCAGGCCGCGAGCACTTCGTCGGCCTGCGCCGCGGCGACCACGGCCACGACCCGGCCTTCACAGGCCAGGTAATAGGGATCGTAACCGAGCATTTCGCAGACCATCCGCACCGGGTCGCGCACCGGCACGTCGGTCTCGCGCAACCGCACGGTAAAACCGGCGTGCTGCGCGATCTCGTAACTGACGCCGACCAGGCCGGCACGGGTCGGATCGCGCATGAAACGCAGGCCCTCGCTACGCATGGCAGCTGCCGCCAGGTCGATCACCGAGGCACAATCCGAGCGCACGTCACCGCGAATCTCGAACTCTTCGCGCGCCAGCATTACCGCGATGCCGTGGTCACCGACCGGACCGCTGACCAGCAGGCAGTCGCCGGCGACAATGCGATGCATGCCCAGGTCGACACCCGGTGCACGCAGACCGATGCCGGTGGTGGCAAGGTAGAGCCCGCCGCCCTCGCCGCGCGGCAGCACCTTGGTGTCACCGGCCACGACCTGCACGCCGGCCGCCCGGGCCGCTTTGCCCAAGCTGGCCACGATGCGTTCCAGCGTCGTGATTTCCAGACCCTCTTCGATGAAGGCATTCAGCGACAGGTACAGGGGCCGCGCGCCGCTGACCGCGAGATCGTTGACGGTGCCGTGAACGGCCAGCGAGCCGATGTCACCGCCCGGGAATTCCAGCGGCTGGACAATGAAGCCGTCGGTGGTCATGTAGGGCTCCCCGGCGTCTAGCGGAATCGGCGCGGCGTCCAGCGTCACGTTCAGCGAGTGCTTCCGGTCCGGATTGGAAAGGTGCCGAGCAAAAATTTCGGTGATGAGTTCACGCATGTACCGCCCACCGTTGCCGTGGGCCAGACTGATGTATCGGTCCTTAATCATGGTTTTATCGGGGTCCTTTGGACAGGTGGGCCGTGTGAAATGTGTTTCGGCCATCACGGAATCAGCTGCCTCGCCAGGACTTCGATGACCTGGCCAAAACAAAGGCCGCCGTCGTTCGCCGGCACGCCTCGATGTAACCGGACTTCGATGGCGTGCTCGGCCAGCCGCTCAACCACGCGCTCGGTGAGCCGGCGGTTCTGGAAGACACCGCCGCTCAGCCCCACGGCATCGAACGGCACCTCGGCGCGGATCGCCCGCGCCTGGTCGAGCAGCGCCTGGGCCATCGTCTCATGGAAAATCCCGGCACGCTCAGAAACCGGAATGCCTGAATCGCGCAGGGTCTCCAGCATGGGCCCCCAGTCGGAGCGCCATATTCCGCTTTCGTCCTTCGCAAGCGGCAAAGCGATCGGCACACAGCCGTCCGCCGCAATCTGCTCGAGTTCCATCGGGCCCTGGCCTTCGAAACTTGCAACGTGGCGGCCCAGCACCAATGCCGCAGCGGCATCGAACAGGCGGCCGCGGCGGAGGTTTCGTAGGTCCCGGTGCCGCGCTTCCAGGTGCAGCCCCAGTCTGGGCTTGAGGACGGAATACACCCCGAGCGAAATGGTGAGTACGCCCAAGGCGATTTCCGCCAGCCGGCCCTCCACCCGCAGGATCAGGTTGGCCCCCACCAGCAC
>JAVVFH010000175.1:0-7332 GCA_032250585.1 Lysobacterales bacterium
GGGTCAGTTTCTGCAGGATCGGTTCACCGGCCAGTTCGGTGGCGGTGACCTGCTCGCTGGACAGTTCCCTGAGCACCGCTTTTTCGGCCGGCGAGGCAGGGGCGTCGATGCGTTCGTAAACGGGTTCGCCGAAGCGCGCCGCCAGACCGCGGTAGTGCTCGCCGGGATCGCGGCCGCTGCGGGCGGTGATTTCGGCCGCCAGCAGGTTGAGGATGATGCCGTCCTTGTCGGTGGTCCAGACCGTGCCATTGCGGCGCAGGAACGACGCGCCGGCGCTTTCTTCGCCGCCGAAGCCGCAGGAACCGTCCAGCAGGCCGTCGACGAACCACTTGAAGCCCACCGGCACCTCGTTCAGGCGCCGTCCCAGGGCTTTTGCGACGCGGTCGATCATGCTACTGCTGACCAGCGTCTTGCCGATGGCCGCGCGCTCGCCCCAGCCGGGACGGTTCGCGAACAGGTAGTGGATGGCCACCGACAGGTAATGGTTCGGGTTCAGCAGTCCGGCGCCGGGCGTGACGATGCCGTGGCGGTCGAAATCGGTGTCGTTGCCAAAAGCGATGTCGTAGCGGTCTTTGAGGCTTATCAGGCCGGCCATCGCGGCGGGTGAGGAGCAGTCCATGCGGATTTTGCCGTCCCTGTCGACGCGCATGAAGCGGAACGACGGGTCGATGACGTCGCTGACGCGTTGCAGGTCGAGACCGTAGTGCTCGGCGATGGGTTCCCAGTACGCAATGCCGGAGCCGCCCATCGGGTCGGCGCCGATCCGCAGGCCCGCGTCGTGAACCGCAGCCATGTCAACGACGTTTTCCAGGTCGCGAACGTAGGGTTGCAGGTAGTCGTGACGACGCACGCAGTTGGCCTGCAGCGCCCGCGCCCACGGGATTCTGCGGATCTCGCCGGGCGCGGCGAGCAGGGCATTGGCGCGCTTTTCGATCAGCGCCGTGACCTTCGCATCCGCCGGGCCGCCGTGGGGCGGGTTGTACTTGTAGCCACCGTCTTCCGGCGGGTTGTGCGACGGGGTGATCACCACGCCGTCGGCGCGGCCCGCTGTGCCTTCGCGGTTATGACAGAGGATCGCGTGCGAGATCACCGGGGTCGGCGTGTAGCCGAGTTCCCGGTCGAGCCGCAATTCGACGTCGTTGGCGGCGAACACCTCCACCGTGCTGACCAGCGCCGGCTCCGACAGCGCGTGCGTGTCGATGCCCAAAAACAACGGTCCGTCGATACCCTGCGCGCGGCGGTAATCGCAGATCGCCTGGCTGATCGCCAGCACGTGGCGCTCGTTGAAGCTGCCGTTGGCGGCGCTGCCGCGATGGCCTGAGGTGCCAAAGGCGACCTGCTGCGCCGGGTCTTCGGGGTCGGGTTCGATGCGGTAGTACTGGCTGATGAGTCGCGGGATATTGGCCAGGATCGATTGCGGTGCCGGTTGGCCGGCCAGCGGGTGTGTCGCCATGTCGGAATGCCCCTGTCTGTGGTTCGGGTCCGGACTCGGGCGCTGCCGCGAGGATGCGCCCCTCCATGTTTCATGATGGTGCCCGCGCCGCCGATCCACAAGGGAGGTCGGCAAGAGGCGCCGCCAAGGACTTTGACGCGCAACCGGGATCGGGGTAACGTCGCTTGCCATGGAAACCCTTCGTACAGACTGCCTGGTGATCGGCTCGGGCCTGGCCGGCGCTGCCTACGCGCTGCACGCGGCCAGCGCCGGGCTGGATGTCCAGTTGCTGTCGCTGGGCGGCCCGGCCGAGGCCAACAGCGACTGGGCGCAGGGCGGCATCATCTACGACACCAGCACCGAGCCGGAGCTGCTGGCCAAGGACATCATGGACGCCAGCGACGGCACGGCCAACCCGGCGGCGGTCCGGCAACTGGTCGAGGAAGGTCCGCAGGCCGTGCGTGAACTGCTGATCGACGAACTGCAGGTCGGTTTCGACCGTGAGGCCGGCGGCGAACTCGAGTTCACTCGCGAGGGCGGTCACAGTTCGCGCCGGATCATCCACGCCAAGGACCTGACCGGCCGGGCGATCCTGTCGGCGGTCGCCGGGCGGGTCGCCGCGACGCCGTGCATCAGCCGCCTGCAGGGCGCGGTCGCCATCGATCTGCTGACGCTCTCGCACAACACCGACAATCCGGAGGACCGCTATGAGCCGCTGACCTGCTTCGGCGCCTACGTGCTGCCCGGCGACGGCGCGGGACCCCTCGCGGTGGTCGCGCGCAAGACGGTGCTCGCCACCGGCGGCCTCGGGCAGATTTTCCAGCACAGCACCAACCGGCCGGGTACGGTCGGCCACGGCATCGCGATGGCCTATCGGGTCGGCGCGCGCCTGATTGATCTCGAGTACGTGCAGTTCCACCCGACCGTCTTCTACAGTTCCACCGCGCCGCGTTTTCTGATCACCGAAGCGCTGCGCGGCGAAGGCGCGGTGCTGGTCAACGTCCGCGGTGAGCCGTTCATGGATGCCGTGCATCCGCGCGGCTCGCTGGCGCCGCGCGACATCGTCGCGCGCGCCATTCACCACGAGATGGCCGCCAGTGGCCACGACTGCGTCTACCTCGACCTGTCGGCACTGGCCCCGGAGTTTCTGGTGCAGCGCTTTCCTTCCGTTTACCAGCGCTGTCTGGAGTACGGCGTGGACATCCGGCGCGAGCCGATCCCGGTGGTGCCCGCGGCGCATTACGCCTGCGGCGGCGTGCACACCGACCTCGAAGGCCGCAGCAACGTGGCGCACCTGAGCGCCATCGGCGAGACCGCCTGCACCGGCCTGCATGGCGCCAACCGCCTGGCCAGCACCTCGCTGCTGGAATGCCTGACCGGGGCGAAGTTCACCGCCCGGGCCGATATCCGCGATCTGCGGTCCGGGGAATTCCGCTTGCCGCAGCCGCGGCCCTGGGTCAGCCCACCGAACGAGGCCGACCCGACCCTGATGCGCCAGGACCTGGAGCTGGTGCAGCGCACGATGTGGAACTACGCCGGCATTGTGCGCTCGCCGCGCCGCCTGACTCGGGCGCGGCGGATTCTGCTGGAATTGCGCGAGGAGATCCAGTCCTTCTACCGCGACTGCCAGGTCAGCCCGGAACTGATCGAACTGCGCAACGCGGTGCAGAGCGCGCTGCTGGTGGTGCACGCCGCGTCGCTGAACCCGCGCAGCAAAGGCGCCCATTACGTCGTGGAAGAGTAAGCCCGGCGAGTAGCACTTCAGCTGCGTTTAAAAACCAGTCCGCGTACGCGCCCGGACTGCAACTCGAATCCCGTGATCGAACCCGCATCGCCGCGCCGGAACTCGAAGGCACCGTAATCGGGATTTTCAAAGGTCTCGCCAAATACCGGCGGCAGATCGTGGGCCGGGCCGTCGCCGATCGAAAACCGCAACCTGTCTCCGGCATCGGTCACCTCGTAGTGCACGTCCAGTTCGGGGCTGTAATACCGCCCGGCGTATGCCGCGAGCTCACCGGCCACCACCCGGCGCAGCCGCACCGGCCGGAACACGCCGCGCGGCTGGCCGTTCACGGTTCGCTTCATGCGCGCGACCCGCTCCCCCGACATCTCGAAATCGATCAGTACGACGCCGGGCACAGCGGTCATGCGGAAACGGTCCGGTCCGACGGGCAGCAGCCGGTCTCGCCGCTGAGGCGAATGTACCGCCCACAGTTCGCCGTCGATGACCCGGACCTGGGCCAGGATCGCTTCGTCCGGTTCCCAAAAATAGCCGGCGTAGCGCGCCAGTTCCGCGGTGCTGAGCGATGGCTGCTGCTCGTCTGCGGCGACCGCAGCCGTATCCGGCAGTGGTGCCAGTTCGGCGGCGAGGTGATGGTCGGCGACGGCGCGGGCCAGGGCGCCAGGATCGGCGTCCGCGCGATTGCACAGCGCGACCACGGAAAAAGCCTGTTCCGGGAAGCGCAGCATTTCAGCCCGGAAGCCGACGAACGCGCCGCCGTGGCTCACCGTGGGCAAGCCCCTGTAATCCCGCACTCTGAGCCCGAAGGCGTAATCCAGCGGCTCGCCGCTGTTCAGTTTGCCGGGCGTGGTCAACTGCCGGATCAGCTCTGCTCCGCCGCGGCCGAGCCGGTTGTCGTAGAAATTACGGTCCCAGGCCAGCAGGTCGTCGACGGTGGTGTAGACCCCGCCGTCGCCGACCATGTCCAGCGTGGTCATGCTGATGCGGAAACCGTCATGCGTCGGCGCGTAGCCGGCCGCGCGGTGCGGGACGATATGGGTATGGTCGTCGTGGAAATGCGAGTCGCCCATGCCCAGCGGCCCGAAAATCCGCCCGGCGCTGTATTCGCGCAGGCTCTTGCCGCTCACGCGCTGCACCAGGTGGGCCAGCAGCAGGTAGCCGGAGTTACTGTACAGATAGCTCGAGCCCGGCGGAAAATTGAGCGCCTGCTGACGGGATAACAGTTCAAGCACCCACTCGTCGCTGTAGGAATCGGCATCGCCGCCGCGCCCCGCCAGCTCAGCGAGCGTCAGGTAATCGCGCAGGCCGCTGCTGTGATGGATCAATTGGCGAATGATGATCTCATCGGCCCAGTCCGGGAATTCGGGAAAATGGCGGCGCAGCGAATCGTCCAGCGAGAGCTCGCCTTCCTCGGCCAACAGGGCGACCGCGGCGGCGGTGAACTGCTTGGAGGTGGAGCCGATGCGAAATACGCTGCGCGAGGAAAGCGGTATGTCGTGTTCGAGGTTGGCCATGCCGTAGCCACGCCGATAAACGAATTGGCCGTCACGGATCACGCCGAGCGCACAGCCGGGCGAGGCCGGCGTATCGTAGTCGGCGAACAGGGTATCGACGGCTTGCACGCTCGCTGCGTCCGCGGCTTTCAGCGTTTCGGTAAGCGGCAGCGATGTGCCCAGCATCAGTACGGCCGCGATCAGCGTTTTGACGGGATGATACATGGCACAATTCCTGGATTCGGGAACATCAGCCCGCATAGTGCACCAGTCCGACCGCGCGGGTCCAGAGCGGGCCCCCACAGACAGCCTGCGGTATGATATCGAACCATGTGCCTGATCCTTTTTGCCTGGCGAACTCATCCCCGTTACCCGCTGGTCCTGGCGGCCAACCGTGACGAGTTCCATGCGCGACCCACTGCCGCGGCAGCGTTCTGGGACGACGCCCCGCAGTTACTGGGGGGTCGTGACCTGGAGGCCGGCGGTACCTGGCTCGGTGTCACGCGCAAGGGAAAATTCGCCGCGATCACCAATTACCGCGAACCCCCGGAGTCGGCTCCGCCGCAGGATCACTCCCGCGGACAGCTGGTCACCGACTACCTGCTCGGCAACGCCTCGCCGCTGGATTACGCCCGGCAAATCCAGGCAAACGCCTCTGCCTACCGGGCTTACAACCTGTTGCTGGGCGATGCCGAAAATCTGATTTATACCTCCAATCGCAGGGAATCGGCAACGCCGGTGGCGGCCGGCATCCACGGTTTGAGCAATCACCTGCTGGACACGCCTTGGCCGAAGGTCTGCGCGGGCAAAGAACGGCTGGCCGGGCTGCTGCGCGAGGACCGCGTCGATCCTGAGGCTCTGCTCAGGCTGCTTGGCGATCCGCAGCCGGTGCCGGGCAGCGAGCCGCCGGTGTTCGACCGGGCCCTGGCGCCGGAATGGACTACGCGCTTGAGCTTCATCCGCTCGCCGGTTTACGGCACGCGTTCCTCCACCGTGCTGCTGATTGGCCGCGACGGCGAAGTCGTATTCGTCGAACGCCAGTTCGATCCGCAGGGCCGGGCGGTGGGCACCTGCGACCAGCGGTTCGAAATTCCTGTCGCAAACGTCGGATACCCGCGGCAATCGGAGCACTCATGACCCAGCGCATATGCTCACACGGCGCACTCTGGCACAATGACAGCGTCTCTTCTGCCAGAGGAGGATTTCAGATGACAAAGACCCAGAGTTTCAGGAAGGCGCTGCGCGGTGCCCTCGCATTGCTGCTGCTGCCCGCCCTTTATGCCTGCACCGGTGACCCGAAAGCCGCCAAGGGTTTCGTCCTGCCCGAGGGCGACACGACGCAAGGCGAACAGGTCTTCGTTGACTTCAATTGCCAGGCCTGTCATTCCATTCCGGGCAGGGAATTTCCACCAAGCGATTTCGTGTCGCCGATCCAGATGGAAATCGGCGGTGAAGTGTACCGTGTGAAGAACTACGGGGAACTGCTGACCGCGATCGTCAATCCCGACCATATCATCTCCCCGAAGTACCTCGCGATGCTTGAAACCGGGAGGCGTGACCTGGATATATCGCCAATGCCGAGATACGGCGAGGAGATGACGGTTGCCGAGCTGATCGACCTGGTCGAGTTCCTGCACGCGCAGTACACGAAACTGCAGCCCCAGTATTATCGCGGTTATTACCTGACGCTCTACTGAGGCGACCGGCTGCCACGGGCAGGTACATGGAGCATGAACTCGACGCCGAAGCGATCCGGCAACTGCTCGATCCTGCAGCCTGGCCGGCGGTCGACGAGCCCCCCCAGCTGATCGAAACGCACATCTCCTGGGTGATCCTGGCCGGCGAATTCGCCTACAAGATCAAGAAGCCGGTCTCCCTGGGCTTCCTGGATTTCTCGACGCGAGCATTGCGCAAGCACTATTGCGAAGAAGAACTGCGCCTGAACCGCCGCACCGCGCCGGAGCTGTACCTGGACGTGGTGTCCATCGGCCGGACGCATGCCGGCCTGCGGGTCGGCGCCGAGCCCGTCGTCGACTACGCGGTAAAAATGCGCCGCTTTCCGGAAGAGGCGCGGCTGGACCACGGCCTGCGGGCCGGGCGCCTGGGGCCGGTGGACATGCGCGAACTGGCCGCCATGATCGCCGACTTCCACGACCGCCTGGCACCGAGCATCAACCGCGACGCGGCGTTTGCCGCCGAGCGGGCCAGCAAGCCGGTGCTGAACAATTTCACATACTTGCGCGAGAACCTGGGCCGTCGCGGGCCGCCGCAGCTCGAGCGGGTCGAAGACTGGACCAGCCGGCAGATCGAGGCGCTGCGGCCCGTTTTCGCCGCGCGCGCCGCGGGCGGCTTCGTGCGCGAATGCCATGGCGATTTGCACCTGGCCAACCTGCTGCGGCTGGAGGGGCGCTTCCGTGCCTTCGACTGCATCGAGTTCGACGAAGGCCTGCGCCGCATCGACATCGTCAATGACATGGCTTTCCTGGTGATGGACCTGGAGCACCGCGGCCGAGATGACTACGCGCGCCGGTTTCTCAACAAGTATCTCGAGCATACGGGGGACTACGCCGGCCTGGGAGTCTTCTCCTACTACCTCGCCTACCGGGCGCTGGTGCGCGCCAAGGTCGACGGAATTCGGCTCCGCCAAGAGAGCACCGATGCAGGAG